>NZ_PKOI01000002.1:0-409593 GCF_002870055.1 Herbaspirillum sp. BH-1 | reverse complement strand
TCCCTCCCTGACCTGGCCGACCCGCGCAAGCTGGCCATCGATTTCAGCCGTAGCGCCGTACCGCGCTACGTCCAGCTGGCCAGTCTGTTCCGCAATCGGGTGGAATCGGGTGATTGGGCGGTCGGCACGCAAATTCCCACGGTCGATGAACTGGCCGAGGAATGCCAGGTGGCCCGCGCCACGGTACGCCAGGCGCTGGACATGCTGGAAGAGGAAAAGCTGATCGCGCGCTACCGTGCCAAGGGCACGTTCGTGATCGGCAAACCGCAGGAGCAGTTCTGGTGCGAGGTGGCCACCGACTGGTCAGGCCAGTTGCTGGCACCGGAAGGTGCCACCATCGAAGTGCTGACCGAGCGCGAGCGGCTGGCGCCGGCACCGGTGGAGCCGTCGCTGGGCCAGATGGCCGAGGCCTACGAGCACTGGCGGCGCCGCCACTGGCGCAATGGCAAGCCGTATTACCTCGGCGATGTGTATATCGATGCGCGCGTCTGCGCCCGCATCCCGAAGAAGTCCTTCGAGACCAAGACCTCGATGCGCATCTTGCGCGATCTACCGGGGCTGGAAATCAAGGAGGCACACCAGACGCTGACGCTGGGCTCGGCCGATCCGCTCATTGCGGAACTGCTGCAGATCCCGCTCAATGCGCCGATCGCGTATGTGACGCGCTCGGCGGTAGACCAGGCCGGCCGCGTCGTGTTCGTGGGCCGGGGCATTTACCGGGGCGATGTGATCCGCCTCGACATACGACTGAAGTAACGGTGCACCGATTGCCGTTGCCAGTCATCGACAGATGAGGAAACGGCATGAAACTCCATTGGTCGCCACGCTCGCCCTTCGTGCGCAAGGTGGTCATCCTGCTCAAGGAAACCGGTCTCGAATCGCGCGTGCAGCTGGTGCGTTCGGTGGCCGCCATCGCCACGCCCAATCCGGCCATCATGGCCGACAATCCCCTCTCGCAGATTCCCGCGCTGGTGCTGCCCGGCGGTGAGCCGCTGTACGACTCGCCGGTGATCTGCGAATACCTCGACAGCCTGCACGACGGCCCCCGGTTCTTCCCTGCGGCCGGCCCGGCACGCTGGACTGCGCTGCGCCGCCAGGCACTGGGCGACGGCATGCTGTCGGTATTGCTGATCTGGCGCCAGGAACGCATGAAGACGCCCGCCCAGCAACTGGATAGCTGGCTGCAGGCATTTGCGCTCAAGATCAGCACTGCGCTTGACCGTCTCGAAGACGAGGCCCCGGCCCTGGCCGACAGTGGCTTCGACATCGGCCATCTCACCCTCGGCTGCACGCTGTCCTATCTCGATTACCGCTTCGCCGATCTCGACTGGCGTGCCGGCCACCCGCAGCTGGCGAGCTGGCATGCGGGATTCTGCCTGCGTCCCTCGGCACAGGCGACGGTGCCGGACGACGCTGCGGCCTGAACACGGTCGCCCTTCTTTTTTCTGCTTTTTGGTTTGATATCGGAGTTCTCATGGCAGGTCCGCTTTCCCACATCAAGGTGCTCGATCTTTCCCGCATCCTCGCTGGTCCCTGGTCGGGCCAGATCCTGGCCGATCTCGGCGCCGACGTCATCAAGGTGGAGCGCCCGCGCGTGGGCGACGACACCCGCAGCTGGGGCCCGCCCTTCCTGCGTGACGCAGAGGGCAACGAAACCCGCGAAGCCGGCTACTACCTGGCCTGCAACCGCGGCAAGCGGTCCATCACGGTGGATCTGAACACGGCCGAGGGCCAGCGCATCATCCGCGATCTGGCGGCGCGCTCGGATATCCTCCTGGAAAACTACAAGGTCGGCACCCTGGCCAAGTTCGGCCTGGATTACGCCAGCCTCAAGCAGATCAACCCCGGCCTGATCTACTGCTCGGTGACCGGCTTCGGCCAGACCGGCCCCAAGGCCGACAACGCCGCCTATGACTTCATGATCCAGGCCATGGGCGGCCTCATGAGCGTCACCGGTGAACGGGACGACCTGCCAGGCGGCGGCCCGCAGAAGGTGGGCGTGCCCATCGTCGATCTGATGACCGGCATGTACACCTCGGTGTCGGTACTGGCGGCGCTGGCGCGACGGGCAGAGACCGGCCTGGGCGACTACATCGATATCGGCATGCTCGACGTCATGGTGGGCTCGGTCGCCAACCAGGGGATGAACTACCTGATCTCCGGCAAGACCCCGCAACGCGCCGGCAACAAGCATCCCAACATCCAGCCCCAGGACGTGTTCGCCTGCGCCGATGGCTACATCGTCCTGGTGGTCGGCAACGATAGCCAGTTCGCCAAGTTCTGCCAGGTGATCGGCCAGGCCGGATGGCCGGCCGACGAGCGCTTCGCCACCAACGGCAACCGGGTGCGCAACAAGGATGTGCTGCTGCCCATGATCACCGACGTATTGAAGACCCGTGGCATGCAGGAGTGGGCCGCGCTGCTGGATGCCGCCGGGGTCCCGTGCAGCCCGATCAACACCATCCCGCAGGTGTTCGAGGACGAACAGGTGAAACACCGCGAAATGCTGATCCAGATCCCCCACCCCACTGCCGGGTCGGTGCCGCAGATCCGCAGCCCGATGCGCTTTGCCGACGCTGCCTTGCGCTTCGACAAGGCGCCGCCCCTGCTGGGCCAGCATACCGACGAGGTGCTGACCGAACTCGGCTTTGATGCCGCCCAGATCGCCGCGTGGAATGACGCTGGCGTGATCTGAAATCGAACCACGACAAGAACCTGACCGAAACGCCATGCCAAGAATTTCCTTCCCCTCCCCGGAGACCATGAACGCCGAACAGCGTGCGGTCTACGACGACATCGTCAGCGGCCCGCGCGCGCGCCTGGTCGGCCCCTTGAAAGCCGCCCTGCACAACCCGGCACTGGCTGACCGCTGGCAGAAGATGGGTGCCCTGCTGCGCTTCGGCACCAGCATTCCGCCGCGTCATAGCGAACTGGTGATCCTGGTGGCAGCGCGGCGCTGGAACAGCCAGCTCGAATGGGCCATCCATGCGCAGGCAGCACAGGCCGCCGGCCTGCCACAAACGGTGATCGATGCGCTATGCGCATGCCAGCCCCCCTTGTTTGCCGACGCCGCCGATGCCCACGTCTACGAATATGCCCGGCAACTGCAGCAACACGGCAATGTCGACGAGGAGGTGTATCAACGTGTGCTGGGTCTGTACGGCGAGGCGGGCATCGTCGAACTGGGTGCCATCCTGGGCTACTACACGATGGTGGCCATGACGCTCAACGTGCACCAGATTCCGGTGCCGGAGGAATATGCCGAGCCGCGCCTGCAGGTCGCCACGCAACAGGGCCGGCCGCAGTTGGCCGACTTGCCGCCTGGCCAGCTGAGCCCGGTCAAGGAGGCGCTATCGTGACGACCTCCGGCTTCATCCCCACCGAGACCGAGACACCGCGCATGCCCACGGCGCCGCGCACCTCCTTGCCGGCCCAGGCTTGCGACAGCCACGCCCATGTCTTCGGTCCGTATGCGGCTTTTCCGTTATCCACCGCATCGAACTATCCGCCGCCGCTGGCCCCTGCCGAACTCCATGCGCAGATGCTGGCCACGGTAGGTGCACCTCGCGGGGTGCTGGTGCAACCCGCTCCTTACGGTAGCGATCCGGCATGCATGCTGGCAGCCATCGCCGCCAGTGCCGGACAGGTACGCGGCATCGCCGTGGCCAGCGCCGACACACCGCTGGCCACTATGCAGGCCTGGCATGCCGGCGGCATCCGTGGTCTGCGTTTCGTGGAAATGCTCACCCCTGCCGGTGACAGGTTTGCCGGCAGCGTGGGCGTGGACGATCTGCTGCAGCTGGCGCCGGCCATGCGCGAAGCGGGCCTGCACGCGCAACTGTGGGCGCCCTGCGAGGCCTATGCGCAGCTGTTGCCGCAGCTGCGTGCGACCGGGCTGACACTGGTACTGGATCACATGGCCTGCCTGAAGGTCGAGCGCGGCGTCGATGATCCCGCCTTCCAGACGGTGCTGGCCGCGCTTCGGGACGGTGACGTATGGGTCAAGCTGTCGGTCTGCCGGGTCTCCGGTGCGGCCCCCGCCTATGCCGATCTCAAACCCTTCCACGACGCCCTGGTGGCGGCCAATCCGGCGCGCCTGCTGTGGGGCTCGGACTGGCCCCATGTACGCATGGGGGAGAAGGCACCGGATGTGGGCGCACTCATCGACCTGTTCCACCAGTGGGTGCCGGACGCCGCGGTGCGGCAGCAGATCCTGGTGGACAACCCGCAGACACTGTATGGCTTTGACCAGGCCGGCCGTTAAATTCACGACGAGGGATTCCATGTTCGACTTCACCCAGCTCAATGTCAGACTCGATGGCCATGTCGCCACGCTGACCCTGAATGCGCCGCCGGTCAATGCGCTGACCCGCACGCTCAACGATGAACTGACGATGGCACTGGACGCCATCTCCGAGACCGATGACATTCGCGCCGTCGTGCTGACGGGTGCGGGCAAGGTGTTCTGCGCCGACGCCGATCTCAAGGGCCGCGCCGAGAACATCCGCCAGCCGGGTGACTTCATGGCGCACTCGCGGCGCACCCGGGAATGCTTCCATGCCGTGCGTGAATGCGCCAAGCCTGTGGTGGCCGCCATCAACGGCGCCGCACTGGGCTCGGGGCTGGCACTGGTGGCCTCTTCGGACATCCTGGTGGCGTCCGAGCAGGCCAGCCTGGGCCTGCCGGAGGTCGATGTCGGCCTGCTCGGTGGTTGCCGCCATGCCATGCGCCTGTTCCCGCATTCGCGCCTGCGCCGCATGGCCCTCACCGGCTACCGGGTCGGCGGCCAGGAGCTGTATCGGCTGGGCATCGTCGAAGCCTGCGTGGCGCCCGAGGCCCTGCTGGAGACGGCACTGGAGATCGCCCATGTGATCGCTTCCAAAAGCCCGGTCTCCACGCGCATGGGCAAGCACACCATGAACGTCATCGAAGACCTGAGCCTGCGCGACGGCTATCGCTACGAACAGGACATGACCGCCGCCATCGGCAAGACCGAGGATGCGCGCGAAGCGCAGCTGGCGTTCAAGGAAAAGCGCGCACCGGTCTTCACCGGCCGCTGACCTCTGCCGGTGCCGTCCCACCGCTGCACACCCACGTAGCGGCCGGCCCGGAACACCTTCACAAGATTCCACCACTGCGACCTCGCCGTCGCAGTGGAAGGGACACGTCTTGCCTGCGCCCGGCATCGGGCCGGGCAGCAGACACATATCAACCACAAGGAGGAGCATCCATGTCTTACCCATTTTCATCACAGTTTTCCCCGTCGACAAGGCAGTCCGACACCCGCACATATGCCCGCCAGCTGGCCCTGGGCGCCGCCCTGCTGCTGTCGACCCACGCCGCGTTGGCGCAGTCCGGCGTGACCATCTACGGCATTGTCGATACCGGCTTCGTGCACGAAGCCGGCGGCCGCAACGGCTCGGTCAACAAGATCACCGGCGGGATAGGATCGGGTTCCCGACTCGGCTTCAAGGGGACCGAGGATCTCGGTGGCGGCATGGCGGCGCTGTTTGTACTGGAGTCCGGATTCCAGAGCGACACCGGCGCGATGGGCCAGGGCGGCTTGCTCTTCGGGCGCCAGTCCTATGTGGGCCTGTCGGGTTCGCAAGGCACGCTCACGGTGGGCCGCCAGTACACGCCACACTACACCGGCTTCGTACTGGCCGATCCGTTTGCGGCAGGCTTTGCCGGTAACGCTGCGAACCTGGCGGCGAATTCGGGCAGTCGCATGGACAACACGGTCAAGTACGTGTCACCTTCCTTCGGCGGCGTCTCCGCCGAAGCCGTCTACGGTTTCGGCGAAAACGCCGGCTCCAATGCCATGGGCCGCGCCTGGGGCGGCGCCCTGGCCTATGCCAATGGCGGCCTTTCGCTACGCCTGGCGCACCACAACCGCAACATGGATACGCCCACCGTCCAGCGCAGCGAGAACGCCAAGAACACGCTGCTCTCCGGCAGTTATGAACTGAAGGTGGTCAAGTTCAACTTCGGCTATGGCATCAACAAGGGCTATGGCAGCTCGGCACTCAACAATGCCAATGCCTACGGCCTGGCGGTGGCCCCAACCCCGACCACCGACAGCCGCGACATGATCCTCGGTGTGACCCTGCCCTTGGGACAGCACAAGCTGATCGCGTCCTACATCCGCAAGGATGACCGCACCCGCTTCAACCAGGATGCTTCGCAACTGGGACTGGGCTATCTATATGCGCTCTCCCGACGTACCGAACTGTACACAACGGTAGCCAGGATCTGGAACCAGAACGGCGCCGGCTACACGGTGGGCAGCGCCATCGAGACTGGCTCGGGCGACATGGCCTGGAATGCCGGGATCAGGCATACGTTCTGAGCAGCACCTGCCTGAGCGCATGCGTGGATACGAGTGGGCAGCACGGCAGGCTCCGACCTGCCGTGCTGCCCGCGCCAAGACCGTGACAAGAAAAAGGATTCCCCATGAAGATTGCGATGTTGCTGGCCGCCGTAACGGCATGGCTGGCGTGGAGCGCGCCACTGGCGGCAGCCAATGTACGCAACCATGCCGTTGTTCAAGAGGGGGAAACGTCGATCGAGGTCATCGTCGATGAAGCCTCAGGCCCCGATGCCCGGGAGCGCAAGGGAGTGATCGTGCTGCTGCCTTCCTCGCAACGCGGCAGCGAGGATTTCGACACCGTCGCCGAGCTCCTGGCCCAGGCTGGCTACCGTGTGCTGCGGCCGCAACCGCGTGGTATCGGAGCCAGCCGGGGACCACTGGAAGGGATGAACCTGCACACCCTGGCCGGTGATGTGGCGCTGGCGATCCGGCTGTTGGGCCAAGGTCGCGCCGTCGTGGTGGGCCATGCCTATGGACATTACGTGGCCCGGGTCACGGCGCAGGATTATCCCGCACTGGTACGCGGCGTGGTCGTGGCAGCTGCGGCAGCCAAAGGACGGCTCCCGGCGCAATTGAGCGCGGCGCTGGATACCGCTGCAGACCAGCGCAACTCAACCGCGCAGCGGATTGCGGCGCTCAGAGATGCCTTCTTCTCCGGACCGTTCGTGCCGCAGTCCTGGCTGGAGGGATGGCATCCGGAGCTTGCTTCGGCCTATCGGCAGGCCAGCCGGACGACACCACAGTCGACGTGGTGGCCGTATTCGACCGTACCCATCCTCGACCTGCAAGCGCAGCACGACCCCTGGCGCCCTGCGGCCACCCGCGATGAACTGCGCGACGCCCTGCCCGGTAGGGTGGAGGTGCGGGTGATTCCTGATGCCAGTCATGCGCTGTTTCCGGAACAGCCGCAGGCGGTTGCCAGGGAGATTGTGGACTGGGTCGACAGGCTGGATCGCTGAGGCCTGTTCGCAACGCGCCAGGTTCAGCCCGGCAAGGTCGCCATGATGAACATGCGCTGGAACGGCAACAAGGTACTGCCGTCACTGCGTGGCGGATAGGCCAGATGCATCCTGTGCGCATAATCGGCGCGAAAGGCCTGCAGCTGTTCGCCCTTCATCTTTTCAAGGTAGGGCCGCAGGCTGCTGCCGCTGGCCCACTCCAGCACCGGGTCCTCGCCCTTGAGCACATGAAGATAGGTGGTCTGCCAGATATCCAGGCTCGCCACCCGTGGTCGCAACAGGTCGTGATAGCCACCCATGTCCAGCACATTGCGCCGTTCCGACACGTCACCCAGAACCTCTGCATAGGCCGGCGAGCGCGCCAGCTCCACCTGCGCCAGTCTCAACGGCGCATCGTGCATGACCGGCATCTGCACCGCCAGGCAACCACCGGGATTAAGGAAGGACAACAGCCTTGGGAACAGCTGTGCGTGATCGGGAAGCCATTGGAGGGTCGCATTGGTGTAGATCAGGTCAAGCTTGTGCTCCGGCATCCAGTGGTTCAGATCGGCCTGGATGAAGCGGCCATGCGGAACGGTCGTGCGCGCCTTGGCCAGCATGTCCTCCGAGCCATCCACGCCCAGCACTTCAGCCTCTGGCCAGCGCTGCTGCAGCAAGGCCGTCAGGTTACCGGCACCGCAACCGAAATCGAGAATATGGGCGGGAGCCGGCAAGGGCAGATGCAACATCAGGTCCAGCGCCGGACGCAGGCGTTCACCGCCGAAGCGCAGATACTGGGCGGAGTCCCACGGAACCTGGGGTTGTTGCGGGTCTTGAAGGTTTGGCATGCCTTGCTCCTGATGGGGTCCTTGGATGGGTCACCATCGTATACCTGTGTGCGTGATCTTGCCTGGTAGGGGTGAGCGTTGGCTTGTGCGGCTTTGCGTCATTCGGGTTATCTGCACAGACTTTTTCCCGCAGACTCCAGATCGTTCTCGTACCGAATTAGTAAGCAGGCCAGCACAGGGCGCGCTTCAGCTACCCGAATAAATTAATGATGCCTTTCTTATCGATTCATCTCTATCTGCTGCACTGAGATCAACGATTTGAAACTCATGTACTTTTCGTGCAGCGGTATATTGGCTCAAATCAAGCATGTAAGCCTCATATAGTTCACCCGATGCATTACGTTTCAAGGTCACTCTGGATTTAACCGGATGAATTAGCCGCAAATCAATAAGCTGATCAATTGCGTCTCTGGTTGGACCAACGAGTTTTTGCTCAATGAGGAATACATTACACTTGGATTTCTCTGTACAAAAAAGTACCAGTTTTCTAAAAGCCGCTTCCAGTATTTCTCTGTCCGCGTCGGCGTCTACCTTGAACTCTTCTTGCTTCAAAGGAGCATAATCTCCCGTAGCGAGATTCACGTCTTCGGCGCCTATTTTCGGGCCACGATGATGATCTTCGGCTCTATTTTTAGCTTGAGAAATTGCGTTCGAAAAAATACCGATTGTTGATTTGCATTGAAAACTGACCCAGTTTCCCTGGAAATTTGCATCCTAAATTGACCCATGTTTAGACCACAATCCTGCTCATGACAGCGAGCGGGAGAACGGAGTGATAGACGTGGCCCTACTTGGAATCATTCGACGCTGGTACATCAGAGATCGCGTCTCCATCCGGGAAATTGCCCGCAGGTTGGACATTTCCCGAAACACGGTTCGTCGCTACATTCGATCAGAGGCGATCGAACCTTCCTATGCCAGCAGGCATTCACCGAGCTCTTTGGATGCATATGCCCCAAGGCTTTCCGCGTGGCTGAGCTCAGAGTTGGTCAAATCCCGTAAGCAAAGACGGACCTTGAAACAGATGTTCCTGGAGTTAAGGGGGCTTGGTTATGAGGGGTCGTATGACCGTGTGGCGGCCTTTAGCAGGCAATGGAAGGCGGGTCAGTTAGAGAGGGTTAAATCGGCGAGCAAATCAACAGTGTATCGAACTTCTTTACCTATCACCATGTTTACCAAGCCCGAGTGGCTATTTTGATTCTCAGGCGTTATAGCGTAAGCGGTGTCAAAAAATTGCATCGAAGAAATTCGGTTCAATAAAAATAACAACGCATGGGACTTAGAGGTATCGTGGACCAATGTTCTTACCGCAGCGGCAATACGCCTAGCTTCACCCTTGTTTCCGGAGTCATAAGCGGCTGCTGAACTCTTCAAAAATCCAATTTGTTCTTGCAGACGCTCTTCGTAATCTGCTTGTGTTTGCTGAGTTGAAGTAGCCATGACACCTCCCTGACGATGAAATAAATTTCTTGTTAGCAATTAAAAATATTACAAAAACGCAAGCTCATCTTTAATTACAAGTTTAGTGATATCAAAAAAGGGACTCCGATTTCTCGGAATCCCTTTCTGGTACTGGTGGCCCCCCCGTGAGTCGAACACGGCACCAACGGATTATGAGTCCGCTGCTCTAACCAAGCATGAGCTAGGGGGCCAAAAAATCAGCCGGCGATTTTAACATCTTCGCCGGCCAATTCTGACACCCTAATATCAATTCCCTTCCAGGAAGCTCTTCAGCTTGTCCGAACGGGAGGGGTGACGCAGCTTGCGCAGTGCCTTGGCTTCGATCTGGCGGATACGCTCGCGGGTCACGTCGAATTGCTTGCCCACTTCTTCCAGCGTATGGTCGGTCGACATTTCGATGCCGAAACGCATGCGCAGGACCTTGGCTTCACGCGGGGTCAGCGAGTCCAGAATGTCCTTGACCACGTTGCGCATCGAGGCATGCAGCGCCGCATCGGCCGGGGCCAGCGTGTTGTTGTCCTCGATGAAGTCGCCCAGATGGGAATCGTCGTCGTCACCGATCGGCGTTTCCATGGAGATCGGTTCCTTGGCGATCTTCATGATCTTGCGAATCTTGTCTTCCGGCATTTCCATCTTGATCGCCAGGGTCGCGGGATCCGGCTCGGCACCGGTTTCCTGCAGGATCTGACGCGAGATGCGGTTCATCTTGTTGATCGTCTCGATCATGTGCACCGGAATACGGATGGTGCGCGCCTGGTCGGCGATGGAGCGGGTGATGGCCTGACGGATCCACCAGGTCGCATAGGTCGAGAACTTGTAGCCGCGACGATATTCGAACTTGTCCACCGCCTTCATCAGACCGATGTTGCCTTCCTGGATCAGGTCCAGGAACTGCAGGCCACGGTTGGTGTACTTCTTGGCGATCGAGATCACCAGACGCAGGTTGGCCTCGGTCATTTCACGCTTGGCCATGCGTGCCTTCTTCTCACCAGCGCCCATCTTCTTGTTGATGGCGCGCAGGTCCGGCAGCGGCAGTACGACGCGGGCCTGCAGGTCGATCAGCTTCTGCTGCAGTTCCTTGATGGCCGGGACGTTACGGCTCAGCACGGTGCTGTAGTCATGGTTGGCGGCGACTTCGCCGTCCACCCAGTCCAGGTTCACTTCATTGCCGGGGAAGACCTTGATGAAGTGGGCGCGCGGCATGTTGCACTTGTTGACGGCCACGTCCAGGATCTGACGTTCGACGGTGCGGACTTCATCCACCTGTGCGCGCAGGGTGTCGCACAGCTTCTCGACGATCTTGGCGGTGAAGCGGATGCCCAGCAGCTCGTTGGAAATGATTTCCTGCGCCTTGACGTAGGGCTTGGAGTTGTAGCCTTCCTTTTCGAAAGCCTTGCGCATGTTCTCGAACTGGGTGCCGATGACGGCGAACTTGCCCAGCGCGTCGCGCTTCAACTGTTCCAGCTGTTCGGCGGAGAAGCCGGCAGCGCCGGAACCGCTGTTCTCGCTTTCCTCTTCTTCGTCTTCTTCCTCGTCTTCTTCCGCTTCTTCGTCGTCCTCGTCGGAGTCGGAAGCGGCGGCGTCGACCTGCTGTTCGCTTTCGTTGGGATCGACCAGGCCATCGACGATTTCGTCGACCTTGATCTCATCCTTGGAGATGCGGTCAGCGGCGACCAGGATCTCGGCGATCGTGGTCGGGCAGGCGGAGATGGCCTGGATCATGTCCTTCAGGCCGTCTTCGATGCGCTTGGCGATCTCGATTTCGCCTTCGCGGGTCAGCAGCTCGACCGAACCCATTTCACGCATGTACATGCGCACCGGGTCGGTGGTACGGCCGAAGTCGGAATCGACGGTCGACAGGGCGGCTTCGGCGGCGGCTTCGGCGTCGTCATCGCTGGCGACGTTGGCCACGTTGTCCGACAGCAGCAGGGTTTCGGCGTCAGGAGCGTGCTCGTAGACCGAGATGCCCATGTCGCTGAAGGTGCCGATGATGCCTTCGATGGCTTCCGGATCGACGATGTTCTCGGGCAGGTGGTCGTTGATTTCCGAGAAGGTCAGGAAACCACGCTCCTTGCCGAGCTTGATCAGGGTCTTCAACTTCTGGCGACGACGCTCCAGCTCTTCTTCGCTGGCTTCGGTGTCGGAAGAGAAGGCGTCCTTCAACAAGGCCTTTTCCTTGGCCTTGCGGTCCTTGGCCTTGGCCTTGTCGGCGGCCTTCAGTTCAGTACGCTCGATGGTGTTGAGCGCGGCGACTTCGTCGCTCTCGGGCTGGAATTCCTTGGGCTTGCGGCCACGACGGCCCGGCACCTTGACGCTCGGCAGCACATAGCCGGACGTGTCGATGGCTGCCAGGGCGGCAGCATCAGTGGTTTGACTTACGCTCGACGCGGCAGTCGCGCTGACGTCTTTGCCTTCGACCTGTGCGGCTTTGGTGGTCTTGGCGGTCTTGGTTTCGGGTTTCTTGGTGGTCACGGAAGTCTTCGTCGCTTTCACAGAAACCGCTTGTTCGGCGGCTTGAGGTAACTTGTTGGCTGGCGTTGCAGTACCCTTGGGCGCTGCGGCGCGGGCCGGCTTGGCGGCAGTTGTCTTGACTGTCGTCTTTTTCGGCGTCGCTGCTGCTGCAGTCTTTGCCGTGGGTTTTACGGTGCTGGCTGCCGTCGCAGTCCCCTTGACTGGCGATTTGGCGGCCACCGCCTTGGTGGGCTTGGCAGCGGCGGTGGATTTTACCGCCGTTGCCGGCTTGCTGCTCTTTGTCGACGCTGCTGGAGTTTTCGCGGGTTTCTTCATTGCATTTGCCATAGAATCAACTGCCAATTGAGAATTCACTCATTGCGCCAATCAAGTCATGCTAATGATGCAACTCCGGTACCGATTTCCCGGTAGACTCCGGCTGCACGCGCAACGTTCCTTTTTACCGGCGGGCCATCGATCCGGAAGGCAGGCAGTCGTGCCATTCCCGATCCGGCAGGCGATACCGCTGTCTGCCGGCCTTCATCCCGATGCGCCGGGGTGAAGACATGGTGCCGCAGGGTGGGGATGCAAGAGCCATCCGGCGGAACTAAAGCCCTATAGTATAGCACAGATGGGGCTCTTTTCTCCCGGATCAAGCCGCGATATTCGGCCATTCGCCGGCGATCCGGCGGGCAAATCACGGCAATTTGCATGGCTTTACCGTGTTTTCCTGAAACCTGCCCTGTCAGCTCCTGCGACCCTGCCATCGACGACCTGGGTCATCGATGTCCATCCTCCTGTTTCAAGCGCGTCGCCCCACTCCCCAGCTGCTACTCATCAGCCCCTGGCGACGGCTGCCCATCCTCATCCCGCCGCGGCGGCACCGCCGGTCTGGCGCTTGAGCCATTCCTTGCGTTGCATCAGCTCGCGATAGCGGTTGCGCTCTTCCTCGGTGCGCAGGTTCGAGGTCACCAGCATCTGCATCTCCTCATCGAGGGCGCGGATCCTGGCCTGGCGGATGGCGCCGGCCATCTCGGCCCGCACCACATCGAATTCGGATTCCGATTCGGCCGCGATTTCCGCGATCATCGAATCGAACTCGGGGCCGCCCTCGCGCAGATGCTCGACCAGGGCGGCGAAATTGGCCTGCTCGCCCATGCTCTGGGCGGCGCCGACCAGTTGTCCGAGCATCTCGGCCTGGTCCGGAGCGATGCGGGCGATGGCTTCCAGCGCGCCGGCATCCAGGTCGGCCGACAACTGCGGATGCGCCACCAGCAGGCGCATGATCTGGCGCGCCAGGCCGACCGGCGCGGTACGCTTGCTGCGCGGTGGTGCGGCGCGTACGCGGGCGACCGGCTTTTCCAGTTCAAACAATGCCTCAAGCTCGGCCGCGGTTGACTGCGTGGCCTGGGCGATGCTGCGCACGATCTGCAGGCGCAAGGCGGAAGCCGGCAGGGCCTGCAGCATGGGCTTGGCCGCAAACTGGGCATGGGCGCGGCCTTCCGGGGAGCGCAGGTCGTTCTCGCCGATGATTTCCCGCAGCAGGAACTGCGACAACGGCAGCGCTTCGCGAATCTGTTCCTCGAAGGCCGGGGCACCCATCTCGCGTACGTAACTGTCGGGATCATGCTCCTTGGGCAGGAACAGGAACTTGATGGTCTTGTTGTCCGAGGCATACGGCAGGCAGGCCTCCAGCGCGCGGCGCGCGGCGCGGCGGCCGGCGTTGTCGCCGTCGAAGCTGAAGATCACCTGGTCGGTCTGGCGCAACAGCTTTTGCACGTGGATCGGGGTGCAGGCCGTTCCCAGCGTGGCCACCGCTTGCGGGAAGCCCAGCTGGGCCAGCGCCACCACATCCATATAGCCTTCGGTGACCAGCGCATAGCCGGCCTCGCGAATCGCCTGGCGCGCCTCGAACAGACCGTACAGCTCGCTGCCCTTCTGGAACAGCGGGGTTTCGGGCGAGTTCAGGTACTTGGGTTCGCCTCCATCCATCACGCGACCGCCAAAGCCGATCACCTGGCCCTTGGTATTGCGGATGGGGAACATGACGCGGCCGCGGAAGCGGTCGTAACGCTTGCGGTGGGCGCCGCCCTCTTCGCTCTTGTCGATCACCAGGCCCGATTCGACCAGGGCCTCGTTCTCGTAATCGGGGAAGACCTGGCGCAGGCTGTCCCACTCGTCGGGCGAATAGCCCAGGCCGAAGCGGGCGGCGATCTCGCCGGTCAGGCCTCGCCCCTTGAGGTAGTCGATGGCGATCTGGGCGCCGCGCAGCTGGTGCCGGTAAAAGTCATTGGCACGCGTCATCACATCCGACAAGGCCATGCTCTTGGCCTGCTTTTCCTGGCGCTGGGCCAGGGGGATGCTGTCTTCGCGCTCGGGCACCACCATGCCCACGTTCTGGGCCAGATCCTTGACCGCTTCCACGAAACCCATGCCGGAATACTCGATCAGGAAACTGATCGCGGTACCGTGCGCGCCACAGCCGAAGCAGTGATAGAACTGCTTGGTCGGGCTGACGGTGAAGCTGGGGGATTTCTCGTTGTGGAAGGGGCACAGGCCCATGAAGTTGGCGCCACCCTTCTTCAGCTGCACGTAACGTCCCACCACGTCGACGATGTCGACGCGGTTGAGCAGGTCCTGGATGAACGACTGTGGAATCACCTGGGTTGCGGACGAATGGACGGAGCCAGTGGCAGGAAGAGCGGCAAACCGATCAGGCCGCCAGCGCGGCCTTGACCAGCGCGGACACGGCCGTCATGTCGGCACGACCGGCCAGCTTGGGCTTCAACACGCCCATGACCTTGCCCATGTCCTGCGGACCGGCGGCACCCGTAGCGGCCACGGCAGCCTGCACCTCGGCCTTGATCTCGTCATCCGACAGGCTGGCCGGCATGTAGGCCGCCAGCACCGCCAGCTCGGCCTTTTCGATGTCGGCCAGATCCTGGCGACCACCGGCTTCGAACTGGGAGATGGAATCCTTGCGCTGCTTGACCATCTTGTCGATGATGGCCAGCACGTGGGCGTCGGTCAGTTCGACGCGTTCATCGACTTCCTTCTGCTTCATCGCGGCGGTCAAGAGGCGGATGGTACCCAGCTTGCCCATTTCCTTGGCGCGCATGGCGGCCTTCATGTCTTCCGTGATCTGCTCTTTCAAACCCATGGGGTACTCCGAAGATGAGGTGGATGAGTATTCTGCAATCTGGCGCCATCCCGCATCCAGTGTTCCAGGCGGCAAGGTGGCCGCCTGTCATAGGATCGTAGAACATGGATGGGCTTATCGCCAGCCCGAATCGCTGCCTTTGCTTCATATCTGGGGTTTCAGAGAAGAAAATCCAGGACGGGCAGGCTCAAGGTGACGAACCAGCAAACAAATGAGAAAAAAAGCGAAAACCCGCTGCGGACCAACACCGGAGCGGGTTTACACATCGGCCGCACCTGGGCGCGGCAGAAAATTCTTAGTACAGCTTCTTCGGCAGCTGTTGGCTGCGGATGCGCTTGTAATGACGCTTCACGGCAGCAGCCAGCTTGCGCTTGCGCTCAGCGGTCGGCTTTTCGTAGAACTCGCGTGCGCGCAGTTCGGTCAGCAGACCGGTCTTCTCGATGGTGCGCTTGAAGCGACGCATTGCAACTTCGAACGGCTCGTTCTCTTTAACGCGAATAGTGGTCATGTAAATTCAAACCAAAAAGGTTAGGTTGGATAGCAAAGAAAGCGATTGTAGCAGTACTGATACCCGATTGGAAGGCCAAACGTGGCATTTTTTCCACCCCGCCAGTAAAAAACGGATAAGAATCAGTCACTTATCACAGTCAAGATGATGCTTCACCTGAAGTCAAGGGAAGCGGACGAAAAATTCCACCCTGGCCATCTGCAACGTCAGCAACCTCACCACCAACTTCGCCTCACACCGCCGAACCGGCCGCCACGCCCGAGGCCCAGGCCCACTGGAAGTTGTAGCCGCCCAGCCAGCCGGTGACATCGGTGGCCTCACCGATGAAATGCAGGCCCGGCACCTTGTTGACCATCATGGTCTGTTGCGACAGCTCGCGGGTATCGACGCCACCCAGGGTGACCTCGGCCTTGCGGTAGCCTTCCGAGCCGCTGGGGACGATCACCCAGCGGTTCAGGGAGTCGCCCAGCTTCTTGAGTGCCCTGTCCGGCATGTCGGCAATGCGCGCGCCGGCATCGAAGCCATGTATCTGCAGCCAGCCCTCGGCCAGGCGGTTGGGCAGCCATTGCGCCAGCAGGTTGCCCAGGTTCTTCTTGAGCGTCCCCTTGCCCTCGATCAGGGTCTCGGCCACATCCAGTTGCGGCAGCAGGTTCAGGGTCAGCGGCGCGCCCGGCTTCCAGAAGCTGGAAATCTGCAGGATGGCCGGGCCGGACAGGCCACGGTGGGTGAACAGCAGGTCTTCCAGGAAATAACCCCGCTCCTTCTTCACTCCGGTTTCCACTTCCACTTCCAGGGCGATGCCGGCCAGCTCCACCAGCGATTGCCAGCCCTTGCCATCGAAGGTCAGCGGCACTAGCCCCGGGCGCGGCTCGATCAGCTTGAGATCGAACTGGCGGGCGATGCGGTAGGCAAAATCGGTGGCGCCGATCTTGGGAATGGACAGTCCGCCGGTGGCGATCACCAGGCTCGCCGCCTGGATCTCGCCGGCACTGGTGGCGATGCGGAACAGTTCGCCGCTCTTGCCCACCTCATGCACCGTGCAGGGCATGCGCCAGCTGACGTTGCCGGTCTCGCATTCGGCCTTGAGCATGGCGATGATGTCCTCGGCCGAATCGTCGCAGAACAGCTGGCCCTTGTGCTTTTCGTGAAAGCCGATGCGGTGGCGCTTGACCAGCCCGATGAAGTCCTGCGGGGTATAGCGCGACAGGGCGCTGCGGCAGAAATGCGGATTCTGCGAAAGATAATGCTGCGGCCCTGCGCCCACATTGGTGAAATTGCAGCGCCCGCCCCCGGAGATGCGGATCTTCTCGGCCAGCTTGCCGGCATGGTCGATCAGGACCACGCGCCGGCCACGCTGGCCGGCCACGGCGGCGCACATCATGCCGGCCGCGCCGGCGCCGATGACGGCGACATCAAAATGCTTGGGGGAATGGTGGTTCATGCTGGCTCCGGCACGCATCTCGGTGCAGCCCGAGGTCGCTTCAAAAGCCGTGATTGTCGGCGATCCCGGCCCTTGCGCACAAGAGCCAGGAAACAACGATCACAAAGACAAGGGGCCGGCATCTTGCGACACCGGCCCCCTGCCTTCTCGCCGCCGTCCCGTGTGCTCTGCAATCACCCGGGCGGGCGGACACCTCAACTCAAGCTCACCACCTTGCGGTGGAAATCATGGATAGCGACATATCGGTTACTGGAAATACGGCGGCGGCTCCACGCCCATCCACAACTCCGAGGACAGCCGCATCATGTCATTGAGCGATCCGCGCTGGGCGAACATCTGGCGCAGCCAGTTGGCGTCCGAGAGCCGGTCATGCGCAATGCGACGCAGGCGCACGATGGTCTGGTGCTCGGCCTCGTTGGCCACGTAGGGCTCCAGCAACTGCAACTGCTGCAGCAGATGTTCGAAGATGGGCAGCTTGCGTGACTGCGAAGGCGTGGCGCCATGCAATGCCAGCTGACCGTTCAGGCCAAAGCGGCTGGCCTCGAAACGGTTGAACTGGTACAGCAGGTAGAAATCGTCACCCACCACGAACGGCCGTTCGGTCAGGATCCAGCGTGCCAGCAACTGGGCATAGGCGCCCAGATGCGCCGCATGCTCGATGGTCAGGGGCGTATCGCAGACGCGGATTTCCACGGTGCCGTATTCCGGCTTGGGACGGATGTCCCAGTAGAAGTCCTTCATGCTGGCGATGATGCCCATCTGGTGCAATTCATCGTAGTAGGTCTCGAACTCGGCCCAGCGGGTGTGGACCGGGGCCGTGCCCGACAACGGGAAGGCGCGTACCACATTGCTGCGCGAGGAATCGAACTTGGTATCGGCCCCCTGGTAGAACGGCGACGCCGCCGAGAGTGCGATGAAATGCGGCACGTAACGCGAAAAGCCGTGTGTGAGGTACAGCGCATCGTCGCCATTCTCCACCCCGATGTGGATGTGCTGGCCGAACACCGTGAAGGTCTTGGCCAGGTAGCCGTATTTCTCGTGCAGGTAATGGAAACGCTCGCTGGGCGTGATGCGCTGTTCATTCCAGTGCTGGAAGGGATGCGCGCCACCGCCGGAGACGTCGATGTTGAGGTATTGCGCGCCCTTGTTCAAGGCAGCGCGCAAGCCCTTGAGCTCTTCGATCAGTTCATCGACGCGGGTATGGATGCCCGAATTGAGCTCGATCATGCCCTGCGTCATTTCCAGCTTGATCTGCTTTTGCAGGTCGCGCGGCTCGATCCAGTTCAGCAGATCGACCGCATCGCTGGCCAGGTTGTAATTGCGGCGGTTGACCAGTTGCAGTTCCAGCTCGATGCCCATGGTAAAAGGCGTGGAGGAACCGAACGGCAGGATGCCGGCGCTGCCCTGCGGACCGGCCACGTGGGCCTGGCTCGCAGCGGTGTCTTGTTCATTGCGGATCAGTGTCTCGGTATTCATTCGCGTCCACTCTCTCCAGATTTGATCAGGGCAAACTGTGTCGCCACCGGCCCCAGGAATTCCAGGACCACCATGCTGCCCGCCAGCAGCGGCAGCACATTGGCCGTGGTGTGCGGGTACAGCGAAGAGACCGTCTGCATCAGGCCCACGCCGACCTCGGTCATGGGCAGGGTACCCAGCGTGAGCAGGCCGGCCTGGCGCCAGTTCATGCGTGCAAAGCGCGCGAACAGGAAGATGCCCAGCCCCATCGCCAGGAAGCGGGCGGCGATCAGGATCAGCACCGAGAAGCCCAGCAGACCCAGGTCCGACAGCTTCATCGAGGCCCCCACGGTGACGAACAGCATCACCACGAACAATTCATTGGCGACGCCGAATTCCAGCTCCATCAGATCGAACTGGCGATCCAGGTTCTTGGAGAGGATGGCGAAGATCAGCATGGTCAGCATCACCGGCAGGTGCAGCGCATGCGCCACACCGATGGCCAGCGCTATCACCGAGATCACCAGCACGAACTGCGAGCTGTTCTCGCGACCCAGCAGGCGTGCCAGCGGCATCATCAGCCAATAGGTCAGGTAGGCCAGGACAGCCGAGCCCACCAGCGAATACAGGGTGTGCTGGATCAGCGTGGCCACGGGCGTACCGGCCTCGTGCGCAATCACCGGCAAGAGTGCATAGGCGGCCAGCACGGCGACGAAATTGTTCAAGGCCGTCATGGCGGCGAGGCGGCGCGTGACCTGGCCTTCGGCCTTGAGGTCGCGCAATACCACCAGCACCACGGCCGGAGCCGTAGCGATGGCCATCACGCCGCCCAGCAGCGCCATCACCGAATCGGTACCGAACCAGGTCAGCGCAATGCTGACGAAGCCGAAGCACAGCACCGCCGACACGGCCACGGTGATCATCAGCCACTTCTCGCGACGCAGCCAGCCGATATCGACATAGCGACCCAGCTGATACACCACCAGTGCCACGGCGATGTCGGCAAAGATGTTGGTGACCTTGAGCACTTCGCCCGAAAGCAGGTTGAAGCCGCCCGCACCGAGCAGGAAACCGACCAGCAGATAACCCGTGATGCGTGGCACCCATGGGGACTTGGAAACTACGTAGCCCGCGATCAGCCCGAACAGCAGCAGACCGCCGAATACCAGCAAGGCATTCCATTGCAGCGTCTGTGCGAGGGTGAAAGACGGAAGAGCCCACTCCATATCTCCTCCTGTAGAACGATTAGGTTGTTGGAACCGCGCCCGGTGCGGGGACCAGACGGGGACCATGCGTAGATCGCATGAGCGTGCAAGCGTGCGAGCGTGGATAGCCGGATCGGCCTGGCGATGCATGACTACCCGATGCGATCGGACCCGGATTGCTCAACGAGGATTTACTAACAAAACCACGTTGCCAACAATCACGGAGCACCGAAGATATCACTCTTGCCCTCTGCGATGATCTTTTTTATCTTACAACGGAAAATTTAAACTTCCTGATTTGATGTTTATTGAATTTCTGGAACTTATCCGAAGCGCATGGAGTGGATGACGGTAGTTGGGGGAGCCTCAATGTTCCACCAGCGTGCCATCTGCGGTAATCAGCGCAGACCTGATTCGCATGTCAGAAAAGACCGACACGAGCGCGCTGCGATAGCGCGCCAGCTGTGCGGCGTAATCGGCGCGTTCGCTATCGAGCAGGCGCCGCTTGTAGTCGAGCACCCAGACTTCATCCTCGAACATCACGACCCGGTCCAGGCGCATCACACCGCTGGTGGAAACGATCTCCATCTCGTTGCGCGCCCAGCGGTGCAGGGCCGGATTGAAGAAGCGTTCCAGTTGCGGCTGCGCCAGCATCTGGCGCGCCTGCGCATGCACCACCTGCGCCATCTCCGCCGACACACCCAACCAGCGCACCAGCACCGGGGGCGCGGGCAGCGCCAGCGGCCAGGCCTGGGCATGGGTCAGGCGTTCCAGCAACGCGTGCAGGGCCACGCCTTCGTCGATGGCTTCGCTGGCGACCAGGGTGCCGTCTTCGGCAACGAAGGTCGGCGTTTCGGCCTCGCCAGTGCCAGAGCCAGTGCCCGCACCGAACAGCGACAACGGGACCGGCCGCGGCTCGAACAGCGACAGCTCGAAGCGCTCTTCCAGCGCTGCCGCCTGCGCGCCCTGCACCGCCTCCTCGCTGATCTCGCGTACCGGGGCATCGCTGGCGAAGAGGCGCTCGTACCAGCTACCGGCCACCACACCGCCCTCCCCTGCGCCACGGGTGCCGGCCACGCCTGACACCAGCAGCAATTGCTTGGCGCGGGTGACGGCGACGTAGAGCAGGTTCCAGTCTTCCTGCTGACGCAGGGCATCCTCTTCGTCGAACAGGCGCTGGCGGGCCGCGCCACGTTCACTGCGTCGGCCGAAGGCGGAGAAATGCGTCGGCGCATCCTGATCCTGCGGCCATTCGCAGATGATGCCCAGGTTGTCTTCCACCGATTCGCTGTGATTGGCATCCAGGATCGCCACCACGGGCGCCTCCAGCCCCTTGGCGCTGTGTACGGTGAGGATGCGCACGGCATCGGCGCTGGCATCCACGCTGGCCTCGTCGGGCGCATCACCACCGGCACTGCGCTGCAACACGCGCAGCGCGTCGATGAACTTGGGCAGGCTGGGATAACGTCCGGCATCCATGTTCAACGACAGCTCCACGAAGGCGGCGATATTGCCCAGGGTCTGGCTGCGCGTCAGCGGCGAGGCGTACTGGGCATAGCGCGCGACCAGGTCGCCCTGGTGCAGGATCATGTCCAGCAGATCATGCACCGGCAGGTGCGGTGCCGCCTGCAACCAGCGTTGCAACATGCCCGCTGCGCGCACCAGCGCGGCCGAGGCCACACCTTCCTGCTGCATGGCCAGCATGTGCTGCCACCAGTGGTCGCCATCGGCCTGTGCGGCACGGCGGGCGATCTGTACCAGATCGTCGTCGGCCGCGCCGATGATGGGACTCTTGAGGACGTGCGCCAGCGCCCGCGTATCGTTGGGGGTGATGAGGAAGGTCAGCAGCGCGATCAGGTCGGCGATCTCCAGCGATTCCAGCAGACCTCCGCGCTTGTCCGAGATGAAGGGGATGCCGGCTGCGCGCAAGGCACTTTCATAGGCCGCCAGGTGGCTGCGCTTGCGCACCAGCAGCATGATGTCGCTCCAGCGCATGGGCCGGGTCGACTTGCCGCCCACCACCGGCACCTCGCGGCTGGCCTTGAGCAGCGCCTGCGCCAGCGCCTGCCCCTCCAGCAGGCGACGGGCATCGTCTTCCTCGCCGCGTGCCGTGGTCAGTGGATTGCGCCAGGCGATCACGGGCGCCGGGTCACTGGCGTCGGCGTCCTCGTCGTTGACGTTTTCTGCACCTTCCTCCTGCCGCACCAGCGGCAGGCGCCACACCTCGCCTCCCTCCAGGCCCAGCGTGGTCTGCTGCGCGAACAGCGGATTGCCGCCGCGCACGAATGAGCGATTGAGCACCTCGACCACGGCGCTGGCATTGCGCCGCGTCTGGTTGGCGCGCAGCACCGCCGCGCCCTGCGCGCGCAACAGGTCACGCGCCGCCACGAACACCCGGGGCTCGGCGCGCCGGAAGCGATAGATCGATTGCTTGGGGTCCCCCACCACGAACACGCTCGGTTGCGCCGCGTCGCCGCCATAGGCACGCAGCCAGGAACGCACGATGCTCCATTGCAGCGGATTGGTGTCCTGGAATTCGTCCAGCAGGATGTGCTTGTAGCGGGCATCCAGCCGGGTCTGCAGATAGGCGGCGCTGGCCTCGTCGTTGAGCAGGCGATAGGCCTGCCATTCGAGGTCGGCGAAGTCCAGCACGCGCTGTTCCGATTTCACTTCCTGATAGCTGTCGAGATAGGCGCGGCCGGCGATGAAGAGGGCGCGGTTGAGCTGCAGCACCTGTTTTTCCTTGCTGCGTCCCTGCAGCTTGCGCAACTCGGCGCCGACGGCATTGAATTCGCTGTCGAAGGCTTCCAGCGCGGCATCCTCGCCCACCTGGAAATGCTGCACCACTGCCGCCAGCAGGGATTTCACCTTGCCGTTCTTGCGCGGCTTGTCCTTGTCATCGAAGAACTGGTTGTACAGCGCGTCGAAGTGCGCCAGCGCCGGGCCGGCAGTCAACGCCGATTCGATGGCCACGGCGCGGGTCTTGTTGGCGGTACCGCCCTGCCCCAGCAGGATGGCGATGCGACTGGCGCGTTCCACCAGGGCAGCGTCGTCCCACAACGACAGTCGCGCGTCGCGCTGCGCATCCTGGCCGCACAGGGCTTGCAGCCACAGCAGCGGGGTCGGCGCATCGATCTCTTCACTGTCGTCGCCGTCGTGCTGGGTCGCGGCCCACCATTCGGCACGCTTGTCGATGAAGGCGTCCAGCAACTGGCGGGCATTGAAATCGCCAGCCAGTTCATACAGTTCCAGCAAGGCAGCCTTGATGCGCTCACCCTCGGGGTTGCGCAGCTTCTGCATGAAGCGGCGATAGGCCTCGTCCAGCAGCTCGCCATTCTTCTCGGTCAGGGTATAGCCATGCGGCACGCCCGAGGCCAGCGGCGCGATCTGCAGCAGGCGTGCAAACCAGCTATGGAAGGTATCGATGGACAGGCTCTGTTCGGACGACAGGATGCGCTCATACAGGCCGCGCGCCACCGGCAGCAACCGCGGCAGATCGGCCTCGGCCACGCCGCGCTCGCGCAACAGTGCAGCGGCCCCGGTCTCATCGGCCAGCGCCAGTTCATGCAAAAGCTCCATCAGGCGTTCGCGCATTTCCTGCGCGGCCTTGCGGGTGAAGGTGATGGCCAGCAGCTCAGGCGCCTGGGCGCCCGCGAGCAACAGCCGCAACATGCGCGCCACCAGCAGCCAGGTCTTGCCGCTGCCGGCGCAAGCTTCCACCACCACCGAGTGGCGCGGGTCGCAGGCGGCGCGGGTGAACTGGGCGGCCTCGACGGCAGTGCCATCGATCTCGTAGGCCGCCGGAGCGGGTTTCTTCATCTCACCGGCGCTCACAGCCAGGCTCCCTTGCGGCAGAGGCCGCGCATATCGCAGTACTGGCATACCGATTCGATGCCATTGGCCGGTAGCGGCGCACCCTGCGCCACCTGATGCAGGGTGGTGGTGATCTGTTGCTTGAGCATGTCTTGCTTGCGGAGGAAATCGGGGGCGGCGGCGTCGCCGGTCTTCTTGTCGCTGCCCAGTTCGAGGGCCACGTAATGGGCGTGTTCTATTGCGCCGCCGGCCAGCAGGCCATAGAAGGCCAGTTGATGATCATCCTCTTCCTTGACCTTCTGCCTGAGGCTGGCGACGCTGCGGGTCTTGTAGTCCAGCAGGGCGCGCTCGCCCTGCGCATTCTGATCCACCCGGTCCAGGCGACCATACAGTTCGATGCCGCCATCCTGCCAGGACAGCGCTTGCGACTGCGACTGCTCACCGAAGACGAACTGCCAGCCATCGGCCTCGCGTTCATTGGCCCAGAGCAGGTAGGCCGGCATCACCTTCTGCCAGCGGGCGTGGAAGGCCAGCGCCGCAGGGTGACGCTGCATCTCGCGCTGGAACACCTCTTCCGAGATGCCGGCCAGCAGAGCGGGACGTTCCGCCAGCGGCGTGGCCTGCTCACGCAGGTGGGCGTGGTAGCGATGCAGGATTTCATGCAGCCAGCTGCCGTAGTCGCGCTTTTCGGGCAGGTCGGAGAGCTCGTCCATCACGGCCACGCGCAACATGCGCGCCGCGAAGAACTGGTAGGGGCAGGCCAGGAAACTGCCGAAGCCGCTGGCCGACAGGCTGGACGGCAACAGCTCCGGCGCGCTCGGTGCCGGCATGGATGAACGCTGCGCCTGCAGCTTGCGCAGCGGCGCCTGCCAATGCACATTGCGCAACGGCGCCATGCCCTGCTGCGCCAGCTTCAGTTCCAGGCGCTGTATCCAGGGGCTGACCGGGTTGGGTTCGCCATCCTGATGGGTCTGCCAGCACAGCACCACCTCGGGGTTCACGCACAGCAGTTCGGTCAGGTCGCGCAGTTGCTGGCGCTGGCGTTCGGCGCGCGTGACCAGGTTCAGTTCGCGCCGCACGGCATTGGAAAAGAACAGCGTTTCCTGCGGTGGCGATGGCAGGTGCGCGGCATCGGCACCGATCACCAGTACCCCGTCGAAGCGACGCAGGCGGGCGCCATTGAGCGGCAGCATCACCACCCGCCGATCCTTGATGGGCGGCATGTAGGAAGTGGCATCGAGGCGCAGGTTCAGCAGTGCACGCCACTCGGCAAAGGAGAAACTGTCTTCCAGGCCACCTTGCCCGGCGGCGATGTCGTCCAGCATCAGGAGGCATTGTTCGCCCGCGCCATCGTCGCGCAATGCGTTCTCCATGCCCAGGGCCTGACACAGGGCGCGCTGGGTGTCACACCATTGCGCCAGGGTCTTGCGACCGCCGAAGCGGGCGGCCTGGCGGGCCAGCAAGGTGATGCAGGCGAGGTCGGCGCCATCCTCCGCCTGTGCGAAGGCCGATTGCAGGGCTTGCCAGTCACCGGCGATATTGGCACGACGCAGGCGGGCTTCGATGCGCATGACACGATCGGCGCGGCTCGGGTCATCGGGAAAGACGAAGGGTGACTTCAGCAGATCCAGCAGGGCATTGGTCTCGCCACGGGCCGACACCAGATCGTTCCAGGCGGCCAGGGCGGCGGCGGCGCGGGTGGTGGACAGCTTCCAGCCGGTCTCGTCGGCCACGGCCACTTCGGCGCGTTCCAGCAGGGCCCGCAGACGGCGTGCGGTGACCCGGTCCTGGGCGACGATGGCGATCTCACCCTTGCCCTGCTCCAGCCAGCGCAGCACGATCTGTGCGCTCTGCACGGCGGCACTCTCCAGGTCCGGCGCCGGACAGAGCAGCGGGAGCGACAGCGCGGGAGTCTTGACCGGAGCAGGGTCCGGCAGGGAGGCCGGTTCGAGGAAGGCCGGCGCTACGCCTTCATCCCCGGCCACCAGTTCTTCCCATGCCGCCAGATAGACCGGATGCAATGGCGCGATGGCCTGGCGGCTCCAGTCGAGGGTGACGATGCGTACCGGCTGATGCCTGGCATAGGTGGCCAGGAAGGCTGCGTCCAGCGGTTCCGGGGCAGTGGGGCTGACCCACACCAGCGGCAGGCTGGCGCGTTCGGCCAAGGCCAGCATGGCGTCGAAGCGCTGCACGATGCGGTCGTTGGCATCCAGCTGGGTCTTCCAGACCTGCCACACCAGCGCGGCCTCGTCGGACAACATGCCATGCGCCGACGGCGCCAGCGGTTCCAGCAGTTGGGCCAGGGCCTGCGCCCAGCGGCCGACAGCGGCCTGCTCGCCCTCGGCGCTGGCACGGATCTCGGGCAAGAGCGCCAGCGTCAGCTCGTCCGACAACGCCAGCAGGGTATGGGCCAAGGGCAGGAGATCGGCATTGCGGCGCGCGGAAAACATCTTCTTCAACCAGCCGTGCTCGCGCAGCTGGGCGTAGAGCTGCATCAGGCGTTCGCTCTCGGACGGCGGTGCGCTCTCGCCCGGGACCTGCATGGCCAGCAAACCCGAGAGGGTATTGATACGCGGGGCGATAAAGGGCCGGCGCAGTTCGCGCGCCAGCGCCGCCTTGAAGTTCTGCGCGTGGGAGAAGGCCGGCACCATCAGCTGCACGCCCGAGAAATCCAGTGCTGCGGCGGCCCGCGTCTCGATACGCAAGGCCTGGCCCAGTGGCTGGCCTTCGCGCAGCAACAGACGCACGGCCTGTTGCCAGAAGTCGGGAGTGGGAGCGATCGGGACGGTGGCTGACAGCATGCGTTCTCGGGATTGAATCAGGACGATTGAGGAAACCAGGGTGCCAGGTCAGGCCACATCGGGCGCGCACGAGGCCCCTTCCAGGGCTGGCGGCGATTGTATTTTTCTCTCGAAGCAAGAGATATTTTCAATCGCGGCGCGCCCCGGACTGCTGCGCATTGTATGCCAGCAGGTCCTGGCGCTTGCGCATTTTTTGCCGCCAGATCGCCTGCAAAGCCGCGTCGGCACTCGTCGGCCAGCCTGCAGCCGGTCTGAGGACGAGACACAACAAGCCCGGGCCGCTGCGTCTACACATTCCCTCAAAATGGGTTATGATTGTTCCTGTACCCCGCCGCTTACCCCTGCCGCGCTTCAAATACAACTTGAATCGGCGCGCAACGACTCCACGTAGACCAAGCAACTCCGGAAGCGTTGATGGCTCACGCCAGGCATGATGGTATGTGTCCACCGGCGCTAATTGACTACTTACTAGACCTCCCTCATACCGAGGAAATGCCATGAGCGAACATATCAAACATATTACCGACGCCTCCTTCGAAGCTGACGTGCTGAAGTCCGACAAGCCCGTGCTGGTTGATTTCTGGGCCGAATGGTGCGGTCCCTGCAAGGCCATCGCCCCGATCCTGGAAGAAGTCGCCAAGGAATACGACGGCAAGCTGCAGATCGCCAAGCTGGATGTGGATTCCAACCAGGCCATCCCGGCCAAGTTCGGCATCCGCGGCATCCCGACCCTGATCCTGTTCAAGAACGGTGCAGCCGCAGCCCAGAAGGTCGGCGCACTGGCCAAGGGCCAGCTGGTTTCGTTCATCGACAGCAACATCTGATGTAATATCCGACGGCGGCGCGCTCGCGCTGCCGTCTGTCCGGCACAACAGGCCGGGCTTGACCCCAGACTCACACCACGCAATTCCCTCCCCCACCTTTACTTATCCCGTCCCGGGACACTCATATGCACTTATCAGAACTAAAAGCGATGCACGTCTCTGCCTTGCTGGAAATGGCAATCAGCCTGGACATCGAGAACGCTGCGCGCCTGCGCAAACAGGAGTTGATGTTTGCCATCCTGAAGAAGCGCGCAAAATCAGGAGAACAGATTTTTGGCGATGGCGCCCTGGAAGTGCTGCCTGACGGCTTCGGCTTCCTACGCTCGCCCGACGCCAGCTACATGGCGTCCACCGACGACATCTATATCTCGCCTTCGCAGATCCGCCGTTTCAACCTGCACACCGGCGACTCCATCGAAGGTGAAGTGCGCACGCCCAAGGACGGCGAGCGCTATTTCGCCCTGGTCAAGGTCGACAAGGTCAACGGCGAACCGCCGGAAGCCTCCAAACACCGCATCCTGTTTGAAAACCTCACCCCGCTGCACCCCAACAAGCTGCTGCAGCTTGAGCGCGAGATGCGCGGCGAGGAAAACATCACCGGCCGCATCATCGACCTGATCGCCCCGGTCGGTCGCGGCCAGCGCGGCCTGCTGGTGGCCTCGCCCAAGTCGGGCAAGTCGGTGATGCTGCAACACATCGCCCACGCCATCACCACCAATCATCCGGACACCGTGATGATCGTGCTGCTGATCGACGAACGCCCGGAAGAAGTGACCGAAATGCAGCGCTCGGTGCGCGGCGAAGTGGTCGCCTCCACCTTCGACGAACCGGCCACGCGTCACGTGCAGGTCGCCGAAATGGTGCTGGAAAAGGCCAAGCGCCTGGTCGAAATGAAGAAGGACGTGGTCATCCTGCTGGACTCGATCACCCGCCTGGCACGCGCCTACAACACCGTCATCCCGGCCTCCGGCAAGGTGCTCACCGGTGGTGTGGACGCCAACGCCCTGCAGCGCCCGAAGCGTTTCTTCGGCGCGGCGCGCAATGTGGAAGAAGGCGGCTCGCTGACCATCATCGCTACCGCCCTGATCGAAACCGGCTCGCGCATGGATGACGTGATCTTTGAAGAATTCAAGGGTACCGGCAACATGGAAGTCCACCTGGAGCGTCGCCTGGCCGAGAAGCGCGTGTACCCGGCCATCAACCTCTCCAAGTCCGGCACCCGCCGTGAAGAGCTGCTGATCAAGCCCGACCAGCTGCAGAAGATCTGGGTGCTGCGCAAGCTGATGTACGACATGGACGAAATCGAGGCGATGGAATTCATCCTCGACAAGATGAAGTCCACCAAGAACAACGCCGAGTTCTTCGACATGATGCGTCGCGGCAACTAAACGCATCACTGCATCGTCCGGTCATCCACCGGCGAAACGGCATGCCTGCTTGCAGACATGCCGTTTTTCATTGCGTCAGGAGCAATACAATCGCAATACGATCCGCGTCCATGAACCCGAAAAACCACGTCCGGACCGGCCAGGGCACTGTGCACCTTGACCCAAGCTCCTGATTTGATTGTATAATTTCGGACTTTTCCAAACCGGCAAGTGATCATCAATCGGGTCAAGAAGCAGGGCGACCGACGAAGTGGCGATTGGCTACCAAACTACTCTTGAGGCAATCATGAAAGAAGGCATCCACCCGGATTACCGCGAAGTCCTGTTCCACGACGTGTCGAACGACTTCAAGTTCATCACCCGCTCCACCATCGGCACCCGCGAAACCGCTGAGTTCGAAGGCAAGCAATATCCCCTGGTGAAGATCGAAGTTTCGGCTGAATCGCACCCGTTCTACACCGGCAAGCACAAGATCGTCGACACCGCTGGCCGCGTCGAGAAGTTCCGCCAGAAGTTCGGTTCCGTCGGTTCGAAGACTGCTGTCTCGAAGGCGTAATCAGTACTTCCCTCAAAAAAGGCAGCTCCGGCTGCCTTTTTTGTTTTGCATGGTCGTGGTGCCGGCACGATGCAATGGGCGGGTTCCACGCCACAGCACCACAGCAACAGAGCAACACCGCATGCACCAGGATGTAGCAGTCAGAAACAACTATTTACTGTGATTTCCTGCACAATAGGGCCTGCAAAAAATATCCGCCGCCCCATGCAGCGGCGAGCGCACAGCCAAGGCCTGTGCCCCACCCCAATATCGCAGTACAGAACAAGAGCAACAACATCTTGATGAAGCCCGTCCGTCTTCCAGCAGCAGCCACCCATGCGCTTCCGCGCATGGCACTGCTTGCGCTCGCCCTCCTGTATATCCTGCCCGGCCTGATCGGCCGCGACCCCTGGAAGAACGAGGATGCCACCAGCTTCGGCATCATGTGGACCATGGCGCACGGGGTGCTGGCCGACTGGCTCACGCCCAATGTGGCCGGCCTGCCGCTACCGGCGGAAAGTCCGCTGGCCTACTGGTTCGGGGCGATCTGCATCAAGCTGTTCGGCTGGCTGCTCGGGGACCCGCTGGCGGCGCGCATTTCCACCATCGGCTGCTTCCTGGTCGGTTCGCTCTCGATCTGGTACACCACCTACCTGCTGGGCCGTCGGCCCGAGGCACAACCGCTGAAACTGGCCTTCGGTGGCCAGCCCGAACCCAAGGACTTCGGCCGCACGCTGGCCGATGGCGCCTTCCTGATCTATCTGGGTTTCCTCGGCCTGCTGTTGCATAGCCACGAAACCAGCCCCAAGACCCTGCAGATCGCGCTGGTGGCCTACGCCATGTACGGCGCGGCCCGCGTGTTCGATGCCGGCAAGCTGCGCCACGCCTTCTGGCTGGGCCTGGCGCTGGGCATGCTGGTGCTGACCTATGGCTGGCTGCTGCCGGCCGGCGTGCTTGTCGCGCTGCTGGTGCTGGCGCTGGTCCGCAAGGATGGCCGCGCACTGCGCCTGGCGGCACTGGTATCGCTGCCGCTGGCCCTGCTCATCAGCGCTGCCTGGGTATTGGCGCTGCGCCGGCTCATCGGCGACGACGCTGCCGGCCAGTTCGATCTCTGGATGAGCTGGAACATCTACCAGTTGAATCGCCCCACCCTGGCCACCCTCGCCTTCCTGGGCAAGTACGGTGTCTGGTTCGCCTGGCCGGCCTGGCCCTTCGCCGGCTGGGCGCTGTATGCCTGGCGCCGCCAGCCGGGTTCGCTGCACATCGCGCTGCCGCTGGCCTTCCTGATCCCGATCACGCTGCTGGTGCTGATGAACGTGCATCACGAAGAAGGCATGTTGCTGCCGCTGCTGCCAGCGCTGGCCATCCTGGCCGCCTTCGGCCTGCCGACCATGAAGCGTGGCGCCATCAATGCGGTGGACTGGTTCTCGGTAATGACGCTGACCACCTCGGCCGCCTTCATCTGGATCGGCTGGATCGCCAAGGAAACCGGCTGGCCGGCGCAGATCGCGCGCAATGCCTACAAGCTGGCACCTGGCTTCAAACCCGGCTTCGCCTGGATCTCGCTGGCCATCGCCATCGCCGCCACCATCGCCTGGATCGTGGTGGTGCACTGGCGCATCTCGCGCCGCCCCTCGGTACTGTGGCGTGCCGTCGTGCTGTCTTCGGGCGGGGTAATCCTGTGCTGGGTGCTGCTGATGACGCTGTGGCTGCCCTGGGTCAACTATGGCAAGAGCTATGCGGGCGTGGCCGAGCAGATCGAATCCAGGCTGGGCTCGGTCAAGCAATGCGTGCAGACCAATGTCGGCCCGGCGCAGCGCGCCTCCTTCGCCTACTTCGGCAACGTGCGCTTCGCCGACGAACGTGACCAGAGCTGTGATTACCTGCTGCTGCAGGATGACATCAGCAATCAGGATGCCTCGCTCATGCTGCGCCAGTACCCCGGGTCCTGGCGCATGGTGTGGGAAGGTCGCCGGCCGTCGGACCGCGATGAACGCTTCCGTCTCTATCGTCGCGCCGGTCGCTGAAGACCGGCCTGGTACTGCTGATATCGCTGATATTGCTGAGACTGCACACCTTGCACATCTGCCCCTAGCCCCCGCGTGACCACCGAACTGCCCGCCCTCTCCTCCCGCCACCACTTCGGCCGCATCGCGCGGCTGGCCTGGCCACTGCTGGTCGGCCAACTGGCCCTGATCGCCAATGGCGTGATCGATACCGTGATGGTGTCGCGCTTCTCGGCGCTGGATCTGGGTGCGCTGGCACTGGGGGTATCGATCTATGTGAGCGTGTTCGTGGGTCTGTCGGGCGTGCTGCAGGCCCTGCAACCGACCATCGGCCAACTGTTCGGCGCCGGCCGGCTGGGCGAGATCGGCAACGAGGTCAAGCAGGGCATGTGGCTGGCGGTACTGCTATCCATCGTGGGGTCGCTGGTGCTGATGTTCTCGCCGGTATTCCTGGCCTTCGCCAAGGCCTCGCCGGAACTGGTGGAAAAGGCCACCCTGTACCTGCGCATCGAGGCGCTGGCACTGCCGGCGACGCTGTTCTTCCGCGTCTATTCGGCGCTCAACACTGCGCTGGCGCGACCCAAGATGGTCATGGCCATCCAGCTCTGCGGCCTGTTGCTCAAGCTGCCGCTAAACGCCCTGCTGATCTTCGGCGGCCTGGGCCTGCCCGCCTTCGGCGGCCCCGGCTGCGCCATCGCCACTACCCTGATCGCCTGGCTGATGATGATCGCCGCCTGGTTGCTGGTGGCGCGACTGCCCTACTATCGGCCACTCAAGCTGTTCGGCAGCGGCTTCGTCGCCCCCTCCTGGAAGGCCCAGGGCAAGCTGCTGCGCCTGGGTGTTCCGATCGGCATGTCCTACTTCATCGAAGTCACCGCCTTCACGCTGATGGCGGTCTTCATCGCGCGCCTGGGCGCCGTGCCGGTGGCCGGCCACCAGATCGTGGGCAACGTCGGGACCGTGCTCTACATGCTGCCGCTGTCCATCGCCAGCGCCACCAGTACCCTGGTGGCCCAGGCCATTGGCGGCAACAACATGCAGGAGGCGAAGAAAATCGGACGCGCCGGCATCCGCCTGGCGGTCTCGCTGTCGGTGGTGATCGGGATGGTCGTCTGGTTCCTGCGTGAGCACATCATCCACGCCTACACGCCCGATCCGGTGATCATCGGCGCGGCGCTGCCGCTGTTCCTCTACATCGCTTTCTACCAGTTCTTCGATGCGATGCAGGTAACCACCGCCTTCGTACTGCGCGCCTACAAGGTCGCCGTGGTCCCCACCGTGATCTATGCGCTGACCTTGTGGGGCGTAGGCCTGGGCGGAGGCTACCTGCTGGGTCTCGACCCGCTGGGCTGGACCCCGGCCGCGCTGCGCGGACCGGCCGGCTTCTGGGCTGCCAACAGCCTCAGCCTGGGTCTCGTGGCGGTGGGCCTGCTGGCCTACCTGCGCGTGATCCAGCGACGCGCTGCCAGGGGCGAACTCAGGATCTGAACGCGCCGCCGGCAAACAGATCGTCGTTGCTGGCGTTGACCAGCCCTGGCACCGTGGGAGCCTCCGCCGGCCGTCCCAGCAGGAAGCCCTGTACCTGGTCGCAATGCAGCAACTGCAGCTCGCGCAATTGCCCTTCCGTCTCCACCCCTTCGGCCACCACCTCCATCTGCAGTGCATGTGCCAGCGCGATGATGGCAGCGACGATGGCGCGCCCGGAGTGATCTTCCAGGTCCAGGCGCGAGGTAAAGAAGCGATCGATCTTGACCTGGCGGCAGTGGAACTGCGCCAGGTAGGCCAGGCTGGAATAACCGGTGCCGAAGTCATCGATGGCGATGTCAAAGCCCAGCGATTGCAGCTCGCGCACCACTTGTGTGGTGCGTTCCACATCCTTCATGGCGGCGGTCTCGGTGATCTCGAACATCAGCCGCTGCGGTGCGATGCCGGCCGCGCCGACCATGGCGATGATGCGCTCCACCAGATCGGCGCGCATCTGCAGCGGCGACAGGTTCAGTGCCACCTTGACCGGCTTCATGCCCGCCCCGTCCCAGCGCGCGATCTGGCAACACACCGCCTGCAGCACCCAGTCGCCGATGGCGATGATCTGGCCCGAGCGCTCGGCGATGGGGATGAATTCCGCGGGCGCCATCTCGCCCAGCTCCGGGTGGTTCCAGCGCAGCAAAGCCTCCAGCCCGGTCAACTCCTTGCTGGCACCGCGATACTTGGGCTGGAAGTGCAGGCGGAACTGCTGCTGTTCGATGGCCTGCTGCAAGGCCTGGCGCACCTGCAGGTGACGCATCGCGCTGGCATGCATGGCCGGTTCGAAGAAGCGATAGGTATTGCGCCCGCTCTGCTTGGCCTCGTACATGGCGGCATCGGCATTCTTCATCAGGGCATCGGCCGATTCGCCGCTATTGGGATAGACCGCGATGCCGATGCTGGATGTCACGCGCAGGGTCGCATCCTCGATCTGGAAATCCAGGCGCAGCGCGGCCAGGATGTTTTCCGACAGCTGCTCCACCACCTCCGGCGAGGCCAGATTGCTCATCACCACCACGAACTCGTCACCACCGATGCGCGCCACCATGTCCTCGCCGCGGATGCAGGCGCGAATACGCTGGGCCACCGCCACCAACAGGCCATCGCCCACCGCATGGCCGAGTGAATCATTGATGGCCTTGAAACCATCCAGGTCCATGAACAGCACCGCAAAGGGCCGGCCATTGCGCCGCGCCACCTCCACCGCGTGCTGGATGCGATCGGCCAGCAGGGCGCGATTGGGCAGCCCGGTCAACACGTCGTGGGTGGCGAAGTGCAGCAGCTTGTCATTGGTACGGCCGACGATCTTCTTCAGGACCTGATTGCGCTGCACGCCGCTGACCACCAAGGCCATGGCCATGGCCAGGAAGGCCAGGAACACCAGGCCATTGACCAAGTGCTCGCGGGTAATACCCTCCAGCATCTGGCTCTGTGCCTGCGGGCCGATCATCACTGCGCGCAGCCCGGCCGCAGCCGAGGACACCAGTCCGGCCCCGACCAGCAGTGCAGCCAGTACCCGCCGCGTCTGCTGCGAATTGAGCGAACCGGTCATGGGCTTGCGACCATTGCTGGCCGAAAACAGGGTCACGATGAAGACCGCCACCACCTCGGTCACGACCAGCGCAACGACCAGCAGGATCGTGTGGTACAGCAGCGGCGGCTGCAGCGTCATGGCCTTGAGCGCGATATGGAAGGCCGCATTGAAAGCCGCACCGATGGCGAGACCGCCGATGACCAGGCGGGTCGGGTGCGGACGCCGCAGCCCCGTCAGGTGCATCAGATAGAAGGCGCTACCCATGCACAGCAGCAAGGACAGCACCACCAGCCTGGCATCGAAGTTGATCGCGATGCTGATCTGCAGCGACGCCACCGTGAGCAGCATGGCGCCCCAGACGCCCACGCCGAACACGGCAGCCCCGACCGACAGCCACAGCCGCCGGTGCTGCGCCTCCTGCAGCACGATGCGCTCGGAAACCTCCAGCGCGGCATAGGCAGAAAGACTGGCGACCAGCAAGGCAAAGGCCAGCAGCAGGAAATGAAAGGAACCTGACATCGTCGAACCTGGGCTAGGTTGCGCATATTCCATGCGGGCGATCGCTGGGAGCCCGCAAGCATCTGCGCCTGCACGGTATCGCGGCCATTCCGCCCGCCACTGCAGCCGCCGGTGCAAAGCGCACGGCGGGCGGCGGAGCGTCAGTCGATCCACCGTTGCATGCCAACGGGTCGCCGCGGTCCTTTCCAGAGCAGTGCCTGAGCTTGCCTGGAGGCGCCGCAAGGGCGCCGGCAAGGCGGCAGGAACCGACCCGGGAAACCTCAAAAAGTTACGTAACCAGAACGTACCACAGGGATGCTGCTGACTTCTTTGATTTATTCGTCTTGTTTCAACCAGCGTGCTGCTTGTCTGCCCGGCGCTGCCGGGCCCGTGCCACGCCCCATGGGAAGGAGCGCATTTTCAACCTGATTGACATCCCCACCAGGTGGGAAGTTAATCGGTTATTCACCACCGCATTGAATTTATTTTTCGGTGAGGCGCTATTCTAGCGCGCTTCTGCGCCGATGTGCCGCGCTGCGGCATGCGTAGTGCTTCGGATGTGCTGTCTCGCGGCAGACACATCCTCTGAAAAAATCCGGCTACGCGGCGCACGCGGGATGCATCTGGATTGACAATAGGCGCCGTAGATCAGGTGACATGCAACGCGAGAACGTCCGGAAGACAGTCCCAGGCACGTACCTGAAGTGGCCTGATGACCTGACATCCGCGTGCCCCCATCACGCCGTGATCGACGATACGGCTATTCCACCATCGCATCGGAGACCTGCGCATGGCCCCCTCCCCGTTCGGCGCAAAGCCGCGACCGATCTGCTTTTCCGGCTTCCCGCGAGGATCTCGCGCAGGGCGATGGCGAGGCTTTCCTGACCAGTGAGCATAAATCACGTTTGCTGCGTAACTCACCCCAAATGCAAACGTACCCCGGAAAGCGCTACGTCAAAGTACCTTCGAAACCATGGAAACCGCCAATCAAAAATTCGCAAAGCGCTTGCGCACCGCGATGGAAAAAGCAGGATACGAACCCAAGCCCGCCGTTCTGGAACGGGAATTCAATCTGCGGTACTGGGGCAAGCCGATGACCCTGCACGGCGTACGACGCTGGTTGCTGGGCGAGTCGATGCCCAAGCAGGACAAGCTGGAGACGCTGGCCGAATGGCTCATCGTCACCCCCCAGCATCTGCGCTTCGGCGAAGAGATCGGCAAGCGCATCGACAAGCGCCGCGCCCGCTGGGAAGAAGCCATCGGCTACCGCGAGCGCGAAGCCTTCGAGGCCTTCATCAATCTGCCGGCGCCCCAGCGCAAGATCGTCAAGGAAGTGATCTTCGCCTTCGCCCAGATTGCCGCCCACGCACCGGAAAAGCTCGTGGCAGCCGCCAAGACAACCGCCCGCCGCCGTTCGCGCAACTGAGCCCAGCACTCCCAGGTCCCTCCGAATCACGATCCCGACTCCCCAGGGATCTTCATCCGGGCCTTTTTCAGCCTGCCCTACTGGCCGCATTGCCGGCATTTCTTCCCGATTTTTTTCCTGACCATTGCTGACCGCCACGCCTTGTTTGCGCCCTGGCGACGGACTGTCAATCCGTCAGCTTCCCGCCCCGCAGGAGCCGTTGTGGCGAAACGCCCACGCCGCAAACGATGTCAGGAAATATTTTTGCGCACCCGTGCGGCCACGTCGACGCAGTGATCGACCTGCTCGGCGATGGCCTGCGGCACAGGACGACGGCCATCGAGCACCTCGCTGATCCAGCGCGCCGTGGCCAGTGCGTCGCTACCTTCCGGCAACTCCGGCACGTCCTCGGCCACGCTCTGCTTTTCCACCAGCACGGTACGCGTGCCATGGCTGAACCAGTCGATGCGCTGGGCGCGCCGGGCATTGGCCACGGTCTCGCCCTCGGTACCGCGCATCAGGAAAGCATCGCCGCGATCATGCGGTGCAGCGTTGCCAAAATAGTCGCTCAACATCTCCAGATACTCGGGATGGGTGTACGACGTCAGACGCAAGGCCGGCTGCGCAAACGGTTGCATGATCTTCACCAGGGTATGCGTGGAGTTGCGCACCCCCAGGTTACGGCGCATCTCCAGCAGTCGCGCGATGGACGGAGCCAGCGCGGCAATCGGGATGAAGGCCGGTTGTCCGGCGGCCATCAGCGCTTCAGCCTGGGCGCCGGAGGCCGCGTGGGCAATGCCCAGTGCACTGAATATCTCGGCGCTGGTCAGGCGCTGCGGGTCACGGGTCACACCGTGCATCAGCACCGGCACGCCCCGGCGCACCAGCAGCATGCACAGCAGCGGCGTAAGGTTGGCCATCTTGCGCGACCCGTTGTAGCTGGGCAGGACCACCGGCGCGTAATCGCCGGCGGGCGCGCGCAGCGGCGTGAAGGACGCTTCGGCGGCCGCCAGGAAACCGGCGATCTCCTGGACTGACTCGCCCTTGATGCGCATGGCCAGGAGGATCGCGCCCAGCTCCAGGTCGCTGACGCGGCCCTCGAGCATGGCCTGGTACATGGCCTGAGCATCGTCACGGGAGAGGCTGCGCGCGCCATCCTTGCCGCGGCCGATCTCCTTGATGAAGGGCGCAGCCACGAAGGGGGTGGCGACCACCGGGGCGGCCACCGCGGCGGCAATACCCGGGGCAGCACTGGCAGGCTCGACGGCCGCAGCCGGAGCAGGAATGTGGGCATCGTTTTGCATGGCCGAAGGGTACACCAAAAGCGGCGCCTGCCGCAGCCGGCAGGGCCAGCGGCCGGGCTTTCCATTACAATAGCGCCTTTGCCGCGCACCCCACCCGTCGGGGACCGGCCGCTTCATTGAGTCCATCCCCATGCTAGTCCTCGGCGTCGAATCCTCCTGTGATGAAACCGGCCTCGCTCTGTACGACACCGAGCGCGGCCTGCTGGCGCATGCCCTGCATTCGCAGATCGCCATGCACCAGGAGTACGGTGGTGTCGTCCCCGAGCTGGCCTCGCGCGACCACATCCGGCGCGCCATTCCACTGCTGCGGCAGACCCTGGCGGACGCCCATGTGCAGGCGCAGGAGATCGACGCCATCGCCTACACCCAGGGACCCGGACTGGCCGGCGCGCTGCTGGTCGGCGCGTCGGTGGCCTGCGGCCTGGGCCTGGCGCTGGACAAGCCGGTACTGGGCATCCATCACCTGGAGGGCCACCTGCTCTCGCCGCTGCTGGCCAGCAAGCCGCCGCGCTTTCCTTTCATCGCCCTGCTGGTCTCGGGCGGCCATACGCAATTGATGCGGGTCGATGGCGTGGGGCGCTATGAACTGCTGGGCGAAACCCTGGACGACGCTGCCGGCGAAGCCTTCGACAAGTCGGCCAAGCTGCTGGGCCTGGGCTATCCGGGTGGACCGGCCATCTCGCGCCTGGCCGAGTTCGGTGACCCGGCCGCGTACCAGCTGCCGCGCCCCATGCTGCATTCCAAGAATCTGGACTTCAGCTTCTCCGGCCTGAAGACCGCGGTGCTGACCGTGGTCAAACAGCACGGCAGCAGCAGCGCCAATATCTGCGAGCAGGACAAGGCCAACATCGCACGCGGCTTCGTGGACGCCATCGTCGACGTGCTGGTGGCCAAGTGCATGACCGCGTTGAAGCAGACCAACCTGAAGCGCCTGGTGATTGCCGGCGGTGTGGGTGCCAATGCCCAGCTGCGCGCCGCACTTGATGCTGCGGCCGCCAAGCGCCGCTACGAAGTGTTCTATCCGGAACTGCAGTTCTGCACCGACAACGGCGCCATGATAGCCTTTGCCGGCGCCATGCGCCTGCGCGAGCAACCCGATGCGGCGCGCAAGGAATATGGTTTTGGCGTGCGGCCGCGCTGGCCGCTGGATGAACTGCGGCCGCCACAAGGTGCGACGACTCCAGCCACATAAATAATTTATACGATACAAACAAAAAGGGCCGCAATCTCCATTGCGGCCCTTCTGTTTTCGGGAAGTGACAGGCAGCCTTGCCCAGCTTACTTGCTCAACTTACTTGCCCGCCTTCTTCTTGCTCCCGATCTTGCTTTCCTTGCCGGCCAGCAGGTTGCCGATGTTCTTGCGATGGCGATAGATCAGCAGTGCCGCCATCGCGACCACGGCCAGCAGGATGCCGTCGGTGGTGCCGAACAGCAGGCCGTAGTAGAACGGGGCGAACAGGGCCGCCACCAGCGCTGCCAGCGAGGAATAGCGGAAAGCGAAGGCCACCACCAGCCAGGTCCCCAGCGTGGCCAGGCCCAGCCAGGGGTCCAGTGCCAGCAGGATGCCCAGCGCGGTAGCCACGCCCTTGCCGCCCACGAAGCGGAAGAACACCGGCCACAGGTGACCCAGGAAGACGGCCAGCGTGACCAGGGCGATACCGGTGTCATCCACGCCATACTGCGGCCCGAACTTCTGCGCCAGCCAGACCGCCAACCACCCCTTGAAGCCATCGCCCAGCAGCGTCAGTGCCGCCGCCTTCTTGTTGCCGCTGCGCAGCACATTGGTGGCACCGGGATTCTTGGAACCGTAGGTGCGCGGATCGGCCAGTCCGAAGACCTTGGACACCACCACCGCAAAGGACAGCGAGCCGATCAGGTAGGCCGCGATGGCGAAAAGGATGTTGTACATGAATGCGTTCTTTCTCTTGTCTCTGGGTTCTTGTCAGGGTGCATCAGCCAGGGCGCACTGCACCGCCTTGGCCGGCAACACCTTCAGGAGGACGGCGGGGTCGATGCCCACCAGGAAGCCGCGCCGGCCGCCATTGATGTAGATCTTGTCGAGTTCCAGGATGCTGGCTTCCACGTAGACCGGCATGCTCTTGCGGGTGCCGAAGGGCGAGGTCCCACCGATCAGGAAGCCCGAGTGGCGATTGGCCACCTCCGGCTTGCAGGGCTCGACCGACTTGCAGCCGATCTGGCGCGCCAGGTTCTTGGTGGAGACCTTGCAGTCGCCATGCATGAGCACCAGCAGCGGCTTGGCCGCCTCGTCCTGCATCACCAGGGTCTTGATGACGGCATGCTCGTCCACGCCCAGCTCGCGCGAGGACACCGAGGTGCCGCCATGCTCCTCGTAATCGTAGGGATGCTCGGTGAAGGTCACGCCCTGCTTGCGCAGGAATTGCGTGGCGGGGGTTTCGGAGATGTGTTCTTTCTTGGCGCTCATCGGTGTTCTTCCTGACGGCTGCCTGACCGGCCCAGCAGGCCGGCCGGGCCGTCATGGGCGCACATTATGCCGCAAGATCAGCCGCGGGGGTGATGTGCGGCATGCAGTTGCTTGAGCCTCTCGCGCGCCACGTGGGTGTAGATCTGGGTGGTGGAGATGTCGGCATGGCCCAGCAGCAGCTGCACCACGCGCAGGTCGGCACCATGGTTGAGCAGGTGGGTGGCAAAGGCGTGGCGCAGCGTGTGCGGCGACAGGCGCACCGTAATGCCGGCCTGCAGTGCATGCTTCTTGATCAGGGTCCAGAACATCTGGCGCGTCATCGGCCCGCCGCGTGCGGTGACGAACAGGGCATCGTCGACCTGGCCCTGCAGGATCTGCGGCCGCCCCTCGGCCAGGTAGCGGGCAATCCAGGCGCCGGCCTCCTCGCCGAACGGCACCAGCCGGGTCTTGTCGCCCTTGCCAGTGACCCGCAGCACGGCCTCGTTCATACCGACTTCAATGCTCTTCAACAGCACCAGCTCCGACACCCGCAAGCCGCTGGCATACATCAGCTCGATCATGGCGCGGTCGCGCAGCCCGAGGGGCGTGGACACATCGGGTGCGGCCAGCAGGGCCTCGACCTGGCCTTCCGACAGGGTCTTGGGAAAACGCTGCGGCTGGCGCGCCGAACGCATCTTCAGGCAGGGATCGGCGGCCACCCGGTGCTGGCGCAGCGCCAGCTGGAAAAACCGCTTTAACACCGCCAGCCGGCGATTGGAAGAACTGGGCTTGGTCTGGTCATGACGGGCCGCAAAGTAGGCGTGCAGGTCATCGGCCTGGGTCTCATAGAGCGACTTGGCGTGCTCATGATGCAGCCAGTGGGCGTACAGGGTCATGTCACGCCGGTAGGCCTCCAGCGTGTTCTTGGACAGGCCGTCTTCCAGCCACAGGCTGTCGCAGAATTCGTCGATGGCCTCGCGGCTGGCGGCGGGCGCTTCTATCTTCGGTGTGGTGCGTCCCATGCGAGTCCGTCAGTATCCGTGCACGCCTTCGTGGCGCAGCAACCAGCGCTTGACCTCCAGGTGGAAGCCGTCGACGTCGTCATGATGCGAAAACCCGCCCAGGCCGCCGGCGGCGGTGACCCGATGACAGGGAATCACCAGCGGATACCAGTTGGCACCACAGGCCTGCCCGACCGCACGCGGGGCGGACTGGATGTGCTTGGCAACCTGGCCATAGGTCTGGACCTGACCACAGGGAATGGCGGCGATGGCTTGCCAGACGCGTTGCTGGAAGGCGCTGCCCACCGGAGCCAGCGGCAGCTTGAAGCGAAAGCCCGGATCGGCCAGGTAGCGCCGGATCTGCTGCACGGCCTTGGCCGCCACCGGATCGGTGGCATCCTTCTCGGCGTAATGCGCCGGCAGATAGACCATCTCGACCAGCGCCCCGGCCTGGGTACGGATGCCCATGCCGCCAAAGGGCGTATGCACCACGGCGGAAAACAGCGCGGTCAGGGGCGATTCGGTCTGGAGCTGGGTCATGGGCAAATGGGCCAAATGCGATGGAGGCCTATTTTAAGCAATTCAGGCCCGGGCTTGATACCATCGGGCAAAACAGAGGACAACACTTCAGGAGACCGCATGACGCAGGCGTCGCCCTACACCGAACCGGACCACCTGGTGGTCACCGCCCCCAGCCTTGAAGTCGGCATGGCCTGGGTACAGCAGCAGCTGGGCGTCTCGATGGCGCCGCGCATCGGCGGACAGCACGAGCGACTGGGCACACACAATGCCCTGCTGTCGTTGGGTGCGGGCTTCTACCTGGAGGTGATCGCCATCGATCCCGCCGGCAGCATTCCTGCTCGTGCACGCTGGTTCGGCATGGATGAGCTGCCCTCGGACGCGCCGCCGCGCCTGGCCCACTGGGTGGCCCGCACCGACGACATCGAAGCGGCGGTGGCCGCCAGTCCCATTGCCACCGGCGAGATCACGCCCATGCGCCGCGGCACCCTGGCCTGGCTGATCACCATCGCCGCCGACGGCCGCCTGCCCTGCGCCGGCCTGATGCCCTCGCTGATCCAGTGGCACAGCCAGCCGCATCCGGCCAGCGCCCTGCCCGACCTCGGCTGTCGCCTGCAACGCCTGGTGCTGAGCCATCCGGCGCCGGCCGAACTGGGCGCGGCCCTGGCGGCAGTGGGGATCGAGGATGCGCGCATCGTGCTGCGGGAAGGAAGGCAGACCGCCATCGAGGCCGTGATATCCACGCCATACGGGGAACGGGTGCTGCCGGGCTGAGAGAGCCCCTGAAGAGAGCCCCTGGAAGGGATGCGGAAAAAATATAAACCGTATAAACCGTATAAAGCGTATGAACTATCCACTTACGGCTGGCACAAAGAAAAAAGGCGCATCCTCGGATGCGCCTTCAAAATACTCCTGATGCATTCCCGGCCGTTTGAACGGCTTCAATCGAATGCACGTCTCCTCAGTTTCCCGGTATCGATACCGTTTGTTATGCACCACCCGCTTTGTATTCGGTGCTGCCCGCCTGCGCCCGCGCCGATGTGTCGGTAGGGTCGCCGGTGAGGCGCGTACATCAACAACTCACTAGAAAAACATCACTGCAAAACTCGATTGCCAGGACGGCAAATGCACGGTGCCGATTCAGCAAAGCCCGCACTTTAGCAGCACTCGCGGCGGTTTCAAAGCACTTTTTCAGGGCAAAACCAACATACTTTCTAGCAACTTAACAGACATCCGACAAAATCGGCACCATCGTAGTGCGTGGCGCCGATTATCAGTGACGTCAGTTGTAGATCAGGTTAGGCAGCCACAGCGACAATGCCGGCCAGTAGGTCACCAGCATCAGGAAGCCGAGCATGGTCAGCAGCCACGGCATGACCGCGATGGTCAGCTCGGTGATGCCCATCTTGGTGATGCCCGAGGCCACGTACAGGTTCAGACCGACCGGCGGATGGCACATGCCCACTTCCATGTTGACCACGATGAGGATGCCGAAGTGCACCGGATCGATGCCCAGCTTCATGGCCACGGGGAACAGGATAGGCGCCAGGATCAGCACGATCGAGGACGGCTCCATCACGTTACCGGCCAGCAGCAGCAGGATGTTGACCACCAGCAGGAAGGTGATCGGTCCCAGGCCGGAATCGGTGATCCATGCCGCCATCGCCTGCGGGATGTTTTCGCTGGTCACGAGGAACGAGAACAGCACCGCGTTGGTGATGATGTAGAGCAGCATGGCCGACATCGAGGCCGAGTCCAGCAAGACCTTGGGCACCTGCTTCAAGGTCAGGTCCTTGTAGACGAACACGGCGATGAAGAAGGCATACACCGCGGCCATGGCAGCCGCTTCCGTGGGCGTGAACACGCCGGTGTAGATGCCGCCCATGACGATGACGATCAGGAACAGACCCCAGCCACTCTTGCGGAAGGCCGCGAAACGCTCGGCCCAGGTGGCCTTCCTCAGGCGCGGGTAATTGTTCTTGCGCGCCAGGTACCAGGTGGTCACCCCCAACAGGAAGGCCAGCAGCAGACCCGGCACCACGCCGGCCATGAACAGCTTGCCCACCGAGGTATTGGTCGAGACCGAATACATCACCATCACGATGGAAGGCGGGATCAGGATGCCCAGCGCACCTGAGGTGGTGATCACGCCCGCGCCGAAGCGGTTGGGGAAGCCCTGCTTGACCATCGCCGGCAGGATGATGGAGCCGATCGCCACCACGGTGGCCGGCGAGGAACCGGACACCGCCGCGAACAGGGCGCATGCCAGCACGCCGGCCAGCGCCAGGCCACCATGCCAGTGCCCCACCATGGAGGTGGCGAAGTTGATCATGCGCCGCGCCACGCCGCCATGGGTGAGGAAGTTGCCGGCCAGGATGAAGAAGGGGATCGCCATGATCTCGAACTTCTCGATGCCGGTGAACAGCTTCAGCGCCACCGACTGGATCGGCACGTCGGTCATGGTGAAGAGGAAGGTCAGTACCGTCAGGCCCAGCGAGATCGAGATCGGCATCCCGGTCAGCATCAGGGCGAACAGCAAGACGAAAATGATGGCTGCGTTCATGCTTTACCTCCGCTGGTTTCTTCGTCCAGACCTTCCACGTGGGAATGGTCATGCTTGGGCAATTCGCCGGTCCGGTGGAAATTCCACGCGACCTGGAGGAAACGGAAGCACATCAGATAGGAACCCAGCGGCACAGCCAGGTAGACGATCCACATCGGCACTTCCAGCACTTCGGAGGTGCTGTCGTGCTGGGCGATGTCATAGACGAACTCGGCGCCGAAGGTGCCGACGATGCCGGTGAAGAGCGCACCGGCGAACAGGCCGAGGAGCACGAACTTGTTGCGCCACGGGGTGTTGAGGCGGTTGATGAGCACGTCGACGCCCACGTGGATGCCGGTGCGCACGCCATAGGCGGCGCCGAACTTGGCCATCCACACGAACATGAAGATGCACAGCTCCTGCGCCCAGCTCATGTTGATCTGGATGAGCTGGTCCTGTAACCAGGGAATGTCGAGGCCGGAGGCGTAACGATGCACCACGGCCACGAAGATGATGAAGGTGGCCGCGGCCATGAGGAACGCGATCAGCCACTCTTCCAGATGGTCGAGTAACTTCATGGAATCTCCTTGCGCCGGCAGGCCGCTCCCATGCTGGTAGCGGCCGCTGGCTTAGCTTGTTCTGATTGTTCTAGAGGGTAGCGCGGCGCACGCTGGAGGGGCGCGCCGCGCACAGGTACCGAGCCTGATTACTTCTGGCCCAGCGCTGCCGACTCCTTGTTGACGGCGTCGATCAGCTCCTTGCCGATACGGCTGGCCATCTGCTGCTGCACCGGCAGCAAGGCCTTGCGCCATTCGGCCTTCTCGGCATCGGTGAGACGGTAGATGGTGGTCTTGCCGGTCTTTTCCACGGCTGCCAGGGCGGCATCGTTTTCCTGCTGGGCGATGGCATTGGCGTACTTGGTGGCGTCCTTCATGGCGCCTTCAAGCTGGGTGCGAACGTCGGCCGGCAGGCCATCCCAGAACTTCTTGTTGACAATCACCGCATAGCCCAGATAGCCGTGGTTGGACACGGTCACGTGCTTCTGCACTTCATGCATCTTCTGGGTATAGAGGTTCGAAGGGGGATTCTCGGTGCCATCCACCACGCCGGTCTGCAGCGCCTGGTAGACCTCGGAGAAGGCCAGCACCTGCGGGTTGGCGCCCAGTGCGCGCATCTGCGCGTCCAGCACCTTGGAGGACTGGATGCGCATCTTCAGACCGCGGAAGTCGGCCGGATGATGCAGCGGCTTGTTGGCCGACATCACCTTGAAACCGTTATCCCAGTAGGCCAGGCCAGTGATGCCCTTGGGCTCCAGCTTCTTGAAGAGATCCTTGCCGATGGGCCCTTCGGTCACGCGATACAGCACGTCCTTGTTGGGGAAGATGTAGGGAAGGTCGAAGACTTCGAACTCCTTCACGCCCAGCGGGCCGAACTTGGCCAGCGAGGGCGCCAGCATCTGCACGGCGCCCAGTTGCAGGGCTTCCAGTTCTTCCTTGTCCTTGTACAGGGTGCTGTTGGGATAGACCTCGATCTTGACGCGGCCCTTGGTGGCCTTCTCGGCCAGCTCCTTGAAGCGCTCGGCGGCCTTGCCCTTGGGCGTATCGTTGGCCACCACGTGGCTGAACTTGATGATGATGGGTTGCTGTGCGAAGGCGCTCGCGGCCAGGCCGACGTTGACGACCGCCGCGGCCGTCATGGCCAGCAGGATGGACTTCAGTTTCATGCGTGTCTCCCCAATGAGATGTAGATCGTTTTGGTGGTGTGATTGTTTTAGTTGTAATGGCTCTGCTTGGCGCGGGCCAGATTATGCCCGCGCATTTTGCTCGGTGTCACCAAAATGGGGCAAGTGTGGATAACCACAATGCTCCCCGCGCCATACTTCCCTGCATTTTCCCGCCGCCCGGGATGCTGGCGCTCGCCCCAGGCGGCAGCTACACTGGCGGCGACATGAAAACCATCCCGCCTCCGCCGATCTCGCCCCAGCCCAATGCCGCCTCGCAATTGCAGGCCTCGGGGCGCAAGACCACCATGCGCTGGCTGATTCCCTTCCTGCTGCTGTGCCTGTTCCTGGCCACCCTGATCTGGTTGCCGCGCCAGGCCCAGCAGATGGAGGCCAGCGAACGGCTGGAGCAGTTGATCGCCGATTCGCTGTGGGTGGAACAGGCGATCCGTTTCCAGTTGAGCCGCGACGATGAAAGCATGCGCATCATCGGACGCGAGATCATCACCGGCCGCCTGCACCAGGACCACTTCCGCAGCCGCCTCAATGCGCTGCTGCGCAACAACCGCGAGTTCTATCGCGTGACCTGGTTCAATGCCGAAGGGCGGCCGGTGGCCTCCACCGACGACTTCCCCATCAGTCGCAACGATCTCTCGCAATCCTCGCTGATGACCGGTGACCGCGCGCGCCAGATGCACCGCCCGCTCTACAGCCCGCCCGCCGTGCCACCGGGGATCGCCGAGCCGATGCTGATGGACTATCACGTGCCCCTGTTCCGCGACAATCACTACGTCGGCAGCCTGGTGGCCAGCTATGCGGTGGCGCGCATCCTCAATGAAATGGTGCCGTGGTGGTTCGCCCAGGACAACGAGATTTCGCTCACCGACACTGACGACAACGTGGTGGCACGCCGCACCTCGGGCGGCCCCGGCCTGAATGTCTACACCCATCGCCGCGAACTGGAACTGCCGGGCCTGACCCTGGTGCTGCACACCAACAGCACCAAGAGCGCGCCCAAGCTCTTGCCCAACCTGCTGGTGGGGTCCGTGATCGTGCTCTCGCTGGGCCTGCTGTGGAGCCTGTGGGCGCTGTGGCGGGACATCACCCGCCGCACCAAGGCCGAGAAGGCCCTGCTGAACGAGGCGGTGTTTCGCGCCGCGATGGAAAACTCGCTGGTCACCGGCATGCGCGCACGCGACCTGGAGGGGCGCATCACCTATGTCAATCCGGCCTTCTGCAAGATGGTCGGCTTCGCCGCCGAAGAACTGGTGGGCAAGATCCCGCCCATGCCCTACTGGGCGCCGGAAGCCATGGACGAATACCAGGAGCGTTTTTCCAACGTCCTGGCCGGACGCGCCACACCGCAGTTCGAGACCATTTTCCAGCGCCGCGACGGAGAACGCTTCCCGGTGCTGATCTTCGAGTCTCCGCTGGTGGACCAGGACGGCAAGCAGACCGGCTGGATGGGCTCCATCCTCGACATCTCCGAACGCAAGCGCGCCGAAGACCTGAATCGCACCCAGGAAGAGAAACTGCAGGCCAGCGCCCGCCTGGCCAGCATGGGCGAGATCGCCTCCACCCTGGCGCATGAACTGAACCAGCCACTGGCGGCCATCTCCAGCTTCACCACCGGGGCGCTGAACATGATGCAGCAGGGCCAGGCCGACCCCAAGGCGCTGCAGCCGGCGCTGGAAAAGATCCACGCCCAGGCGCAGCGCGCCGGCCATGTGATCCGCAGCGTGCACCAGTTCGTCAAGAAGCGCGAACCGGCGCGCCAGCGCCTGCAGGTGAGGCAACTGATCGACAACGTGACGCCGCTGATCGAACTGCAGGCCCAGCAGTTCTTCGTGGTGCTGCAGTTGCAGGTGCCCCGCTCCCTGCCGACTATCCTGGGCGACCAGGTGCTGCTGGAACAGGTGATCCTGAACCTGACCCGCAACGGCATCCAGTCCATGGCGGCCGTGCCCTCGGCACGCCGCATCCTGCGCGTGACGGCCGAGCTCACCCGCAACGACGATGGTGCGGAATCGGTCACCGTCTCGGTGATCGACCAGGGCCACGGCATTGCCGAGGACGTGGCGGCGCGCCTGTTCTCGCCCTTCTTCTCCACCAAGGCCGAGGGCATGGGCATGGGCCTCAACATCTGTCGCACCACCATCGAATTCCACGGCGGCACGCTGACCTACACCGATAACCCGGCAGGCGGTACAATCTTCCGGTTTTCGCTGCCCGCCCAGAGCGGCCAGCCACAATAAAGAGACCGCCGCCCCACGGCCCCACTGATCTGGCCCCACCCCGCACACCGATGCTGCACATAGTCGACGACGAAGAAATCATCCGCGATTCGCTGACCTGGCTGGCGCGTTCCCGCAACATCGCCGCCACCGCCTATGAAGGTGGTGCTGCGGTCCTGGCCGCCCTGGGCGCGGCCGGCGGTATCGATGCCGAGGGCGAGTGCCTGCTGCTGGACGTGCGCATGCCCGGCACCAGCGGTGTGGCGCTGTTCAATGAACTCAAGACCAAGGGCCTGCTGCACCGGCGCCCGGTGATCTTCCTCACCGGCCATGGCGACGTCCCCATGGCGGTGGACATGCTCAAGAACGGTGCCTTCGATTTCTTCGAAAAGCCCTTCAACGACAACCAGTTGATGGACCGCGTGCTGGAAGCCCTGGCCAGCTCGCGCGCGGGTGGCGCCGAAGATGCCGTCCAGGGCCGCCTGGCGGCACTCTCGGCACGCGAACGCGAGGTGCTGGAGCTGATCCTGGCCGGCAAGATGAACAAGGTCATTGCCGATGAACTGGGCATCAGCATGCGCACCGTCGAGGTCCACCGCGCCCACATCTTCGACAAGATGAATGTCAAGACCGCCGTCGAACTGGCGCGGCTGCTCAAGTAAGGTGGAAATCCTCAATCTCCTGCTGCCGGACTTCAGCCTGATCTTGCTGGGGGTACTGGTCTATCGCATCACCAACTGGGGTGACGAATTCTGGGCCGGCATGGAAAAGCTGGTGTACTTCCTGCTCTTCCCGGCGCTGCTGTTCTATTCCACCGCACGCCTGAAGGTCGACCTGGGGGTCACCGGTGGCCTGGTGCAGACCGGAGTGCTGGCGCTGCTGGCCGGCATCGTACTGACCTGGCTGGGCAAACCCCTGCTGCGGGCCACGCCGATGACCTACGAATCGGGCATGCAGTGCGCCTATCGCTTCAATTCCTACATCGCACTGGCGCTGGCCACCCGCATGGCCGGCGAGGAAGGGGCCGGCCTGATGGCGATCCTGCTGGGCTTTGGCGTCCCGCTGTGCAATATCGCGGCGGTCCATGCGCTGGCCCCGAAGAACAGCAACCTCTTGCGCGAACTGGCCAAGAATCCGCTGCTGGTGGCCACTGCCGGCGGCCTGACGTTTTCGGCACTGGGGCTGCATCTGCCGGAGGCGGCATCGGTGGTGCTCTCGCGCCTGGGCGCGGCTTCCATCGCGCTGGGCCTGCTGATGGTAGGCGCCGGCCTGCGCCTGTCCGGGCTCAAGGAAAGCAAGCTGGTGGTGGGCTGGTTCATTCTGATCAAGCTCTTCGCCGTACCGCTGGTGGCCTACCTGATCGGCCGCCATCTGCAACTGCCCCCGCTGCAGTTGCGCATCGTGGTGCTGTTCTGCAGCCTGCCCACCGCCTCCAGCGCCTACATCCTGGCCGCGCGCATGGGCGGCAATGGTCCCTTCACGGCTTTCCTGATTTCCTTCGGCACGCTGCTCTCGGCGCTGACCATTCCGTTCTGGCTGGCGCTGGTGCATTGATCCTGCCGCACCAGGCCAGCCCTGCGGCTTATCGCAGCGGCTGCACGATGATGCGGCCCTCGGTCACGTTCTCAATGGCCCCGCGTGAATACAGCAGCGGCAAGCAGCGCGCCGTGCAGGTGGACTACTGCGCCTACTGCGCCGGCACCACGATCACGACCCGGCGATTTTCCGCCCGGCCGGCCACGGTGCGGTTGTCGGCGATCGGCTTGCTCTTGCCCAGGCCACGGGTGGCGATGTGATCCCGGGCGATCCCGATGCTGGCCAGCGCATCGGCGACGGCGTCGGCCCGCTGCTGGGACAGGCGATTGTTGTAGGCATCGGCGCCGGTATTGTCGGTATGACCGTCCACCCGTAATTCGGTAATGTCCACCGAAAGCAGCGCGCGCCCGATCTTCCCGACCGCCGTGCGGCTCTGTTCGGTCAAGGCGTAATCATCCACCGCAAAGAGCAGCTTGTCGGCAAAACTGAGCTCCCAGCCCTCGTCGGTGAGATGGAAACCCTGCTGCTGCAACAGGGCGACCTGGGACTGCGTGAGGCCGGCCTGGGGCGCGGCGGGAGGCGGCGTCTGGCATCCGCTCAGCAGCAGGGTGCTCCCCAGCAGCATGGCCGCCAGCAGGCGTGAGGAGAGGGAAGAGGTAGCGAGCGTCATGATTGGTTTTCCTTGTTCATCTGATCTTGGAGAGCGAGCTGATAGCTGCCCCGCTGTGTGTTCTTGGCCCGGTACATCGCCTCGTCGGCCACTGCCAACACCGTCTGCGCGGTGCTGCCGTGCTCCGGGAAGATGGCGATGCCGATGCTCAGCGATGTGGCGATCACCTCGCCGCCCGGCAGGACGATGGGCAAGCGCATCTCGGCCAGGATCTTGGCGGCGATCTGCAGCGCATCGTCGCGCTGCCGCAATTGTCGCAACAGCACGGCGAATTCATCGCCGCCCAGGCGCGCGACCAGGTCGTCTTCGCGCAACTGGCTCTTGATGCGGGTGGCGATGGTCACCAGCACATGGTCGCCGGCGGCATGGCCGTAGGTATCGTTGATCTGCTTGAAGCGGTCGCTATCGATGAAATACACCGCCGCCAGGTTGCCGGTCAGCCGCGCCAGCTGTACTGCGCGCTCCAGCTGCTCCTCCAGGAAGGCGCGGTTGCACAGGCCGGTGAGACTGTCGTGACTGGCCTGGTAGGACAGGCTGGCATGCTCCTGCTGGACGTGGGTCTGCCAGGCTTCCAGTTCATCGAGCAGGGCGTTGAAGTCTTCATTGAGATCGTGGATCTCGGCGATGGCCGCCGGCCCGGCGCGCAGGGCGAAACTGCGTTCGCGCCGCACGCCGTGGGCGATGCGCGCCAGCTCGTGCAACGGTCCACTGATGCGGTGCTGCATGCGGCGCGCCAGGCGCAGCGCGATCACGGTACTGATGACCAGGCTCAACAGCACGCACAGCAGGCCGGTGGTAATGAACCGCAAGGGGCCGCTTCCGCGCGGTGCCAGGTGGATCCGGCCTATCCTGGCCTGCTCCCGGATGATGGGGTAATCCAGTGCCGGCGGCAGGATCCAGCCCGCCAGCATCTGCTCCAGCAGCGGCACCGTGCCGCCCGCATGACGCGTCCAGTGCGCCAGCAGCTGGTCGTTGCGACCGGTGAGCACGACTTCGTCGATGTCCTCGTTGCGGCCGATCAGGGCGATGGCCTCCCCGGCCGCCGCGGCATCCCCGAACACCACGGCCGCCTCCACCGTGTAGCTCATGGAACGGGCGATGAGGCGCAGGTTCTGCTCGGAATAGAAGCGCAGCGCGAACAAGCCGGCCACCGTAATGGCGAGCCCGACCATGAGTGCCGTCACCAGGGCGACGATCAGGTGGGCCTTGCTCAGGACGCTGTCCAGGGCAGGACGTGCCATCGGAATGGACTCGGTATTCATGGCGACGGTTTACGGCGGGCGAGTTGGAGAACGCTGGGATGAACGCGCAACCCGCTACGCGCGATGGCATCCAGGTTTGCATCGAAGGCGATCTGCTTGTCCCGTGACTTGAGGCAGAACATGGAACCGGTGTCGCACGACACGTCCGCCTCGGTAAAGCTCAGTACCGGATGATCCACGACCTGCGGCAGCAGCTTGCGATAGTCGGCTTCGGACAACTTGCCGATGTAGACCAGCCGGCAGCCCTCCAGTGCGGCGGCGGTGAGGTCGGTCACCAGGCGCGGCGTGATGCGCTGACCGGGCGTGGACAGACGTTCCTCGGTGAGCTCCTGGGCATACCGCGTGAGACCGACCAGGCATAGTTGCAGCTGCGGCTGTGGCTGCGGCCAGCGCACATAGCTGATGATGCCGGCCACCACCCGGGCAGTATCGGCCGCACGACCTGCGTCATCGGGATCGCCCTGGGCGTAAGACGGCAAGGCGCCTGCCACCATCAGCCACGACAACACGGCCAGCAAACACCGCCTCACCCGGAGCCAACCCGGCAGCACGGCATCGGCCGTGCGGAGGAAAGGGGCAAGCCTGTTTGCGGGCGCTGTCATCGGCATCATGGTGTGGGTCGGGATGATGAGGGGGCAGAGGCGCATGGATGGACTGATCAGTCACGCAGAATGCTTGATTTCCGATAAAGATAGGTATTGTCAATTCAATAATTAAATTGGACCTCATCAGGACAAGCTCGTCAATGACTAATTAGCGTGACGCCTCGCTACCGGGGGATTGACTGAAGGAAAGACAGGCAGCAGAGAGCCCTTGCAGCCAGCCACGAAGGCCCGCCATGCATGGATGGGCCTGAAGGCAACAGCCTTGCATGACGGGCAGCGGTGGGCAATATCGGGAATCGACCGGATCCCCTCAGCGTGGAAATCCGGTGACAGTCAGGCCGCTCCATGCCGGGCCAGCGCCCACGCCACATGCTCGACCACCAGCGCCGACGGATGCACAAGCCTTGCCCGCAGCGCCGCCACGACGGCGGCGTCCCCCTTGTGGGAGGGGCTATCGGCGGCATTGCCCAGGCCCACGGCCAGGTTGCGCAGCCAGCGTTCATGGCCGATGCGGCGGATCGCGCTGCCCTCGGTGTTCTTCAGGAACTGCTCTTCGCTCCAGCCGAACAGGTCGACCAGGCTGGCGCTGTCCAGGCCATGGCGCGGGTCGAAGTCGGGCAGGCTGGCGCGCTGGGCGAACTTGTTCCAGGGGCAGTAGAGCTGGCAGTCGTCGCAGCCGTAGATGCGGTTGCCGATCAGCGGCCGCAGGTCGGACGGGATGCTGCCCTTCAATTCGATGGTGAGGTAGGAGATGCAGCGCCGCGCATCCAGCTCATACGGGGCGACGATGGCCCCGGTCGGGCAAGCCGTGATGCAGGCGCTGCACTGGCCGCAGTGCGGGGTGACCGGGTCATCGACCGGCAGCGGCAGGTCGGTCAGCATCTCGCCCAGGAAGAACATGGAACCGGCCTCCCGGTGCAGCAACAGGGTGTGCTTGCCGCGCCAGCCCAGCCCGGCCTTTTCGGCCAGGGCCACTTCCATGACCGGTGCCGAATCGGTGAAGACGCGGTAACCGAAGCTACCAATGCGTTCCTCGATGCGGGTGGCCAGTTGCTGCAGACGGGCGCGCAAGACCTTGTGGTAGTCGCGTCCGCGTGCATAGATCGAGACCTGGGCCGCCGCCGGGTCGCCGCTGCGGGCCTCTTCCCGGGCGCGCCAGTCGGCCTGGCCGGGGTCGGTAGCGGCCGGCAGATAGGGCATGCGCACGCTGATCACGCGCACCGTCCCCGGCACCAGTTCGGCCGGCCGCGCCCGTTTCAGGCCGTGGCTTGCCATATAATCCATCTCGCCGTGGTAACCCTTGTCCAGCCAGGCCTGGAAGCCCGCCTCCCGGTGCGACAGGTCGACATCGGCGATGCGCACCTCGGCAAAGCCCAGTGCCCGGCCCCAGTCCTTGATGGCGGCCGCCAGGGCGGCCAGGCTGGCGGGGTCGGCAAGATCGACAGGGGTGGCGTGAGCAGGCATGAAGCGATTGAACCAGTAAACAAGTCATCTCGGATGACGTAACAAACCAGGATGTATATGCAGCGACTCCACCTCCACCTGCCCGACGAAACCGCCACCGCGCGCCTGGGCGCCGACCTGGCGCAGGTGCTGGCACCGGGCCTGGCGATCTACCTGCACGGCGACCTGGGCGCCGGCAAGACCGCGCTGACGCGTGCCTTGCTGCATGCAGCGGGCTATTCGGGGCGGGTCAAGAGCCCGACCTACACCCTGGCCGAACCCTATGAAGTGACACTCGCAGGGCGCATGGTAACAGTCATCCACTTCGATCTGTATCGCATGGCCAGCCCGGAGGAATTCCTCGATGCCGGTTTCCGTGAACATTTCAACGAAAACTCCGTCTGTATCGTCGAATGGCCAGAAAAAGGCGATCCGGTGTTGCCGCCGCCGGACATCCACGTCAACCTGTCTCTTGCAGGGAACGGTCGTGATGTAGAATTGCGTGCGTTGTCCGACAAGGGTCATCAATGCCTCGCTCGACTGAAATTCGCCCCCAACCTGTGAAGTCCAAAAGCCGCCGCACCATCCTCAAAGCCGGCGGTGCGCTGTTCGTCTCCGTCGTCACTCCCCTGCCCGCCCTGGCCTCCCAGATCCTGGCCGTGCGTGTCTGGCCGTCCGACGACTACACCCGCGTCACGCTGGAAAACGACAGCGACCTGAAGGTCACCCACTTCGTGGTCAAGGACCCGGAGCGCCTGGTGGTGGACATCGAGGGCATCGACCTCAATTCCACCCTGAAGGACCTGGTCGCCAAGATCCAGCCCAACGATCCCTATATCAAGCAGGTACGCGTGGGCCAGAACCGGCCCAGCGTGGTGCGCCTGGTGTTCGACCTGAAGGATGAAATCAAGCCGCAGGTGTTCACCCTGGCCCCGGTGGGCGAATACAAGTATCGCTTCGTGATCGACCTGTATCCGTCCAACCCGCCGGACCCGATCGCCGCCCTGATCCAGAAGGGCGACTGGAACAAGGAAGCCCCGGCCACCCCGCCGCTGGCGCAGGCACCGGCGCCCAAGCCGGACCCGGTACCGCTGGCGGAAATCAAGCCACAACCGGACGACAAGAGCGATCGCAATCCGCGGGTGGTCCCGGAAGAGCCGCGCATGCAGCTCACCCGCATGATCACCATCGCGCTGGACCCCGGCCACGGTGGCGAAGACCCCGGCGCCACCGGCGCGCGGGGCAACCGCGAGAAGGACGTGGTGCTGTCCATCGCCAAACGCCTGAAGCGCAAGATCGAGCAATACCCCAACATGCGCGTCATGCTGACCCGCGACGCCGACTTCTTCGTGCCGCTGGGCCAGCGCGTGGTCAAGGCGCGCAAGGTGCAGGCCGACCTGTTCGTGTCGATCCATGCCGATGCCTTCGTGCAGCCCACCGCACGTGGTTCTTCGGTGTTCGCCCTGTCCGAGAAGGGTGCCAGCTCGACGGCGGCACGCTGGCTGGCCAACAAGGAAAACTCGGCCGACCTGATCGGTGGCGTCAACATCAAGACCCACGACCGCCAGCTGGCCAGCGTACTGCTGGACCTGTCGACCACCGCCCAGATCAACGACAGCCTGCGGGTGGGCAATGCGGTGTTGAAGGAGATCGGCGGCATCAACAAGCTACACAAGGGTGCGGTGGAACAGGCCGGCTTTGCCGTGCTCAAGGCTCCGGACATCCCCAGCATCCTGATCGAGACCGCCTTCATCTCCAACCCGGAAGAAGAAGCCAAGCTCACCGACGAGCGCTATCAGGACCAGATGGCCGACGCCATCCTGACCGGCATCCGCAACTACTTCGCCAAGAACCCGCCGCTCGCCAAGAACAAGCTGACCTGAACCCGGCACCCGCCGCTGATGCCGTTCAGTCAGGTACTGAACGGCATTTTTATTTCATATTTGTCATGGGTAGCGGTCAACCGTACCTGCAGCCCCGCTGACCGCAACACACCTGCCTTTCGAGGCAGTGTCGGCGTCCGCCTTGGATCACCACCGGATGGGGGATAATAGCGCCCTCTCCCGTTTCTTGTTTCTCGTTTCAGCCGCTTTTCGGCTCTTTATCGGAATTCCGCCATGGAAATCAAAGTCAACTTCCTCGACAAGCTGCGTCTTGAAGCCAAGTTCGACGACTTTACCGTCATCGCCGACCAGCCCATCCGCTACAAGGGGGATGGCTCGGCGCCGGGTCCCTTCGATTACTTCCTGGCGTCCTCGGCCCTCTGCGCGGCGTACTTCGTGAAGCTGTACTGCAATACGCGCAATATTTCCACCGAGAATATCCGCCTGTCCCAGAACAACATCGTCGATCCGGAAAACCGCTACCAGCAGACCTTCAAGATCCAGGTCGAGCTGCCGGCCGACATCAGCGAGGCCGACCGTCGCGGCATCCTGCGCTCGATCGAGCGCTGTACCGTCAAGAAGGTGGTGCAGGAAGGGCCGGAATTCATCATCGAGGAAGTCGAGAACCTGGACGCCGATGCCCAGTCCCTGCTGACCCTCCAGCCCGAAGCCGGCGCCAGCACCCGCATCCTTGGCAAGGACCTGCCGCTGGAGCAGACCATCGCCAACATGTCGGGCCTGCTGGCCGAGCTGGGCATCAAGATCGAGATCGCCTCCTGGCGCAACATCATTCCCAATGTGTGGTCGCTGCATATCCGCGACGCGCATTCGCCGATGTGCTTCACCAACGGCAAGGGCGCCACCAAGGAAAGCGCGCTGGCCTCGGCCCTGGGCGAATACCTCGAACGCATCAGCAACAACCACTTCTATGCCGGTTCCTACTGGGGCGAGGACATCGCCAATGCCGAGTTCGTGCACTATCCAGACGAGCGCTGGTTCAAGCCCGGACGCGGCAACAAGCTGCCCAAGGACATCCTCGATGCCTACTGCCTGGACATCTACAACCCCGACGGCGAGCTGCGCGCTTCGCATCTGGTCGATACCAATTCCGGCAACGCCGAACGCGGCATCTGCTCGCTGCCGTTTGTACGGCAGTCAGATGGCGAGGTGGTGTATTTCCCTTCCAACCTGGTCGAAAACCTCTTCGTCAGCAATGGCATGAGTGCCGGCAATACCTTGCCCGAAGCCCAGGTGCAGTGCCTGTCGGAGATCTTCGAGCGCGCGGTCAAGCGTGAAATCCTGGAAGGCGAGATCTGCTTGCCCGACGTCCCCCAGGAAGTGCTGGCGAAGTACCCCGGCATCCTGGCGGGCATCCAGGGGCTGGAAGAGCAAGGCTTCCCGGTGCTGGTCAAGGATGCCTCGCTGGGCGGCGTCTATCCGGTGATGTGCGTCACCCTGATGAACCCGCGCACCGGCGGGGTCTTCGCCTCCTTCGGCGCCCACCCGAGTTTCGAGGTGGCGCTGGAACGCAGCCTGACCGAACTGCTGCAGGGACGCAGCTTCGAAGGCCTCAATGACCTGCCCCAGCCGACCTTCGAGAGCAACGCCGTCACCGAGCCCAACAACTTCGTCGAGCACTTCATCGATTCGTCGGGCATCGTCTCGTGGCGCTTCTTCAGTGCCAGGTCGGACTACGAATTTGTGGAATGGGATTTCTCCGGCCAGGGCGAAAACTCCAACGCCGAGGAAGCCGCCGCCCTGTTCGGCCTCCTGGACGAGATGGGCAAGCAAGCCTACGTCGCCGTGTATGACCAACTGGGCGCCACAGCCTGCCGCATCCTGGTGCCGGGCTATTCCGAGGTGTACCCGGTGGAAGACCTGATCTGGGACAACACCAACAAGGCGCTCCTGTTCCGCGCCGATATCCTGAACCTGCATCGCCTGGACGATGACGCCCTGGCCGCCCTGCTTGAGCGCCTGGAGAACAACGAGCTGGATGACTACTCGGACATCGCCACCCTGATCGGCATCGAGTTCGATGAAAACACCGAGTGGGGCCAGTTGACCGTGCTCGAACTGAAGCTGCTGATCCATCTGGCCCTGCAGCAGTTCGAAGAGGCCCATGACCTGGTCGGCGCCTTCCTGCAATACAACGACAACTCGGTCGAACGCGGTCTGTTCTACCACGCCCTGAACGTCGTGCTGGAAGTGGAACTGGACGATGCGCTGGCGCTGGAAGACTACGAAACCAACTTCCGTCGCATGTTCGGCAATGAGCGCATGGATGCGGCCATCGGATCGGTGAAGGGGGATGTGCGCTTCCACGGCCTGACACCCACCAGCATGAAGCTCGAAGGCCTGGACCGCCATCAGCGCCTGCTCGACAGCTATCGCAAGCTGCACAAGGCGCGCGCCAGGTTCGCCCAGGCTGCCGCTGCGGCCTGAGGCGATTGGCCGGCATCATGAAAAATGCCGTTCAGTCTTCACTGAACGGCATTCATGAGACTGCCAACGCTTGTTCTTTTCTTCCCTGACGCCGGTGGTCTCAGGCGCTGCGCACCTTGCGCTTGCCGCGTACCTTGCGCCACAGCTGCCACAAGGCGCCCAGCACGATGGGAATGATGGCCGCCACGATCCCGATCAGGACCAGGGTATTGAGGTTCTGCTGCACCACCGGGATATTGCCGAACAGGTAGCCCAGCACCACCAGCCCCACCACCCACAGCAAGGCGCCCAGCACATTGAATAGCTGGAAGCGGGCGAAGCTCATGCCCGACACGCCGGCGATGAACGGTGCGAAGGTGCGCACGATGGGCGTGAAGCGGGCGATGACGATGGTCTTGCCGCCGTGTTTCTCGTAGAAGGAATGGGTCTTTTGCAGGGCTTCGGGATTGAGCCAGCGGTAATTGTGGGTATAGACGCGGTGGCCGACCCAGCCGCCTATCCAGTAGTTGAGGGTATTGCCCGCCACCGCTGCGATCACCAGCAGGGTCATCAGCAGCCAGATATCCATGGCGCCCATGGCACAGAAGGTGCCGGCGATGAACAACAGGGAATCTCCGGGCAGGAACGGCAACACCACCAGCCCGGTCTCGCAGAACACGATCAGGAACAACACCGCGTAGATGAGCGTGCCGTACTGCTCGATGAGGACGCCCAGATATTTGTCCACGTGCACCAGCACGTCCAGCAACTGCAGATAATCCATAAAACCCAATCGTTGGTGATTCATCGATGCCGCGGCGCCCCATCGCCAGGCGGCGGGATATTTCCCCTGCGCAACGCCGGGAAATATCCGGAAGGCGGGGTGATCCCTCCCACCTGCGAAGGCATCATACAACACTCGCCCCGGGGCGGACTCAAGAACCCCGAACGGATGTCGATAAAAAAAGCCGGGCTTGTACTTGTGCAACAGGACAATCCTCGCAGAACCTCATGACGCTGTTGCGCTCCTCTGGCGCCAGCCGAGAGCGACCGCACAAGGCTGGCGATTTGGCATATGATCAAGACAGATTGCTTCAGTTTTCGACAGAGCGGGGTGTACGGCGAGGCATGGTCGGCACAGACAGGAAAACTGAAAAATCGTAACTCCGGACTGCATGGGGCAAGACGCGCGGCAGGCGTCATTACCGGGCCACAGGGGGGCTGTATGGAGAGCCAGGAGTCGTTCACCGGCGAGTTTGATCATCAGCGTGATCCGCCAGGTGAGGTGCCGCAGGATGATCAGAATCTGTGTGGCCAGGAGCGCGATGCGCTGCTGGGTGCATTGTGGCGTTCGATGGCCATTCTCGAATTCGCTGCCGATGGCACGATACTGCAGGCCAATGACAATTTCCTGGGCATGCTGGGCTACCGTCGCGAAGAGCTGATCGGCCGGCACCACAGCATGCTGTGCGAACCGCTGTACGTCCAGTCTGCGGACTATCAACAATTCTGGCAGCACCTGCGCCAGGGCGAGATCATCACCGGCACCCTGCAGCGCTGCCGCATCGACGGCACCATCGTCTGGCTGGAGGCATTGTGCAGCCCGATCCTGGACGAGCGCGGCGAACTCAGCAAGGTCATCTCGGCGGCCGCCGACATCAGTTCCCACATCGACGACTCGCATCACAGCAACAGCGTGCTGAGCGCACTCAACCGCTCGCTGGGGGTGGTCGAGCTCTCGCCCGACGGCCTCATCCTTGCCGCCAACCGCAACTACCTCAAGACCATGGAATACCTGGCGGAGGATCTGGTGGGCAAGTCACACTCCCTGCTATGCGACCCCGAGTATGCCAATGGCGAGGAATATGCCGCCTTCTGGCGCGATGTCTGTAATGGCCGCTTCTTCTCCGGCCGCTTCCCGCGACGCACCCGCAGCGGCCGCACGATCTGGTGGGAGGCCACCTATTCACCCCTGCTGGACCCGCACGGCAAGGCCGAGCGCGTGATCTGCATCGGCAACGACGTCACCTACCGCGTGACCCGCGAAAAGAGCGATCGCGAACACCTGCATCTGCTCTCGCTGGGGATCAATGAAACCGACAATGCGGTGCTCATCACCGACGCCCAGAACCGCATCGTCTTCCACAACACCGGCTTTACCCGCATGCTCGGTTTCCAGAGCCAGCAGGTGATCGGCAAGCAGCCCCGCGAACTGTTCGCCCATCATCCGACCTTCGTGAAGTCGATCGAACGCTGCCACGGTGAACTGCTGCAGGGACACAGCTTCCATACCGAGGAGCTGATCCACGACTTCCACGAACAGCCGGTCTGGATTTCGGCGGTGGTCAACCCGATCCTGGACGCCGATGGCCGTCTCATCAATGCCGTCTGCGTGATGACCGACATCACCAATACCAAGGTGCATGAGGTGCTGCAATACCGCGTCCTCAATGCCATGGCGCGCGATTCTTCGCTGTCCGAGCAGATGAACCTGCTGTGCGAGGAAGTCGAACGCGTCGCGCCGGAGGTGATCGCCTCCATCCTGCGGGTGGACGAACAGGGACGCCTGCACACCCTGGCCGGCCCCAGCCTGCCGGAGGCCTACAGCCGCGCCATCGATGGCCTGTCCATCGGCCCGCTGGTGGGCTCCTGCGGCAGCGCCGCCTTCACCGGCCAGGCGATCATCTCGGAAGACATCGCCAGCGATCCGCACTGGGCCGACTACAAGGAACTGGCGCTGACCCACGGCCTGCGTGCCTGCTGGTCGACCCCGATCAAGTCGGCCGATGGCAAGGTGATCGGCACCTTCGGCTTCTACTTCCGCCAGCCCCGTCAGCCCAGCGGCTTTCATCACCTGCTGGTCGATGCCGGCCTGCACCTGTGCGCCCTGGCCATCGAACGTGAAGCCTCGCGCGCGCGCATCCACCAGCTGGCCTTCTATGATTCGCTGACCGGCCTGCCCAACCGCAGCCTGCTGCTGGTCCAGGCCGGCCAGGCCATCGCCGCCGCCGAGCGCAACCACAGTACGGTGGCGGTGATGTTCATCGACCTCGATCGCTTTAAGCAGGTCAACGACTCGCTGGGTCATCAGGCCGGCGACGAACTGCTGCGCACGGTCGCCACCCGGCTGCAATCGCAGGCACGGCGCTCCGACATCGTGGGACGACTCTCCGGGGACGAGTTCGTGGTGGTCCTGACCCAGTACGACACCCTGCACCTGACCGAAGTGGTCAAGCGCATCCAGGAACGGCTGGCCATGCCCTGCCACATCAACGGCACCCCGCTCAATCCCTCGGCCAGCATCGGCGTGGCGATCTTCCCGGACAACGGCAACGACATCGAAACCCTCCTGCACCGGGCCGATATCGCCATGTACCAGGCCAAGGCCGTCAATCGCGGCCGCTTCAGTTTCTTCAGCGAAGAAATGAACAGCATGGCCCAGGAGCGCCTGGCCCTGGAAGGCGCCCTGCGCGACGCCCTGCGGGGTGGTCTTTTCGAATTGCATTACCAGCCGCAGATCAGGCTGCGCGAGCATACCCTGCATGGCGTGGAAGCCCTGGCGCGCTGGCACGATGCACAGCTGGGACAGATCTCGCCGGGCCGCTTCATCCCCATTGCCGAGGAATGCGGCCTGATCGGCGAACTCGGCAAGTGGGCGCTGGAAGAAGCCTGTTTCCAGCTGGCCGACTGGCGTCGGCGCGGCATCCAGGTGCCTTGCATCTCGGTGAACCTGTCCGCGACCAACTTCCACGACCTGGACCTGCCGCAGTTCGTCACCGGACTGCTGCGCCGCTACAGCCTGGTACCCACCGACCTGACCCTGGAAATCACCGAAACCGTGTTGATGGACACCAACCCCAGCACCAACCAGACCATCGCCGCCGTGCATGCGCTGGGCATCCCGCTGGCCATGGACGACTTCGGCACCGGTTATTCCAGCCTGGGCTACCTGCGCAAGCTCCCGGTTTCCGAACTGAAGCTGGACCAGAGTTTCGTGCGCGACATGGCCAAGGATGACGCCGTCAGCGCCTTGACCAATGCCGTCATCCGCATCGGCGAAAGCCTGAAACTGACGGTGGTGGCCGAAGGGGTGGAAGATGCCGACCAGTACCAGCTGCTGCTCAGCCAGGGCTGCGACGTGGCGCAGGGCTACTACTTCTCGCGCCCGATGGCGGCCGATGAACTGGAACGCTGGGTCAGGGATTTTCGTGCAAACCTGAACGAAGAAGCCGGCCAGGCGACTTAGCACTACAGTGGCCACGATGGAGACAATCAGGAACAAGTGAGGCGAATTCGTCATGCCAAAAAAGCACTTTCCGGATAGAAAAACAACAGCACAGTTGCATGTGGGCGCAAACATCCGAAGTATTTTGATCGAGCTCAAATGCTGACGATATACTGACGGCCTCCCCCAGCGAGTACCGTAATGGCAGCGTCAGCAACAACACTGGCGCTGCGCGATGTCAACGTGTTCGAAGCCGCGCCCCATTGCCGATTCGGCAATGTCGCCGACGTGCTGCCTGATCGGCACGCAGGCCGCCGCGCGAACGCAGCGTTGCAGGCTTTCCGCATGACGGAGAACAAGGAGGGACCAGCGGTCACAGCGTAATGCGCGCCTGCCGGCGCGACCGACCTTCCGGGCAGTTTTCCGTTCGGTATTTGCATTTCCACACGACGTTTTTTCAAAAACAAGAACAGCCATGGCTAACGATATGTCTGGTGCGCGCCGCGCATCCCTTTTCCACCGCTCGGTAGGTGCAAAACTGACTGCCATGACGGTCGCCCTGGTGGGCGTCGTCTTCGTGATCGCATTGATGCTGATCACCTATTCCGCCTCGCGCATGATGGAGCATCGCTCCATCGAGCAGATGGGCAACGATGCCCGTGGCGTAGCCCACATGGTCGGCATCTTCGACCGCTCGGTGAACAGCCAGGTCGACCGTTTCTCCAAGATGTTCGACAATGAATTCGGCAAGCTCACCCTGGATGAGAGCCGCACCGTACAGATCGCCGACCGCGCCACCCCGGTGCTGCAGAACGACGGACACGACCTGAATCTGGACTTTTCCATCCCGGACCGGTTCACCGGCCGTACCGGCGTGACCGCGACCATCTTCGCCAAGACCGGCGAAGACTTCGTGCGCGTCTCGACCTCGGTGAAGAAGGAAAACGGCGAGCGTGCCGTGGGCACCCTGCTCGACCGCACCCACCCCGGCTATGCCGCCCTGAAATCCGACAAACCCTATAGCGGCCTGGCCACGCTGTTCGGCAAGCAGTACATCACCAAGTACGTCCCCATCAAGAACGATGCCGGCCAGATCATCGCCGCCCTGTATGTGGGGATCGACATCTCCGCCGACGTCAAGGCCTTGAAGGAGCAGATCAAGGCACTGAAGATCGGCCAGACCGGCAATTTCTATGCCCTCAACGGTCGTGAAGGCAAGGACCTGGGCGTGATGATCGCCGGCGCCCCGCGCGAGGGCAAGGAAGAAGGCACCAGCCTGCTGGAACTCAAGGATGCCGCCGGCGAGAGCTACATCAGGACCGTGCTGCAGCAAAAGGAAGGTGCGCTGCACTACACCGCCATCGATGGTCGCAAGAAGATCGTGGTCTTCACCCACTACGCCCCCTGGAACTGGGTCATCGTCGGCGAGGCCGCCGTTGACGAAATCACCAGCGAAGTCACTTCCATGCGCAATCTCTACATCGGACTGGGCCTGCTGTTCCTGGCGGTACTGGGGGCGATCCTGACGGTGATGATCAACCGCATGGTCACCCGCCCGCTGGATGCGGTGTGCGGGGCCGCCGACCAGATCGCCAGCGGCGACCTGACCACCCGCCTGCATGTCCACAGCAGCGACGAGATCGGCCGCCTGATGGGCGCCTTCAATGGCATCAGCGCGGGCCTGTCGGAAGTGGTCTCCAGCGTGCGCGCCGGTACCGAGGAAATCAATACCGCCGCCAGCGAGATCGCTGCCGGCAACCTCCATCTGTCATCCCGCACCGAACAACAGGCCGGCGCCCTGGAAGAAACCGCTTCGGCCATGGAAGAACTGACCTCCACCGTCAAGCAGAACGCCGCCAATGCGGTGCAGGCCGACGAACTGTCGAGCTCGGCCTCGGACGTGGCCAGCCACGGGGGTGAAGTGGTGGGCAAGGTAGTGCAGACCATGGACGCCATCAACAGCTCTTCGCAACGCATCGTGGACATCATCAGCGTGATCGACGGCATTGCCTTCCAGACCAACATCCTGGCCCTGAACGCCGCGGTGGAAGCGGCCCGCGCCGGCGAGCAGGGACGCGGCTTTGCGGTGGTGGCCACCGAAGTGCGCACCCTGGCCCAGCGCAGCGCCTCGGCTGCCAAGGAAATCAAGGAACTGATCGATGCCTCGGTGCAGACCGTCTCCAGCGGCGGCCAGTTGGTAGCCCAGGCCGGCAACACCATGAACGACGTGGTCTCCAGCGTGCAGCGCGTCTCCACCGTCATCAGCGAAATCACCACCGCCAGCCGCGAACAGAGCGAGGGTATCGACCAGATCAACCGCGCCATCGCGCAGATGGACGAGAGCACCCAGCAGAACGCTGCCCTGGTGGAACAGGCTGCCGCAGCAGCACAATCGCTGCAGCAACAGGCCGAACGCCTGGCCGCGGCCGTCAGTACCTTCCGCGTGTAGGACGGCTCTCTGGAGCGGGTCGCCGGAGGTCAGCAGCCCGTCTTGTCAGCCATAGGACGTTGGGTTTTTCCGACCGGAAAACCTGTTCCCCATCACCGCCCGACGAAGCCGCCCATGGGCGGCTTCTTCACATTGCCGCCACTGCGTCGGCGGTATAATCGCCGGATGAACGCACCGCATGCCTCCCCCGTTTCCGATTCCGCCGCCACGCCCCATCGCCCCATCCAGGCGCTGCCCGATCAGTTGATCTCGCAGATCGCCGCAGGCGAGGTGATCGAACGCCCCTCGGCGGTCGTCAAGGAATTGCTGGAGAACGCACTCGACGCCGGCTCCACCCAGATCACCGTGCGGCTGGAGCAGGGCGGCGTCAAGCGCATCGCCATCACCGACAACGGGCGCGGCATCCCGCCCGAGCAAATGCCATTGGCCCTGGCGCGGCACGCCACCTCCAAGATCGCCTCGCTGACCGACCTGGAGAATGTCTCCACACTGGGCTTTCGTGGCGAGGCCCTGGCCTCGATCGCCTCGGTAGCGCAACTGACGGTGACCAGCCGCACCGCCGATGCTCCCCACGCCTGGGAAATCACCGGCTCCCAGTTCGGCACGGTCGCCCCCGCCTCGGGCGCACAAGGTACCACCATCGACGTCCAGGACCTGTACTTCAACACCCCGGCGCGCCGCAAGTTCCTCAAGTCCGAACAGACCGAATATGGCCACTGCGCCGAGGTGGTACGCCGCATCGCGCTGGCGCGGCCGGACGTGAGCTTCTCGTTGTCGCACAACGGCAAGACCGTCGATCACTGGAACGTCGGCGAATTCGCCAAGCGTAGTGCCCATATCCTCGGCGATGAATTCGCCAACGCCCGCCTGCCGTTGGACGAGAGCGCCGGCCCGCTGCGCCTGCATGGCTTCGTCGGCCTGCCCACGGCCTCCAAGGCACGCGCCGATGGCCAGTATTTCTACGTCAATGGCCGCTTCGTGCGCGACAAGCTGCTCACCCACGCGGTGCGCGCAGCCTATCAGGACGTGCTGCACGGCGACCGCTACCCGGCCTATGCCCTGTCGCTGATGCTGGACCCGGCACTGGTGGACGTGAACGTGCATCCGTCCAAGATCGAAGTGCGCTTCCGCGACAGCCGCGCCGTGCACCAGTTCGTATTCCACGCTGTCGCGCGCGCGCTGGCACAGACCTCGGCGGTCTCCTTCGGCAATCTGCCGCAACAGGCGGGTAAAGGCGATAGCCTGCCCCCCGCGCCGGCCGCGACCGGCAACACCGGCGGCCCCCTGCCCTGGATCCGCGAACAGCAGCAGCAGACCTTCTCGGCGCAGTTCGCGGAGCAGCCACGCCCCTACTCCTTCGGCGGCAACAGCGGCTTTGGCGTGCGCCAGAACACCGAGGCCTACGGCAGCATGTTCCGCAGCGATCCGGCCGCTGGCGAGGCCGTTCCCGGCCGCCCCGCAGCAGGGTATCCGGGCAGCACAGCCGCGCCCGCTCCGGCGCCGCTGCCGGAAGGCGACTTCCCGCTGGGCTTCGCGCTGGCGCAATTGCATGGCATCTACGTGCTGGCACAGAACCAGGCCGGCCTGGTGGTGGTGGACATGCATGCCGCCCACGAACGCATCCTCTATGAACAACTGAAGACGGCGCTGGACGGCAATGAGATCTTCCTGCAGCCCCTGCTGATCCCGGTGACCTTCTACGCCGATCCGGTGGAGGTGGGCACGGTGGAAGAACACCAGGACACCCTCTCGGCACTGGGCTTCGACATTGCCGTGATGTCGCCCACCACGCTGGCCGTGCGGGCGGTCCCGGCCCTGCTCAAGAACGCCGATGCCCAGACCCTGGCCCGTGACGTCCTGCGCGACGTGCGCGAATACGGCGGCTCGCGCGTGCTGCTGGAGCGTCGCAACGAACTGCTGGGCACCCTGGCCTGCCACACCGCCGTGCGCGCCAACCGCAGCCTGACCCTGCCAGAGATGAATGCGCTGCTGCGCCAAATGGAGGCCACCGAGCGCTCCGACCAATGCAATCACGGCCGCCCGACCTGGACCCAGATGGGCTTGTCGGACCTGGACAAGCTCTTCCTGCGCGGGCAATGACGATGGAGAAGCGCCCGCCCCTGGCGGTGGCCATCATGGGCCCCACCGCCTCCGGCAAGACCGCCGCCGCCCTGGAAATCGCACGCCGCATTCCGAGTGAAATCATTTCGGTGGACTCGGCCCTGGTCTATCGCGAGATGGACATCGGTACCGCCAAGCCCACTACTGCCGAGCTGGCCGAAGTCCCGCACCACCTGATCGACATCATCGATCCCACCGAAGCCTATTCGGCCATGCAGTTCCGCCAGGATGCACTCCGCCTGACCCAGGACATCGCCGCGCGCGGCAAGCTGCCGCTGCTGGTGGGCGGCACCATGCTGTACTTCAAGGTGCTGCGCGATGGCCTGGACGAACTGCCGCAAGCCGACCCGATCCTGCGCGCCCAGCTGGACGAAGAAGCCGCCCAGGTCGGCATGCCGGCCATGCACGCCAGACTGGCGACGCTGGACCCGGTCACCGCAGCCCGCCTCAAGCCAAACGACAGCCAGCGCATCCAGCGCGCTCTGGAGATCACTTTGTTGACCGGGCAGCCGATGTCGTCGCTGCTGTCGCAAAAACCCGCCGAACCATTGCCCTTCACCCTGTTGCCGCTGGCGCTGGAGCCGAGCGAGCGCGCCGTGCTGCACGAGCGCATCGCCCTGCGCTTCGACCTGATGTTGCAGGGTGGCGCCCTGGAGCGTGAAGTAGCCGCCCTGCGTGCGCGCGGCGACCTGCACCTGGGCCTGCCCTCGATGCGTTGCGTCGGTTACCGGCAGATGTGGGAATACCTCGACGGCAGCATCGATGCCGCCACCCTGCGCGAAAAAGGTATCGCCGCCACCCGTCAGCTGGCCAAGCGCCAGCTGACCTGGCTGCGCTCCATGCCGGAGCGCATCAGCATCGACTGCAACCGCCCGGACGCCACCGCCGAGGTGCTGGCGCGGGTGCAAGAGGCTGTGGATAAGTAAATACGGGGAAAATCCGAAAAACTATTGACAGAAACCGCGCCGATGCTTATAGTCTCGGGCTTGCCTCCTGGTGATATAGCTCAGCTGGTTAGAGCACAGCACTCATAATGCTGGGGTCGGTGGTTCAAGTCCACCTATCACCACCAGATACCCGTCGCTGCATGTGCAATCATGCGTATGCGGCGCCGTCCGAAAAACCCGCCTCTTCGAAAGAAGGGCGGGTTTTTTGTTTTGGCGATTTTTTCGGCACCAGGTGAAAACCAAGCCCTGCCGCACCCTGCGCCCTGCTTCCAATGAATGCCCCTGCTCGGAAGCGACGTGACATCGCCTGCAGCAACATCGAATCCAGCAGATATCACAAAAAAATAAAGCAGCGCTCATCAATTGCAAATCAACCTGCCAACTTCGCGCTACCTGCCCGAGCATCACCGGCGCGAGCCATATCTGTTTCTTGAGTGCCTGAATATCGCCTTATCAGGCACACCAGCCGGACCGCTATCATTTCCACTCTTTTTCCCCCTGCCGCCCTCGGTTAATCGAGAATTCAGAGTCCCATTTATCAAATTTGGGCACTTCAGCAACACCAAATTACCAAATAGTACAAATTTAACGTATTGCCACTATCCCACCTGGAGACGAACCGATTACAATCTCGGCGCTCTCAGTTATTAAGTATCGGCCTGACAAGAGCGTAAACCGCAAGCGTCCGGACCGCCGGCAGCGCGCGCCATTCCCGACAAATTGCCTTCACGTGGCTCATCGGACAGCACTCTCCTCAAGGAATTTCTCATGATCATGCAAGCCAGCAGGCAATATCTGAGCGATGGCGCTGCCGCGGCAGCATTCGATAGCGCCCGGGAAAGCCAGCAACAGGGTGCAAGGCCATGCCGCTAAGACTGAACTCCCGTGGCATCCCCACCTGGCGCGGTACGGAACTGGACTTGCCGCCGAAAGAGCGGGCGGTGCTCACGCAACTGATCCAGAATTCTCCCGATCCCGTCAGCAAGGACGCCATCATCCAGCATGCATGGATGGGCGATCGTTCCGTTTCCGACGATAGCCTGGTGCGCTGTATCAGCCAGCTGCGCAAGGCCCTGCCCGACGCCAAGATTGAATCCGTCTATGGCTATGGTTACAGGTTGCTGCTCGCCCGCGAATCCACCGGGTTCCAACCGGTACCGTCGACCAACGCCTCGATGGCCCACGAGCAGTTTCTACATGCGTCCATGCTGGCGCAACAACATAGCGCCAAGCCCCTCAAGCAGGCCATCAGCGTTTTCCGTTCCATCACCCTCACCGCGCCGAACTTCGCACCTGCCAAGATCGGCCTGGCCAAGACCATCACTACGGCCATGGCCATCGGCCTGGATTCATATGTGGGCGTCTCGCAAGCCGAAGCGATCGAACATCTGGAGGCGGCCGCTGTACTGGTGCCTGACTCACCCGACCTGTTATCGGCCCAGGCCTGGTTGCGGGATAGCCAATGGCGTTTCCGGGAAGCCCGTGCAATGCATATCGAAGCGCTGCGCATGGCGCCGGACAACGCCGATGCATTGCTCTTCTACGGTCTGCACCTCTCCGGCACGGGCAGACCTGAAGAAGCCATCGGACCGCTGCGCCGGCTCTTGATGCTGCGCCCCTACAGTATTCAGATCCGTGCCATCCTCGCGCGTACCTTGGGCATGCTCAACCGCTATACCGAGGCCATGGAGGAGATTGCCATTGCCGAGGATCACGACTATGCCGGTAGCAGCCCGGCATTGAAGGGCGTCAAGATCATGGTCAGCGCGGCGTTCGAGCCAACGCAGCGACTGGCGCAAATTGCCGAAAAGCTTTCCAGCTCGACCAACATTCCCCCTTACGCACGAATCAACCTGCCCTATGTGCTGGCGCAATGCGGCCTGCTGTGCAAGGCCCGTAATCTGGTACAGGAGCGGCTGCAGAGCTGCCTCCCCAATAGCCCCGAAGGCATCCTGATGGTGAAGGATCTGGTGGCCATCGGCGAGATGGAGCAGGCAGCCGAACGCCTGCTGGGCGCATTCACCTCGCGCTTCAGCTATCTGCCCTTGTTCCTCCAGTCACCTGAACTGGCACCGTTGCTGACGCATCCCGCAGTCGAGAAGGCTTATCGGGAAATGTATCAGGAGGTCTGGCAGGAGCGTGGCGCACCTTCAGTCATCAGAAATCCTTGAAATTGCAAGGCGCTGACAATTCCCATGTCGAAGGGAGAGGGAAGACAGGGACATGTTGAATACTGCTGCAAGGAGAGAGAATGTCCTTAGATCGCCAATTCTCAACAAACGCTCCGCGACAGCCTGATCTGCCGCAATTTTCCAATGGCGGCATGGTAGAAGTCTTCTACAAAGTGGAATGGCGCAGGTCCCCATGGATGCTCATCGGGGCAACGGCACAATGCATCGTCATGGCCGATAAATTGCGTCGCCGGCAGCGTGTCCGCCATGATGGCGTATAGACGTTCGAGCATCCGATTGGCGGACTCCACCTGCTCTTCACGCACATTCGGAAAAGCTTTTCCGCTCTGCGTGGTGGCTTGCCAGTAGACCTTGTTGACGTAGGTCTTCTCCAGCATGTCTGCGGCGCGCAGCAGTTCGACCAGAGCGTGCCATCCCCTGATCCACGTTTGCAGGAACGGATCGGACCCGCTGCGGATGATCCTGATCCTCTTGCTCTCCTGCAGTTCCTTCAAGGCGCCGGTCTTGATGAATTCATTCGACACCGTGCACACCGCGCCCGTTGAGACCGCTGCCAGATTGAAGCGCTCATCGATCAGGTCGATCAGCACCATATCAGCGGCAATCGACTGCAACCGTCGTCGGCCGGACTTGGTGATATCCATGTTGACGATACGCTGCTGAAAACTTGAGGAGAGCCTCTCGCTGAAGGTGTCGGCAAAGGGTGACGGAGAAAACAGGCTGCCAATGGATGACCTCGCGATGTAGTTCACCAGCTGGAATTCATCCGGCTCGGCGAAGTTGAAAATATCCCGCGATACGCAGCTGCCGATGATGGAAACCCGTGTCACCATGGCGCCGTAATTGCATTAAGCATGTCGATTCCTTCTCCCGCCCGCAAACGCCGAGGCAGGGGAGCAAAAAATTGCTGAACAATGAACCTGTTCCAGGTGCTCAGGATTGCCTGACGAGCTCGGCCAGATCCAGGTTCACCGTGCGATCCGTCTTGATCTTTCCTCTCGCGCACAGATCAAGAAATTCAGATGAAGTAATCACGTCATAGTCCTTGGTCAGCTTCCTGAGCAACTTCCGGTAACCCTCCAGGCGCTGGTCATCGCGATAACTGCCCAGTCCATTCTCATCCCAGTACAGCAATGACCATGAATGCAGAAGAAAGACCGCGAACTCGGGCGTGCCGCTGATCATGTTGAGCAGGAAGCGTCCCCACCACGGATCGAACTGGAAATACACCGATTCCGGATAGGTCAGGCGTACCCAGCGTTCCTTCTTGCCGACCTTGGGCAAAATCCGCTTCTCCGTCATCGGGACCTCGATGACACCATTGGACCACTGGAACGGGTGGTTGGTCGGAACGCTATAGATGCATTGCCCGGTATGGACAGAGCAGACGGTATTATTGAACGAGAGCGGAATATCGGCCGCCTTGAGCGCACGAATGGTCGACGCGTTCCAGCGGAACGAGCCGGCACGGTGTGACAACACCGGTTTGCCGGTCTCCTTCGATATCAGGTCCGCGAAATGGCGGATCACGAATTGCGCCCTGTCATCGTCTTCGTACTGATTCATGTACTGCGGCCGATCCGACAGGCCATGCTGCTCCCAGAAACTCTTGGGCAGGTATTCGGGGTGCGTGTGCAGCTGTACATCCTGTCCGGCCGCATCCAGCCACCGTACTACCTCACGTAGTTCATCGAGGTAAGCATAGGCACCGCACATGTCCATGAAGAAAATGTGCTTGGCGTTGAATTCGTCCCCGATTTCCGCCATCTCGCGGATACCGGCCGTTCCATTGGCATGGCGTCCCCAGATCAGGCGGTTGACGTGGTCACCGCTGGCGCGCTTGGGGAGCGCCTCTGTATCGACGGTAAGCATTGCATAACGATTAGCCATTGCTAGTCTGACCTTCCTTTAGAAGCCTGAAGATGAATTGACCGACACCGTCGCCGGCGGCGGACTGGCAAGGTCGGCCCGTTCCAGCGGGACCACCTGCTTGGTCTTGATCTTTCGCCGGCGCACCAGATCCAGAAAGTCGGTGGTGGTGATGACGTCATAGTCCTTGACGATCGAGGCGACCAGGCGTCGATATTCCTCCTGACGCTGGTCGCCAAGGTAAGTGGCATGTTGATTGTCGTCCCAGTGCAGAAGCGACCAGGAATGCAGCAGGAACACCTGCAGATCCACCGGCGCCGGCAGCCAACTGCGCCACCACGGTGACCTCGGTGGTGCGTACTGAAAATAGGAAGACTGTGGAAACGTAAGACTGATCCACTTTTCCGGCCTGCCGCGCTGTGGCTCTGCGGGAAAATGGTGTTCCGTCACCGGCACCTCCATCACGCCGTTGGACCAGGCATAGGGACTGTTGGTCGGTTCGGCATGCGGGCTGCGGCCAAGTAGGTGGGCCCGCATCGAATTATTGAACGACAGGGGAATGCCTGCCTGCTCCAGTGCGCGGATGATGTCGCCATTCCAGCGGAACGATCCTGCGCGGTAGGCCTGAACCGGTTTGCCCGTGAGTTCCTTGAGCCGATCCGAAAAGAAACGGATGACGAACCCGGCACGCGCAATATCTTGATACTCATTCATGTAGCGCGGCCGCGGTGTCAGGCCATGCTGTTGCCAGAACTGGAGGGGCAGGATCTCCGGATGCAGGTGCAGTTGTACATCCTGCCCATCACGGTCCAGCCAGGACACCACCTCTGCCATCTCCCCCGGATAGAGCTCATCGCCGCACATATCCACGAAGAACACATGGGGCGCACCGAATTCCCTGCCAATGGCACACATCTCGCGTACACCGGCCCGGCCTGCGGCATGCTCGCCCCACACCAGATGGCGGACGTGGTCACTGGCCGCTCGGGCGGGCAGTGCCTCGGTATCGACGGTGAGAATGGCGTATCGGTTTGGCATAAGCGCTTTCTTCCTTACGGTGCAAGACAGCCTTCAGACGGCTTGCTGCAGCACCTCGTATTCGGTCACGGCGAAGCTCCAGAGGCAGGAGTTCCAGCCGTTCCAGTTCGCAAACAGATCCTTCTCATCCAGAACGATCCCATAGCGCCGGCGAAACCGGCTGGTCTCGTAGGCCGCCAGCATGGCGCGCCTGCGCGCCGGTGACACATTGAAACGATAGGCGGCCTTCTGTACAGGGATGTCGATCAGTCCGAGCCGGGCCACCAGATCGGAGCGCACCTTGTCGCGCCCGATCCGGGGATCGGGAAGATTTTTCCACTGGGCCGGCATGGCCATGGTCATGGCCAGCATCGGATAGCTGAGGAAGGGAAACAACACATCCTCAAATACCGTGGCCAGGCGATGGATGCTCTCCCCCCTGTTATTGAAAAAACTGCGTGCATGCAACCATCTCTCGTATGGCACCGAATACGTTTCCTGCGCTCCGGACAGCAGCACATAGCGGGATGGATCATGCGTCCCCCAGAAGTCGATCTGGTAGGTATAGGGGTTCCAGCCTTCGCAGGGGAGATCGGTCCTGCCGACGTTATAGACGTCCGGCCCGCTATCATCCAGCACCGAGATATTCGTCCAGCCGTTGGCGGCCATGATCGTGCGGAACGAATCGGCCTCATGGGTACACCAGCAATGGAACAAGACGTTATCGAAAGACATCTTTCCCTGGCGGCGCAGGCGTGCCATGGTCCCGGACAGGATGCGGCTGTCCGATCCCGAGGAATGTGCCATCAGATATTGCCGCCCGGGATGCATGCGTAACAGGACCTGTTCCAGCGTCGACTCAAGGCGATCAAGGTAAGCCTCGTAAGACCCCGAAAATATCGGCCAGCCTGGTCGCAGTCGTCTGTGCGCATACGCATGCGGCGGAGCACGCCGGATTTCCCTGAACGGCGTCTCGGTTGTATTGACGAACTGCGGATCGAGAAAACGCTCGTCGAAGGTCAGCGTCTTTTGCAACCGAGCGAGCAGATGAAAGCTGTCCGAGTAACGGTCTTGCCGGTCCACGAACACACAGCGATTGAAAAAATGCCGTGTATCAAATGGAGAACGGTAAGCGTAATGCATGCCATCTACCGCCGCGCCCGCTGCGACAGTCCTGCCTGGCGTGCACATCGTCTCCATGCCGTTCATATCGACCTCCGCCGCATCATGTGTCGTCACGGAAGAGTCTGGCAAAACCGGCCAGGGTCATCCGCGGCGAAACATTCAGCCGGGAAATCATGATTTTCCTTCCTTGTTGCGGCTGCGCCCATCCTTTACCGGTCGTGTAGAAGTAGCGAAAGCCGAGATGGGTCAGGCGTTCAGTCACCTGTTCATCGTACTGACCAAAAGGAAAGCAGAAATGACGCGTCTGTCCCAGCTGGGCGAGGCTGAGTGCGGCATCCTCGGCCAATGCGCCGTCATCGGCCACCAGCAGATCCGAGCGGGAAGGGTTCAGCTTCATCGAATGCAGGTTATGGGTATGGGCAGCCCACTCAAACACATCGCTTGCCGGCGCCATCTGCGCGCGCGCAATGTACTGCAGTTTCTCAGGCAGGAACCGGCTCTCGGCCAGCGCCGGCTGGCGGCCCGTGATCAGGAATACCACTGCGGTGAAACCGTACTCCTTGAGAATCGGATAGCAGAACTTCAAGGTCGTCAGATATCCATCATCGAAGGTGATGAGTACCTTTTTCTCCATCGAAGGGTCCGCACGGTTCTCGATAAGGGCTTCGAATTCCTCCAACTTCAATGAGGAGTAACCATTTTGCCGCAGCCACTCCATCTGCTCGCGAAAGCTTTCGACGGAGTTGGTGACCGAACCATCCCGATATCTTCCGGCCATTTTAAGGTCCTGCGGAAGATGATGGTGATAGGTAATGACTGGGATGCGCCGCGCACGTTCAGGAGCAGAGGTCTCTTCGTCCGGGGTCGCATCCGTGACGTCCTGGTCGCTGGCCATGCCCAGCCCTGCAAGACAGGAAAGAAGGCACAGAACAAGCCACCGCAGCAATGTCTGGGGAAACAATTTCATGATGTCTATGCTGATTGACGCGATTGATTCCTCATGCCACCCGTACCGCACCGGCCGGACTGATCAATGCCAGTTCCGCCCTGCTCATCGCCTCGGCACTGCGCGAACCGCGCACCGAACTGGCTGCCTGGGCGGAAAGCCGGGCAAACAAGGTCTCATCCTCATACAGCGACAGCACTGCTCTGGCCATCGCCTCCACATCTTCCGGGGCGCACAGCATGCCGTTGAAGCGGGAAACGAAATCACCCACCGCACCGACCTCGTTGGTCACCGGCACCAGGCCCGAGGACATGGCCTCGTCCCGCGATACACCTTGCGTATCCATGCGCGTGGGAACAAGGAAGATCCCGTATTGCTTATGCAAATCTGCAATCTCGTCCTGGGTCAGGAAGCGTTGCTCCAGCCGCACATTGTCAAATGCGCGTAGCGGTGCCACAGTCTGCTCGAACAGGTCCCCATCGCCAATCAGACGGAATTCCATCTTCGCGAAATCTGGGTGGGTGGACAAGGCCTGGATCACCTTCACCGTCAGATCATTGGCGTACGCCAGCGCCGAGTAAGGCCGGATGGACAAGACCTTGCGGCGCTGATCCGGCTGCTTGGGTATATAGGAAAACTTCCCGGTATCGATGGGATTGTGGATGATCGAATATTTCTCCGATGGCAGCTGCATGCCGAGATCGGCAAAGACCTCGTTGGCAAAGGACTGCGAGACGAAGACCAGGTGCAGATTCTCCGGCATGTCAGAGAAGATGCCGCGCCAGAACTGGGTACGCTGATCGCCCAGCTTCTTCTTGTGTTCGATCTGCTGGGCATCGAACAGGGCAAACTCGAACTGGCGTCGCTGCCACGCCTGGATCTCCGCGCCATGTACCCAGACCGTGACGCGGATGCGGTCGATATACTTTTGCAGCACTTGCCACATCTGCCGGTCCAGCATATGCACCAGTACGTGTTCCACCTGGCCGGTGGCCAGGGTGGCGTCCAGCAGTTCGGCATCTCCGGTGGCCACATCCACGCCTTCGAACTCGCGGTAACCGGGGGGCTGTGGACTGATACGGAAGACCTCGGTCAGCACACCGGCAGCACGGTAGGCGCGTATGCGCGTATGCAGGAAGCCATACCGATACAGGTCATCGTAGGCAGGATATTGCTTGCTCAACACCAGCAGCGGCGAACGGCAGACGAAGCTGGCCGGACGTTCGGAATGGCTGCCCAGCACCAGCTTGTCGATACGGAACTCACCCTCGCCTTCGATGCGCAGCCCAAAGCGGACTTTCTCGCACTCGGAGGGAATGGCCAGCGAATGCTTGTCACCGACCTTGTTGATCTGGTGCGAGAGCTTCTTGCCATCCTTGTCCTGGAACTCGAAGATGGTACGCACATCCAGTTCACCCGAGGCACAGAGCCGGAACTGGCTGTTCAGGACCAGATTGAGCTCCTCCCGGGAAAAGGTCTTGCCAGCGTAGAGATATTCATGGCTGCCCATCCCCAAGCGGGAATGGATCAACAGCTTGCCCCCTGACAGCTTGATCTGGATAAGTTTCTTCGGGACCAGCAGTTGCGATAACTTGCCGGCCTCCAGACAAGGCAGGCCGCTGGTATCTTCGTCCTGACGGTAGGAGGATGGCGAAAGACGGGCCGTGACCGCCTTCATCGTGCGCGGAAAATCGATGCCCTGGTCGACCAGTTGGAGATCGTCGACCTCATGCTGCTGCGCGGGGGATAGCAGACCGCCCCCTTCGATATAGTTGAACTCATCGATAGCCACCATCTTTTCCAGTGCCAGGGTGGCCTCTTCCGGTGCGGCCAGCAGTTGCTCCAGCAAGGCCGGTGTCATCGCCGCAGACCTGAACAGCGCACGGCGCGCAGCCAGCATCCCGACGCTGCGGTAGGCGACGTCGCCCCCCTCCAGCGCAAGGCTGCCTGCAGCGGCGCGATATCCGAGCGCCTTGCCCCAGGCATCGGCCTGGCTGTAGTGGGTGGCCAGGGCCAGATCGGTCAGGTAGTTGGGGCCGTAATAGTCCTCTGGGCAAAGCACGCCCAGCAGGGTCCCGGCAGCCAGCGCCTCGATGCGCTCCCGACAACGGGCTTCGTCCACCCAGACCACCAGCCCTTGTGCCTCCGTGACGGGCATGGGCTCGCCGATGAGCAGCAGCGTCCTGTTGACGTAGGTCTGGCGTGAGAATGCCGCCACCGCGCGCTGTGCCTCGTCCTCGTTGCGCACCCTGGCCAGCAGGACCACCGGTGCCGATGGCGAAGCTGGATCGGTCCTGGCGATGCTGGCGCAGATGGCGGACATGCGGTGGGCATAGGTGTGCTCGGACATGACCTTGCGCAGACCCAACAACCGGAACTTGCGGTAATTGACATCACTGTTCACGATCTGCCGCAGGCGTGCCTGGAGTTCCTTGGGGCTATCCGAGCACACGACCAGTTCACCGAAGAGCAAGCGCACACCACGCGAGAAATTGCTGACCACCACCGTATTGGAGGCCAGCAATTCGAACACCCGGCGCGCAAACATCGACTGCGACTGCTTGATGGTGTTCATGTTGATGCCGTAGCGATAGCCCTTGTAGGCAAGATCGATCTCCGAAAACGGCAGCTTGCCCAGAATCATCGGTTTGTACTGATCCGGGAAGGTGTAATTGGGATGCGGCTTGTCGAAGTTGCGATCATAGATCTCGACCGGCCGGAAATCCTTGACCGTGTCGATCAGCGAAGAGAAGTCACGCTGACGCTCCGGGTAGCGCAGGTAGTAGGAACCGGCAAAGTTGAAGGCATCCTTGCGCTCGTAGATCTCGAGCGGATTGTGCACCTTGGGCTGGGCCGCGAAACACAGCAGGAAGACCCGATCGTGTTCCAGCAGCGCCTTGTAGCGCGGGATACAGTCGATGTCGGTGGTAAAGACATAGTCAACCTGCCTGGCCATGTCGATGAACGTGCCGAAGTGCACCGGATCTTCCTTGTTCCAGAACATCGACGGAATACCCTGTCTACGGCACCAGTCGATGCAGGCATTGATCTCCGGACCATTGGTGCTGATCTTGAGTTTCCATTTCTGTTCGAAGCCCTGCCAGGCCGATTCGATGAACAGCAGGTCTGGCTGGAATTGCTCCAGCTGCTCCAGATAGCAGTCCGGATCCAGTTGCAGCAGTGTGCATTCGGGATCGTAGGAGTGGAAGGTAAATTCATCCATCACCGCCGCAACGCGCAGCTTGCCGGGAGCAATCGTCGCCAGCGCCTTGTGCCGCGGCGAATTGAGGAGCCTGCGCTGACACAGGGCGAGATTGGCCGCAACGTACTGCGCTCCCAGTTTCTCGCCCAGGGCCTGATAGCTGAACAATGCCGCACCAAAGTCACCCCGCTCGAATTCTTCCATTGCCTTGCGGGTCAGCGACGGCGTTTGCAATTCCACGTCCTTGTCGGTTTTCATACTCTTTCCTTGCTGTATCGCCTCAATGGGCCGCGATGAGCGTCGGCCGGATCTCGATGAGGCAGGCATCCTTGTGCAATTTCTTTTCAATCATTTGCGCACGCTGACCGCTGGCACCGATATCGGCCAGCCACATCTGCGCTACCTCCTTTTCGTCGGCACGCACGTAGTCGTCCATCAGGACATCGATGGCGCGCTCGGCAAAATGGGCCAATATCAATGGCAGCGCCGGATAGCGGGCGTGCTGGCCGGTTGCGGCTGGCGGCCCATCGACGATGACCAGGATGCGGGCTGTCGCGGGCGTCTCGCGTGCCAGTGCAGACAAGACCTCCTCGCAGGCATAGAACGGATAGCGCTTGCCATCGCGGGATTGCCAATCGGACAGAGGCGCCAGGCAGATCTGGGCATGATGTTCCAGTCCCAGCTGGCGTAAATGGCCCACGGTTTTCTGGAAATAGGGTTCCAGATGATCGAAAGAGAAAAACCTGGCCGGCGCGCGTTGGGGCGTACGGGCCTGGATCAGTTGCAGCGCCTTGGCTACCACCGTGGTGGAAATGCCGGAGCCAAACTCGATCACCAGATCGTAGGCATTGCATTCGATCAGCTCGACCAGGTAATGGGCCAGGTCCATATCGATGGCCCAGGAATGATGTTCACTGTTGAGCATGGGTAACTCGCCGGAGGCGAAGTAGCTCTGCACACCCAGGAAAGCCTGAACCTGTCGGGTCACATTGAGCGCTTCGTTCTTTACCACATTGTCCAGATGACGCCGGACCTTCAGCAGTTCTTCCGACTGCTTCCTGAAGGAGTCCGCCATGAGAGCGTCGGCAGCGGCGTTGGCATGCTGGATTTCCTGCATGGACGAACCGAACTTCTGCAACTGGTCCTGTTGCGACAGCAGTGTCTGCATCTGCGCAGTCAGGGCCTGGTTGTGTCCCAGAGCGGTCGCCACCTGCTGCTGGAGCACCCGCAGCTGCTCGGCGAGCCTGTCCCTTTCGCCTACCACGGCGGCGCGTTCCTCTTGCAGCCTGCCTTGCTCGGCCTGCAAGGCAGCATTCTCCTGTTGCGCCCGCCGGTACTCACTGCGCAGCCAGGCCTGCTCCTGCTCCAGCGTGGTTTTGCGCGCCTCCAGCGCCGCCACCCGCTGCTGCAGCTGGGACGTCTTCTCCAACGTCTCGCTGGCCTGCTTCCTGAGCGCGGCCTGGCGTTCGCTGAAATTGGTCAATTGCATGGCCTTGCCATGCCAGAACCGTTGCGTCTGCTGGCGCAGCTTTTCCACCTGGCGCAGTTCCGATTCGCTGAACGGCACATCCTCCGGCAAGCAATCCAGGTTGGCCTGGGCTTGCTCCATCACTCCTGCCTCGTACTGGCGCAGCGCCAGCCATTTGAGACGGAACGGCCGCGGCTCAAGATCGTAAGCCTTGCGCGCCAGGTCGGCAGCAGCCTGCGCGTCTTCCTTCTGCAGACTGCGCGCGAGGACGGTGAGCGCCTTGGCCCGCAGTTCCGGCGGTGTCATGCACTGGTCGAACAGGACGTCAACGGCACGTGCCCCGCCACTGGCATAAGCGGCGATCACCTTGGCAAAGCTCTTGCCACCCAGCCGGTCGGCACCCGGCATGTGCTGCCACAGGCGCCGCCACCATGACAGCCGGCCGTTGGCGGCCGCATAGCGACGCTCGGCGGCCAGGTTACGTTTCCATGCGGCGATGAAGGCCGCGTTGGCGAGATTGTCGGCGTGCGCCTGCACAACGTGGTCGTCGATCAGGTCGATCCGAACTGTGGCTGCCGGTGGCAACGCCTGCAGACGTTCCAGCTCTTCCTGCAACACCACGGACTGCCTGAGCAACAGCTGGTTCTCCTGCTGCAGCTCCTGATTCACCGCCAGCAGCTCGGCTGGCGGGAAGGTCTGACTGTTCTCGATCTCGTTATGCATGGGCGCGATTCCCCTGGACTAGGCGCTTGGGATGGGAAAGAAAAAAATAGGCATGGTGATCCGGATGGCGGGCAAGTCAGGTGCCGTATCTGGCCTGTGCCGTCGCACGCGACTGCTCGGTCACCATGATTCGGGACACCTCCTCCACGCGGGTGTTCCGGACCTCGCCCCGACCAGCCTCGACATTGCTCCAGAGGATGTATTCCACAGTGCCATCGGGTGCGCCGAATTGCTGGTAGACCTCCGGCATGATGGGGACGTGATCGCCATACCAGCACAGCCGAGCCGGGAATTTCTGGCGCTCCAGGAAAGCCCGCAACCGGGCCAGCATACGGTCCGCATTGCGCAGGTGACGCAGATAGACGGTCAGATCGTCACAGCCCGACGGCGGCGGCTCGGTGTACAGATCGTCAATATCCGACTGGCTGACCGATTCCAGGTGCAGCGGGCCATGGTTTTCCATGGTGACCACGAAAATGAATACCGGCCCGGTGGCAAACTTGAGAATCGATTCAATCTTCTCGGCCACGGCATCGTCACTGGTGTAGGGTCCAAAGCGCGACTGCTCGTCGAACTGCTCGATATCGATGAATTCGTCAAAGCCTAGCCGTGGAAATACCCGATCGCGCCGATAGAAACTCTTGGGATAAGGATGGATGCAGACGGTGCGGTAACCCTGGCGCTTGAGATGAAGCGCCACGGAACCAGGCTTCCAGCCTGCGGCTACAGCGCGGTAGGGGTTGAAGCGATGTACGCCCAGCGAACGATTGGAAATCCCCGACAGGAAGGCGAACTCGGTGCGTACCGTGTTGGCCCCCCAGGCCGGCACCTTCATGGTGCCGCGCACGAGCGCATCGCGCTTGAGCTGGTCGAAGTGATGCAGCACGTCCTTCTTCACACCTGGATAGAGCGCGCGGGCGTCGAAAAACGACTCGCTCTGGATCGTCACCAGATGCGACAATTGCGCCGTCTGCGTGGTCGCCGCCGGGAGCGTGGCGAACGGCGAAGCAGCGCGGGGGAACTGGCTTTCCTCCTGCCCATAGCGGATGAAGCTTGCCCAGAAGCCCAGTCGCGGCAGATCCAGCGTCGGATCAAGCGTGATGGGCAGCGCCTGGCGCAGACCCGCCCTCAGCAACAGCAGCCCGATGACCAACAGCACCAGCATGGCACCGCCCTGCCCCCGCACCGCCAGGCGCATTTCCGGCAGTGACTCTCCCAGCAGACCGATGGCGACGGCCAGCACGAATCCGCCCACCGCACCGATGAACTTGAGCCAGCCGAGGAAGGGAATGTACAGACGCGGATGCCGGATCGCATCGGTGAAGTATTCGTAATCCTGGAACACGAAGGGCTCGCGCAAGGCCTTTTGCTTGGCATTGTTGACCAGGATGAAGGTCAGCATGACCGCCGACACGATGGCCATCGAAAACCAGGGCCGGCCCAACACCAGCAGGAAGGCATCGAACGTCAGTGTCCAGAGCGCGACGTGCAGCGCCCAGGCGCCCCACGGGCGGTGCAGCGAGGGACGTGGCGTCATCAGGGCTTCGATGCATACCGACAGCAGCAGTCCTGCCACCCAGGCACTGAGCGCGACGACAAGAGTCACATTAATGTCCATAGCCCATCCAGCGAACGATTCGGGTCGACAGTCCGGCCGGCAGCACCGCCAGGAACCAGGTACCCAGGTTGAGAGGGAACGGGAAGCTGATGCGTGCCCGGTTGGCCTGCAGACCGCTCCTGATGGACGCCGCCGCCCGCTGCGGCGTCCACAGGAAAGGCTTGGGACCGGGCATGTCGTCGCACATGGCGGACTTGACATAGCCCGGCATGATCACGCTGACCTTGATGCCATAGGGCATGAGCCAGCCGCGCAGTGCCTCACCATAGGCTTTCAGCCCGGCCTTGCTGGCGCTGTAGGCGGGCGTCACCGGCAAGCCGAAGTATGCCGCCAGCGAACTGATCAGCGCGATCTGGCCGCGACCGCGTGCACGCATGGCCGGGTAGGCGGCATGTACGGCGACCATGGCGGACTTCAGGTTCACATCCAGCAGGGCCTCGACTTCATCCCAGGGCTCGGCCTGACCGTCGGGCCCGGTGCTGGTGTTGATCCCGGCATTGAGGATCAGCAGGTCGATGACCGGCAACCGCGACAGCGCATCACGCAGCGTGGCGAAATCGCGCAGGTCGAAGCTGAGCAACTCGACTTGCGCGCCCAGTGCGCGGGCGCCATCTGCAACCTCCTCCAGCCGCAGCGCATTTCGCCCGTGTAGTACCAGCTGCACGCCCGGTCGCGCATAGGCCACCGCCAGAGCAGCGCCGATGGCGCTGGTGGCGCCGGTGATGACGATAGTGCTTTGTATTTCTTCAACCATGATCACGGCTCAACCTTTCCTTCCAGGACCAGTACAGCACCATCGCGAAACCGACGCAGACGGTCACGTTCAGTGGTACCAGGCAAAAATTGTCTTCGTCCAGCGCAACCAGCACGGCCGCCAGCGAATAGAAAAACGTGAATATCTCTCCCAACAGCATGGCGGTATTGGCACGAGGCATCTTCGTGCGATGTTCGTCACCGGCCTTGGGGGTACGGTGGAACTCGCCATAGACGCCGAACAGGGCGCGACAGCCACCGAAGAAGTAGTACCAGGCCATCGGCAGGAACAGCGCAATGTAGAGATAGGAATCCCAGACCATGCGTCCCAGGGAGCGTTTGTCGTTGATCCACGCGCCCTTGCTGGCGCCGATGGCATTGTCGATGCCCCAGACGCCGGCCAGAATGAAGAACAGCAAGGCGCCCCACTGGACACTGGCTGCCTCGAAGTTCAGGAGATAGTTCAGCGGCAGGCTCAACAGGACCAGCACGTGGATGGAAGCCAGCAGCAGCGAAGAAAACATGGTCGAGATGGCATGCAGTCTTCGCATCAGCGGCATGCGCTGGTGGAACATGGCCCCGGCATGCTTGAAGGCGCTGTGGATCAAGCCGCGCCCCCAACGCTCACGCTGCATGCGAAAGGCGCTGATGGTCTCAGGCAGGATCGACATCGACATCACATCGCGCAGGTAGGCGTACTTCCAGTGGCTGAACTGGGCACGGTAACCCAGGTCGACATCTTCGGTCACGGTGGCATCGCTCCAGCCACCCACGGCCTCGATGCAGCGCTTGCGCCAGACGCAGGAACTTCCGCTGAGGGAAGCCATGTCGCCATCTTCACTCAGTCCCACGGTCACATATTGCTGGTGGCCCATCTCCATGGCCTGGAACCGCGTCAGGAAGGAGTGGTCGCGGTTTTCATAGCCGATGCCGGTCTGCAGGAAGCCCAGTTCCGGGTCGCTGAAACAAGGCATCGTACGCAGCAGGAAATCCGCCGGTGGCAAAAAATCGGCATCGAAGATGGCAAAGAACTCGCCACGCGACTGTTCGATGCCATGGATCAGGTTGCCCGCCTTGAAGCCATTCCTGTCGGGGCGCCGCAGCACGCGGATATCGATACCGGCGGCCTGGTAGCGGCTGGCCGCCTGCTGCGCCAGCGCCGAGGTCTGATCGGTCGAATCGTCCAGCACCAGAATTTCGAGCTGGCCTGCCGGGTACTGCATCTGGCAGACGGCGTGGATCAGGCGTTCGATCACGGCAGATTCGTTACAGACCGGCAGCAGCACCGTAACCGGCGGATAGCCAGCGGGTGGCTGCACGGGCAGCGCCGGTGTCGCCGTCAACTGCGCCAGCTTGCGCCGCTCGGTCTTGCGCGAGATCAGCAAGGCACGCAGCTCCAGCCCCACGTACAGGAAGAAATAGCAGACCACCAGCCAGAAAATGGCCTGGGCGAGGAAGGAAAAAATGGAGACCAGCACGCTGCGCCCTTCAGAGACCAAGCACGGCGCAGACTTCCTGCAACCGATGTGACCAGGTGTGATGGGCACGTACGTAACGGGCGCCTGCTTCGGCACGCTCCAGATCCAGAGACGACGGGCCATGCTTGAGACGACCGAAGACTTCCTGCATCTCTTCCCGATTGCGCACAACATGGCAAAAATCGGCGAAGTGCCGTTCCACCGAACGGCTCGGATTGGTCACCGCAATGCCGCCACAGGCCAGGATTTCCAGCAGGCGCCGAGAAAACATGGTGTCGGATGCGGTGACCGAATTCACATTGAGCGAGAGGACATGCCGCTTGTAGATCTCCGCCGTCTGGCGATGCGCAACGCCACGCTGTACGTTCAGGTGGCTGCCACGGGGATAGCGGAATTCGATGTACCGGGAAAGCCGGTCGTGATTGCGATCGAAGACGTTGAGCGTCAGCGCGGTATCGGCGCATGCCTGGAAAGCGCTGTCCAGGAATTCCCGGCGCGCACCCAGGATGCGGCGATAGTAGCTCCCGGTGAAACAGGCTTCCTTGTGCGTGAAGCGGAAGCCATCAAAACGATGGAAAGCCGGCTGGTAGGGCATGATCAGCGTGTTGACCGCGCGCGCACCGGGGGCGGCTGCACGGTACCGGGGCACGCAGGTCTCGTCGGTGGTGAAGATGTAATCGAAATGCCTGGCCACGTCGATGAAGGGCTCGAAATAGGCGCCGTCGTCCTTGTTCCAGAAGACCGTCGGAATACCCTGGGCCTTGGCGAAATCGATCAGCCTGAAGATGGCCGTCGGTCGTGTCAGGCGCAGCAACCGGGGCTGGCGGGCCAGCTCGTAGCGCCAGCTGCCCCGTATGCCGTGGAAGGCCGATTCGACGAACACCAGATCGGGCTTCCACTCACTGATGACGGTGCGGTAGTTGGCAGGCGTGAGCGCCCGCACGCGACATTCTCCGGAAAGGCAGTCGGCGGTGAAATGGTCGGTGACCAACGCGATCTTGAGTTGACCGAAGGGACCGGCTGCCGGTTGGTCTTCCTGCAATTCGGGGAAGCGGTATATCAGCGAACCGACGGCGCGAATGACTCTACCGACCATGCGGTGCTCCCATATTGCCGGCGCTCGCCCGAGGGGTAGCACCCGGCACTGCCGCACCGACGAAACCCTGCCAGCGGCGTTGCCCTATCGCATAGGTACGCGCACGCTGGCCAATCGCAGCCAGTTGCGCATGATCTTCCAGCGCCACCCTGAGTGTGCGCGCAAGATCTGCGGAGTCGCCTGCCTTGAAGAACCAGCCGGCAGGATCACTGCCCATCTCGTCGACGAACACCGGCAGATCAGGGACCACGACCGGACGCGCCATGGCCAGGGCTTCCACCAGCTTGAGCGGCGGCACGATCCTGCAAACCTCGAAGGGACGACGCGGAATGCAGATCACCGCGCAGCGGCCGATGATGGCGCGCGCCTGCACGGCGCTGACGCGGCCATGGAAACACACCACATCGTCGATGCCCAGTTGGCGCGCCTGCTCTTGCAGTGCCTGGCCTGCTTCGCCGTGGCCTGCCACGTGCAAGCGCACCGCCAGGCCTTCACGCTTGAGCCGGGCGACGGCCTCCAGCAAGGTATCCAGACCTTCGTAGACGATCAGCGAGCCGGCGTAACCGATGGTCAGTGGCACTGCCTGGGCAGGATCGGCCGCCGGAATGCGATCCGCATCGATGCAATTGGGTAACAGCGTCATGCGTTCGGCAGGAATGCCCCAATGCTGCTGGATGTACTTACCCAACTGTTCCGAGATGACGAACAGGCGATCCGCCTGGGACGCCACCAGACGTTCCAGTGCCAGCCCCTGGCGGAAGGCCCAGCTACCCTCGAAGTCGGGCGAACGGGAGATACGGCTCAGTTCCCACAGGCCGCGCATCTCGTAGTGGAAGGGAATTCCCAGTCGACGCGCCGCCAGCAGGGCCGGCAAGGCATTGGTGTGGTTGGAAGCGGCGTGGATGGCAGCCACTTTGCGGCTGGCCGCCAGTTGCGCAATGGCAGGCGCGGCCTGCAGTGCAAACTGCAGGACCGGACGATGGTTGGAGGGGCTCCGGCTGTGGTGATAGAGGATGCCGTCGACCAGGGTGGCGTCAGGACCGGCATCGACGACGCGGTCCTTGCGATCCCAGGGATAGCCAGGGCGGGTCATCACGCTCACATCGGCGCCGACCGAGCGCAGCGCGACAATGATTTCCTGGGTCCGGTTGGTATAGCCGGAGACGTGATAAGGCAGCGCGCTGGCAGCCACATACAACAGACTGCCTGGACGCGGAGTGTACTCCGGCGCCCTGCGTGCCTTGCGCTTGACCAGCCAACGCAAGGCGCAAACCGTCAGATGGCGATTGATCGCCATCGTCAAGGTCATTGACCGGAGCCGTTTCAAGAACAAGATAGTTACCTTTCTGGAGGGGCCGGCGGGCGAAGCTTGATACGTTTGCCGGCCTGGCCTCATGCCCTGGTGATACCGACCACGTCGACCAGACGCTGGTGAGGCTTGAGTCTGGAACGCAGATCGCGGAATTCCTTGTGCGCCACCAGCACGGCAATCACATTGGCCTCAGCCAGCGCGGTATCGAGCTCGACCAGGCGGGCCTCGGCCAGCTGGGCTGGAAGCGTCTCGATATTGGGCTCCACCAGTGACACCTGGCCCGTGTAGCGGGACGAGAGCTCATGAGCGATATCCACCGCCGGACTCTCGCGCAGGTCGTCGATGTCCGGCTTGAAGGCCAGGCCCAGGCAGGCGATACGCACGTCCGCGCCGGTCATCCTGGCCTGCGCCATGGCTTCTTCCACCTTGCCGATGACCCACTTCGGCTTGAAGTCATTGACTTCGCGTGCGGTGCGGATCAGCTTGGCCTGTTCCGGATTGCTGTGCACGATGAACCAGGGGTCCACCGCGATGCAGTGACCGCCCACGCCAGCACCCGGCTGCAGGATGTTCACGCGTGGGTGGCGATTGGCCAGTGCGATCAGCTCGCGCACATCGATATCGAGCTGGTCACAGATCAACGACAGTTCGTTGGCAAATGCGATGTTGGTATCACGGAAGGAGTTTTCGGTGAGCTTGCACATCTCCGCAGTGCGCGCCGTGGTGATGACACACTCGCCTTCGACAAAGATCTTGTACAGGGCTGCAGCGGCAGCCGAGCACGCCGGAGTCATGCCGCCGATGACGCGATCATTGGACACCAGCTCGCGCAGCACATGGCCCGGCAACACCCGCTCGGGGCAGTGCGCCACGCGGATATCGGAGGCCTCGCCGGCGTTCTGCGGGAAGCTCAGGTCAGGACGGGCCTCGGCCAGCCACTCGGCCATGCGTTCGGTGGCGCCAACCGGCGAGGTCGATTCCAGGATCACCAGATCGCCCTTCTTGAGCACCGGGGCGATGCCACGGGCCGCCGATTCGATATAGGACAGGTCCGGTTCGAAGCCTTCCTTGAAGGGTGTTGGCACCGCCACCAGGAAAGCATCCGCCGGCTCGGCCACGGTGGTGGCGCGCAGGGCGCCATCGGTGACGACCGCGCGCACCACGATGTCCAGATCCGGCTCCACGATATGGATCTCGCCACGATTGATGGTGTCGACGGCACGAGCGTTGACGTCCACCCCGATCACCTTCACCCCGCGCGAGGCAAAGACCGCGGCCGTGGGCAGACCGATATAACCCAGCCCGATCACCGAAATGGTCTTGAATTGCTGACTTGCTTGCATGACTTTTACCTTCGTTGGAAATGGAACCCGCGGAACCCGCGGAACCCGCCGCACGCGGCGCTCAGTTCAAGCTGGCCTTCCTTGCCAGCAGTGCTTCGACGATCCGCTGGCAGGCACGACCGTCGCCGTAGGGGTTATGGGCACGCGACATGGCCTGGTAGGCCGCGGCGTCGTCCATGAGCATGCTCACGCCATTGACAATCTCTTCGCGGCTGGTGCCGACCAGTCTGACGGTGCCGGCCGTGACCGCCTCGGGTCGCTCGGTGGTGTCGCGCATGACCAGCACCGGCTTGCCCAGCGACGGAGCCTCTTCCTGGATGCCGCCGGAGTCGGTCAGGATCAGGTGCGAGCGCTGCATCAGGTAGACGAAGGGCAGGTAATCCAGGGGCTCGATCAGATGGACATTGGCCAGGCCCTGCAGGATGCGGTTGACCGGCTCGCGCACATTGGGATTGAGGTGCACCGGATAGACGAAATCAGCCTGCGGATAGCGGTCGGCCAGTTCGGCGATTGCGCCGCACATGCGTTCGAAACCGGCACCGAAGTTCTCGCGCCGATGGCCGGTGATCAGGATCACGCGGGCGTCCTGGCGGATAAACCCGAAGCGCTGCGAAAATTCCTGCTGCAGCAAGGCGTCGCTGTCGATCTTGTCTTTCACGGCCAGCAGGGCATCGATGACGGTATTGCCGGTGACGACGATGTTGCCTTCGTCCACGTTCTCGACCAGCAGGTTCTGGCGCGACATGTCTGTCGGAGAGAAATGCAGCTTCGCCAGCGCGCCGGTGAGCTTGCGATTGGCTTCCTCAGGCCAGGGCGAATACAGGTCGCCGGTGCGCAGACCCGCCTCCACGTGACCTACCGTGATCTTGCGGTAGTACGCGGCCAGTGTCGTGGCAAAGGTCGTGGAGGTATCACCGTGTACCAGCACCACGTCGGGCTGGAATTCCTGCAGCACCGATTCGATGCGCGCCAGGATTTCACGGGTGATATCGGACAGGGTCTGGCCGGGCTTCATGATGTCGAGATCGAAGTCAGGTGTGATCTCGAACAGTTCAAGCACCTGATCCAGCATCTGCCGGTGCTGTGCGGTCACGCACACCTTGGCATCGATGCTAGGTGTTTCTTCCAGCAGCTTGACCAGCGGCGCCATCTTGATGGCTTCCGGCCGTGTTCCAAAAACAGTCAGTACTTTCATCTGGTTCCCCCCATAGGTCAATCAACGTGATCGCGTACGATGCTTTCGAGAAGCTTCAGGATGCCGGCCAGCATGAGTGCCACCAGCAAGGTGAAGAAGGCGTTATAGAGACGGCGCGGCTCCAGCGGGTACTCGGGCAGGTTCGGCGTCTGCAGCACGGAAACCTTGTCGATCATCCGGGTAGCCTCCGAGCGTCCCCGCTCCAGCCCGGCCAGCGCGGCCTTGTAGATATCCTGGGCAAACACCGTTTCCATCTGCAGGCGCTGGTACTCTTCCATGGTGTAGTTCAGGGTCTTGCCTTCGGGCTGCGCGAGCTTGGCGCGCTCGCGGGCGATCTGGCGGTCCACCGCTGCCAACGAGTTCTGCAGCATCACCACATTGGGATGATCGGCATTGAGGTTGCGAGGCAAGGCGGCCAGATTGGTCTGGATCTGGGAGCGCTGCTCTTCCAGTTTGGACACGATGGCGTTGAGGCCCTCGGCCGTGGTCTGAGGTGAGATCAGTCCCTTGCTGTTCTGGAAGCGCAGCAGTGCCTGGTTGGTCTGTTGTACCCGCAGGCGTGCGGTATCGACCTGACCGACCAGGAAATCGACCTGCGCCTGAGCCAGTTCATGGCCCAGCTGGTTCATGTAGCGCTCGCCTTCCTGGACCAGCGCACGCGCCAGATCCTGTGAGAACTTGGCGTCGTAGGCTTGTACTGCGATACGCAATACCCCGGCGTAGTCGTCATATTCCACGCTGACCCGCGACAGGTAATAGGCATGGAAATGCTCGATCGAATCGCGGCCCAGCCACATCCGCGAGAAGGGGTCATGCTCGCTGTCACTGTAGTGCTCGCGCAGGTGCAGTTTCTGGTCGAGCTTTTTGAGCATGTCCACCGACAGCAGGTATTCCCGCAGCAGGAACTGATCGGCCCGATTGATGCCCAGCATGCCCTTGGTGACGGCAGACAGATCGGTGGCCGCAGAGGCTGCGGAGTCGGTCTTGCGCAGGATCACGGTCGCTTCGGAGACATACCGGTCCGAGGCCACAAAGAGCCAATAGAGGCTGACCAGCACGGCCAGCACGGCGATGACACGGATCAGCTTTCCGAAGATACGGATGGACAACCAGTCCTGTTTCAGGCGCGCCCAGCGTGAGCCCTTGACGGAGATTGGGGAATGTTCTGCTTGCATGTTACTCATGGGTTCAACGTCTCTTTGTATGCCTTCAGTGCATCTTCAATATCATCGAACCAGTCGGCTCGACCATCGTGGATCCATATGCCGGACTGGCAAAAATCGCGCAGCGTGCGCTCGTCGTGCGCCACCATGATCAGACCGGCCCGATTGGTCATGGACTTGAATGCCGCTGCCGCCTTGCGCCGAAAGGCAGCATCGCCAGCCGCAGTCACTTCGTCGGAGATATAGACATCGAAGTCGAAGGCCAGCGAGAGTCCGAATTGCAGGCGCGAGCGCATGCCTGACGAATAGGTCTTGACCGGCTCATCAAAAGCCGGCCCGAGCTCGGCGAAGTCCTGGATGAACTGCAGACGTTCGGCCAGATCGCTGCGATGGCCATGCACGCGGCAGACGAACTTCGCGTTCTGGCGTCCGGTGAGCGTGCCTTCCAGGCCGCCCTGCCCCATCGGCCAGGACACGCGGCATTGACGCTGGACCGATCCCTTGCTGGGCTGGTCAGCGCCGCAGATGATGCGCAACAAGGTCGATTTGCCGGCCCCGTTGGCGCCGATCAGTGCAACGTTGCTCGCCGTAGGGATGCGCAGATTGATGCCGCGCAGTACCCAGCGCCCCACGCCATGCTCCGTCATGTAGCGCTTGTGAACGTCGTCGACCACGATCATTGCATCACCAGCTTTCGTTCAAAGCGGCGGTACAGAACCAGTCCCAGGAACAGGCTGGACAAGGCCCACATCAACAGGTAGTCGAGACTGGTCTCGGCGACTGCGTGGTAGTTCTCCATGTATCCCAGACGGATCAGTTCCAGGCCGTTGGCGACCGGGTTGTACATCAGCCAGCCACGATAAGGCTCAGGCACGGCCGACATCGGCAAGATGACGCCCGAGAGCAGATAGAGCGGCATCATCAGCAGCTTGAGGATATGTTCGCTCTCCGGCACCAGCGCCATGAGCACCGAGGCCACCAGGCCATAGCCCAGCGCGAACAGCCACAAGGCCACTGCCGACAGCAGTACCAGCAAGGGATCATCGACGGCCAGCGTGTCGTGTCCCAGCAGCGCCGCCCCCAACAGCAGCACGGCGCTGATGACCGCCATCAGGAAGGCCTCCAGCAGCGCGCGCATGAGCGCCGTGTCGAAAGGCTTGACCTGGCGATAGGCAAACAGCGGCAGGTTGGACTCGACCGCATAACTCACCTGCAGGGCGGTGCGACGGTAGAGGAAGAAGCCCAGCATGCCGATCATCGTCCACACCGCGAGGTCGGCACCACCAATGGTCTGGATGCGCAGCGAACGCCAGATCAGCGCGATGAAGCCGATATGCACCACCGGCTCGGCGATGAGCCACAGCCAGGCCGCGCGCATGTCGAACAGGCGATCCAGCGCCTCGCGCAGGAAGATCGCATGCCAGACCGACAGCGTTACCGACAGCGCGCTGCGCTGCCGGGGAGCCAGTGAATTGTCAGAAGATTCGGTCACTTAGTCTTTGAGCACATTGTTCAGGGTGACACTGGGGGCCGCCACGGAGACCACCAGACTCAGGAACTTGCGGAATTCGGCGGCCGGCGAATTGGCGACGTAGATCACGTCATGGTCCTGCACCGGGAAGTTCTGGGTGACGAACAGCGAAGCCGGATCGCGCAGGTCCACCTGGTAGACCACCGGCACCTTGCCGTCCACGCCCACGGCCAGCGGCTGGGCGCTGCGCACCAGGGCGGGATCTTCGAAGCGGAAGATGAACACGCCGCGGGCATCGGCACGGCTATCGTTGAGTCCACCGGAACGCGCCAGCGCCTGGGCCAGTGAAATGCCGGCCGCCTCGAACGGAATTTCCTCGTTCTTGCCGGTCGCCCCCAGCACCGAGAAGGATTGCGACTGGAACAGGGCGGTCACCACATCACCGGGTTGCAAGGCTATGTTCTGACGCGGGTCGCGGATGATTGCGTCCAGCGGCATGGAGGCGGTCAGGTCGGCACGCGAAAGCTGGATGGCCATGCGATTGACCGGTTGCTTGACGCCGCCACTGGCGGCCAGCGCGTCCAGCAGTCGTTCGCGACGCGGCGTCAGTGGCAGGAGCACACTGTTGCTGACCTCGCCCACCACGGTCACGTTGGACGAATTGTTCTTGCCCACGCGCACCATCACCTGAGGCCTGTTGGCCTTGCCGTTGAGGCGACGCACAATCTCGCGCTCGATCTCGTCGGTGGTCTTGTCATTGGCCACGATGCGACCCGCAAAGGGAATACCGATGGTGCCGTCCGAGGACACCATCTGCGAAGGAAAGGCGACCGGCTGCACCGTGGTCGCGCTGACATGGGCGTCCGCGGAGACGGTTCCGAACAGCACCGCGGGCGGGGTCTCCCACAGGGTGACATCGACCACATCACCGGAACGCACCAGGTAACGATCATCGGCCTTGCCGTCGAACAGTCTGGCGAATTGCTCGTGCTTGCGGCTGGCAGCCAGCCTGCGTGCCAGTGCATCATCTACATCGACCAGCTGGATACCCTCGATGCGGCCAGAGGCAGGCTCTTCGATCACCTGCGCACGGCTGGCGCCGGAGGTGGGAATCCAGCCCGGCATGGTGGCGCAACCGGCCAGCAGCACGATCAGGCTAAAGGGAAGGGCAAGACGCGCCCGGAGGGTCATTGAATGCATGGCTTGGGTATCTTCTTGGGTATCGCTGTGGGCGGCCTGTCAGCCGACCAGTTTTCTGAGCAGCTCACAGGTAGTGGTGATCTGCTCTTCGCTGTGCATGGCGGAGAAGAAGAAACGCAGGCGCGCGGCCTTCTCTTCCACGGCGGGATAAATGATCGGCTGGGCATTGACGCCGGCCTGGAACATCTGCTCCGACAGCTTGCCGGCCTTGATCGAACTGCCGGTGATCACGGGCACTACGGCATAGCCCTGGGCATAGCCGGTGTTGATGCCGTACTCCTGCATCCTTTGCAGGAACTGTCCGGTGCGCGCGCGCAGCTGGTGCACCCGTTGCGGCTCGGCCAGCATGATGCGCAACGCTTCCAGCGAGGCCGCCGCCAGCGGGGGCGAGATACCGACGCTGTAGACGAAACCGGGGGCGGCGTACTTCAGGTGCTCCACCAGTGCCCGCTCACCGGCGATATAGCCGCCGCAACTGGCCAGGGTCTTGGAGAGCGTGCCCATCCAGATATCCACATCCTTGCCGGCCACCCCGAAGTGCTCGCGCAGACCGCGTCCGCTCTGGCCGAGCACGCCCAGCGAATGCGCCTCGTCGACCATCAGGAAGGCAGCATGGCGGCGCTTGATGTCGATGAAGGCCGGCAGGTCGGGAATGTCACCGTCCATGCTGTAGAGACCTTCGATGACGATCAGCACCCGCTCGAAACGCGGGCGCACCTCGGCCAGGATGGCGTCCAGCGCCGCCGCGTCGTTGTGCGGGAAGGAGCGTCGCGTGGCACCGGATAGCCGGGCACCTTCCAGGACGCTGTTGTGGATCAGGCTATCGTGCAGAATCAGGTCCTTGGGGCCGAACAGATAACCGATGGTGGTGACATTGGTCGCATGGCCACTGACGAAGACCACACAGTCCTCGACCTCATAGAGCGCGGCCAGCGCCTGTTCCAGTTCCTGCTGGACCGGTCGTTCACCCGCGACCAGGCGACTGGCCGACGGCGTGGTGCCATAGCGCAGGATGGCGTCGCTGGCGGCCTGGTTGACCGACGGATGACCGTTCAGACCGAGGTAGTTGTAGTTGGCGAAGTTGATCAGCTCACGTCCGCCGACGCGGGTGGTCGCACCGGCGATGCCTTCATGGACCTTGAAAAACGGATTGGGTACGCCAAAGCGATCGGCTGCGACCTTGGGTACGAGGATCTTCTGGTAACCCGGATGATGGTCGAAGCGGGTGAACGCCTGCGACACCCTGGTCTGCGTCGGCTGCACAGCGGCACCGGCAGCGCGGCCGCCTCCGCTGGCGGCGCCGTTCTTGCCCAGGAAACGTGCGATCAGGTCGGACTTGGACCTTCCTTCCAATTTGCTCATGGGGTCAACCTCGCGCCTTGCGCCTTCATGCGTTGGGTCTCGGCGCTCATGCTGGCCCGATCGTCGGCGCTGACCTCTTCGCCGTGCTTGCGGATGAAATCCTCGACCAGCGTGTCGCTGCCGGGCGCCTCTTCGGGGGCGTCCTCGCCGCCGAGACGGGCGGTGATCTTGGCGGCGACCTTGGCAATGGTGGGCGCATCATTGAGCATCATGACCGGCAACTGCACACCGACCCGGCGTTCCAGCCCCATGGCAAGCTCCACCGCCATCAGGGAATCAAGACCGAGATCGTGCAGTGCTTGTTCATGGCCGATGCGTTCTTCGCTCACGCCAAGGATGGCCGACACCTCGCGCGCCACCTGTTGGCTGACCAGCTGATGAATCTCGGCGCCGGACTTGCCGGTCACCATGCTGCGGAAATCGCTGTCGTTCTGGTCATCGGTGCTCATCACGCGCGCCGCGTCCAGTGCCGCGAAACGGGTAGCCGGCGCCAGCAGGCGCGCCAACGTAGGCCATTCGAAATTGGCAGCGGCCAGGGTGTCGTTGGGGCCGCCTGCGGCCAGAATCCGTCCCAGCGTATCCAGGGCCTGACGGGTCGTTAGCGGAGGACGCCCCAGGCGCTGCTCCAGCGCGTCGCGCACTGCGGTATTGCGGGTCAGGTAACCACTATCGGCAATGGGCCCCCAACCGATTGAAATCGCTGGCAACCCCTGTCGGCGACGCAGGCCAGCCAGGCTTTCCAGGCCGGCATTGGCCGCCACATAGTTGGCCTGGCCAGGATTGCCGATCGATGTGGTAATGGAGGAATACAGCACGAAGTGCTCCAGCGGCAGAGCGGCGGTCGCTTCATGCAGATGCCATGCCCCCTGCAGCTTGGGCCGCAGGACTGCCTCGATGGCCTCGGGATCCAGCTTGGGGATAAGGCGATCGTCGATCACCATGGCCGCATGCAGAACACCTTTCAGTGGTGGCAGGGTGTGGCCGATCTCGTCGATCAATGCCGTCAGCGCGCTGCGGTCGCTGATGTCGCAAGCAGCGGCATGGACCCGCGTGCCCTGCGCCTGCAGCTCGGCGATGGCTTCCGCTGCGCCAGGGGTCGCCGCGCCGCGTCGGCTCACCAGCACCAGGCTGCGCACGCCCTGTTGCGCCAGCCACCGGGCCGAAGCCAGGCCGAAACCGGACAGGCCGCCCGTGACCAGCCAGGTGGCATCAGCCTGCAGCAGAGGCTGCGCGGCACCGCTGGCTTCCACGCGCGCGGGCGTCTGGTCCAGCGTGACGACCACCTTGCCGATGTGGCGCGCCTGTTGCATGGTGCGGAAGGCATCGACGATATGCGGCACGGTAAAGCTGCGATATGGCAGCGGCGCCAGCACGCCTTCGGCGAACAGTGCCATGAGTTCGGTGAACAGGCGTGCGGCCAGCCGTGGGCGACCGGTCAGCAACTGGTCGGCATCAATGCCGAAATAGCTGATGTTGTCCTTGAAGGGACGCAAGCCGATGGGCGTGTTCTCGAAGAAATCGCGCTTGCCAAGTTCCAGGAAGCGACCGAAGGGCTTGAGCACCGAGAAGTTGCGACGTACGGCCTCGCCTGCCAGCGAATTGAGGACCACGTCCACACCCTCGCCGCCGGTCGCGGCCATGATGTCGTCGACGAAGTCCAGGCTGCGTGAATCGAACACATGGTCGGCACCGAGCAGGCGCACGAAGTCGCGCTTTTCCTCGCTGCCGGCGGTGGCAAAGACTTCCGCGCCAAGGTGGCGGGCCAACTGGATGGCCGCGATGCCGACCCCACCGGCACCGCCGTGGATCAGCACGCGTTCGCCTTCGGCCAGGTCGGCCAGGTGGCACAGCGCGTAATAGACGGTGAAGAAGACGGTCGGCACCGTGGCCGCGGATTCGAAACTCCAGTGGGCAGGCTTGCGCGCCACGGCGTCACGTCGGGTGACGATATGGCTGGCAAAGCAGGCGCTGCCGAAGCCCATGACCTCCTCGCCGACCTGCAGATCAGTCACGGCCGCCCCGACCCGGGTAACAACACCGGCGAATTCCAGCCCCAGGCTGGCACCGGCAAAACCGTTCTCGACGGCTTCGTCGGGCAGCAGACCCATCAGGTACATGACATCGCGGAAGTTCAGGCCGGCGGCCAGGGTACGTACTTCGATCTGGTCATCGGCCAGTGGCTGCGGCGCCATCGCGAACCATTGCAGGTTGCGCAACTGGCCTGGCACCTTGAAGTCCAGACGGAAGCGCGTCGGCTCCGATGCCTGGGACGCTGCCGTAGCAAGCTGTTCGCAGGCTTGCCAGCGCAGAGCCAGGCGCGCCTGGCCGCTGAGCAGGATTTCGTTGACGCCATCCGGTGCGAGCAGCTCCTGGCACAGACGCACTGCGCCCTCCTGCCGGTCGGCGCCGCTGTCCATGTCCACCAGCGTGATCTGCAGATCCGGGAATTCGTTCATCGCCACGCGCATGGCACCCCACAGCGCCGCTTGCGCGGGCTTGTGCTGGTAGTGCGCGGGGAGGTCCTGTGCCAGTGCGCCACCCTGGGTCATTACCCACAGGCGGGGGACGCGTGTCGAGCGCATCAGCGAGGGCAGTACATCCAGCAGTTCGCTCACGTAGAGGCCTGCGGCATCGACGCTTGCTGACGAGCCGCGCAGATAGACCACCTGATCGCTACCGTTATGCAGGACCCGCTCCAGGTCGGTGGTGCAATCGACTTCCTGGCCTTGGGCGATCAGGCAGGCGCGCAGGTGTTCGGTCATCAGTGCCGATGCGTCGTCGAACCAGAGCAACCAGCGGCGTGTCGGGCCGGTCGGTAGCAGCGAGTGCTGTGCCTCGGCGGCATGACGCGCCAACAGCAGGTAGGCAGCGCGTGCCGCGGCATCTGGTTCACTGACACTTTCGATGTCGGCAAAGCCGGCACGGGTCAGGAAGATTTCCCAGTCGGCCGGTGAGGTCAGCGAAGACAGCGGCGCATCTGCGGCCTCATCCTGCTGTACCGGGGCATGCCACCAGTGCGGACGCAGCCCTTCGATGAAATCGGCGCTCAGGTCGGCGTGGCGCTCGGCCACGACCAGCAGTCCGCCCGGTACGATCTGGCGGCGCAGTTTTTCCAGTACCTGTTGCGGCTGTGCGGCCAGGTTCAGGCAGTGGCGCAGCACAACGACATCGTAGGACTGCGGCAGCCCTGCATCGCTGTGCACATTCCAGTCGGCGTCCAGCCGGGCCAGTGTCAGGCCGGGCAGGCCCGCCAGTTCGGCCTGGTGACGCTGGACCATGGTTTCATCGGACAGCGCCAGGGTGTAATGCAGACTGCCCTCGGATTGCGACTGTACGAAACGGCGTGCCACATCGCTGTAGCCAACGGATATCTCAAGAATGCGCAGGCGCGACTGGATGGGCCAGACCCGGGCGAGATCGGAGAGCAGTTGCTCGATGCCGCGCGTGCTGCCGGCATAGACCGGATCGCTGTCAAGCTGGGTTTCCACCGCGGGCATGCGCGCCAACTGCATCCAGAAGCTCTCATGCAGCGACGGATCGGCCAGTAGTGCCGGCAGGTGCAGGCCCACGCGACCGGCCAGCAATAGTTGCTGGCAGGCTTTGTGGGGACTGGGTGAGCAGGAGTTTCCAGATCTCTGCAGCCGGCGGCAGTGCGGAATCCGCATGCAGTTGCCAGTGCTGACCAGCACGGCTCAACAGGCCTTCGGCGTGCAGCACATGGCGTACCCAGCGGCCATAGGCACTGTTTTCCAGCACGGCCGGGTCCAGTCCATCGCGCAAAGCCTCGTGCAGGAAGGCCATCACCAGGGCTTCCTGCAGCGGCAGGTTCTCGTTGAACCAGGATTGGCGCTGGGTGGCCATCTGAGACAGGGTCTGGCGAATGCTGTCGACCATTGGAGCCAGCGCCGGCGCATGTTGGGTGTGCAGGTGACCAACGCCGTCAGCGCGAGGTGCCAGGCGCGCGCTGGTCTGCCACAGGCTGACCGCACCACCGGCGCCTTGAACCAACGGCGCGGCGCGGAACCGGCAATCGCTCAGGCGCGCCACCAGTTCGCCATCGGCATCATGCAATTCGATATCGGCCAGGGCGGCGCGCGTGCTGACGCGCTTGAGATGCAAGCGGGCGAACTGCGGACAAGCCGCGCCGAATACCTCCACGCGCGCGGTCTTGACAGGCAGGAAGGCGCGTCCCTGGCCAGCGCGGATTTCGTCTCCGAAAAAGCCGACCAGTGCCTGGTAGCAGACATCCAGCAGGGCGGGATGCAGCAGGTAGTCGGCCAGGCCGTTCTGCACCGCAGACGGCAGGGACAGATGCAATTCCATGCAGCGCCCGGCGACGCGGGCGTGGCTGAAGCCGCGGAACGCAGGGCCATACTCCAGCCCGACGGCAGCGGTAAAACCATAATGCTCGCTGGCGTCAATCATGCGGGCGTCGGCGGGCACCCTGATGGTGCCGGCGCGGACTCCCTTGCCCGGGGCCAGGATGCGACCGCTGGCATGCAGCGTCCATTCGTCGGCCGACAGACGTGACTTGCTCTTGATGAGGAAACTGCCATCGCGCTCATTCAAGCTCAGACGCAAGGTGCGGGCCTGGTCCTGATCGAAGAGCATCGGTGCCAGGATATCGACCTGATCCAGCAGATAGTGACCGCTGCCCTGGGTCCCCAGCCATTGCCGGGCCGCGGCCAGCGCCATCTCGGTATAGCCGGCACCGGGGAAGACCATCGCACCGCCAACCTGATGGTCCTTCAGCCAAGGCAGGATGCTTGCGTCCAGTACGTTTTCCCAGGCATGGCCGTCGTACAGGGACCAGCCGAGCAAGGGATGCTCGCGGCGGCTGGTATTGGCACGCCGTCCTTCGCTGGTGCTGGGGTGCCAGTGCCGCACATGTTGCCAGGCGTAGGAGGGCAGGCGTACTGGACGTCCAGGCTGCGGGAAATGATGCTGCAGATTGGGTGCACGCGCCAGCAATTCGGCCCGCGCCACGGTGTCCATGAGACAGTCCATACCATCATGCTGACGACGCAGGAAGGGCAGTACCTTGCCCTTGGCGCCCGCGCCTTGCAGCGATTCGCCGATGTAGCGCTGCAGGATCGCATGGGGTCCGATTTCGATGAAGACGCGGCAGTGGCGTTGCGCCAGCACACGAATAGCCTGGTCGAACAGCACCGGTGCACGCACGTTACGCCACCAGTAGTCAGCATCAAGCTGGTTGCCTTGCAGCTCCTCACCGGTGACCGTAGAAACGAAGATGGCCAGATCCGCTGGGCCCGGTCGCAGTCCTTGCAGACTGTCCACGAGCAGTTGCTGCACCGGGTCCATGGCGTGGCTGTGGAAGGCGTAGTCGAGATCGAGCAGACGGAAGAACACACCACGCGGACGAAGCCACGCCTCGACGCGGGCCAGCTGCTCGGGCGACCCCGAGAGAGTGACATTGCCAGGACTATTGATCCCGGCCACGACGACGTCGTCACTGCCGGTGGCGACGATGGCCTCCAGTACATCCTGTTCACCCAGGGCGACGGCGGCCATGCGGCCGGCACCCCGGGTCTTGCCTTGCGCGGCACTGCGCATGACTACCACCTGCAAGGCCTGATCCAGGCTGAGTGCGCCACACGCCCAGGCGGCGGCCACTTCGCCCACGCTATGGCCGGTCACGGCCGCAGGCTGTACCCCCTGTTCACGCAGCAGCAAGGTCGCGCCGACCTGCACGGCGAACAGCAGCGGCTGTGCCACTTCGGTTTCGTCCAGACGGGCCTGTGCGCCGTCGGCGTAGAGTTCGGCCAGGATGGAATAGCCGAGCATGGGATGCATGCGCGCATCCAGATCGGTGATGATCTGCCTGAAGCGCGGGACTTCCTCGCACAGGCGACGTCCCATGCCGACCCATTGCGCGCCATTGCCGGAATAGACGAAGGCGATATCGCCAGACTCGGCGGGTTCGTCTTCGCACACGATCGTGGCCACGGCATGGCCGGCGGCATAGGCTTGCAGCGCGGCGACCAGTTCGGTACGCGAACCGGCCCGGCACACCAGCCGGCGTGCCAGGCGCTGGCGCCCGGTGGCACTGGCATAGGCGACGTCATAGCAACGCTCGTCGGCCACCTCATCGGCTAACCAGCTTGCATAGCGCCCAGCCAGCTCACGCAGGGCGTCTTCGGTTCTGGCCGAAAGGTAGAGCGGCGGCAGGCCAGCGGCCGCTGGCGTGTTGCCGGCGACCTCGGCCACCGCCGGGGTGCCGGCTTCCAGCAGCACATGGGCATTGGCACCACCAAATCCAAAGGAATTCAGGCCAGCGATCAGCGTGCGACCATTACCCGGGGTCAGCTCGGTATAGTCGGTCAGCAGGGCCAGCTTCAGGCCGGCGAAATCGATGCGGGGATTGGGCGTGTTGAGATGCAGGCTGGCCGGCAAGGCGCGCTGACGCAGGGCGATCACCGTCTTGACCAGTCCGGCCATACCGGAGGCGGCCTCGAGATGGCCCAGGTTGGCTTTCACCGAGCCGATGGGAAGATCCCGTTCGCGTCCCGAGCCGGCACCATAGACTGCGCCGATGGCGGCCGCCTCGATCGGATCGCCAACCGACGTACCGGTCCCGTGCGCCTCGACGAAATCAATATCGGCTGCCGCCAGTCCGCTGCGGGCAAGAACGCTGCGCATCAGCTCCACCTGGCCGTCGCGGCTGGGGATGGTGATGCCGGTCTTGCGCGCGCCATCGGCGTTGACGCCGCTGGCGCGGATGACGGCCAATACATCGTCGCCGTCGGCCTGGGCCTGGGCCAGCGGCTTGAGCAGCAGCACGGCACCGCCTTCGGCGCGCACGTAGCCGTCGCCGGATTCGTCAAAGGCCTTGCTGCGCCCGTCCGCCGACAGCATGGAGGCCTTGGTGAAGCCCACGAACGGATAGGGATGCATGAGCATGTTGACGCCACCGACCAGCGCGGTGGAAGCCTGACCGGTCTGCAGCGCCACGCAGGCGTGATGCAGTGCGACCAGCGACGAGGAACATGCGGTATCGACGGCCAGCGAAGGGCCGTGCAGATCGAAGACGTAGGAGATGCGATTGGCGGCCACACTCATGGTGTTGCCGGTCATCATGTGGCCGCCCAGGCTGGACAGATCGTCCAGCACGCGGGTGCCGTAATCGAGACTGGAAATGCCGACGTAGACGGCGCAATCGCTGCCGGCCAGCGAGGCAGGCGGTACGCCTGCATGCTCCAGGGCCTCCCAGGTCAGCTCCAGCAGCAGACGCTGCTGCGGATCCATCCAGGCCGCCTCGCGCGGCGATATGCCGAAGAATTCCGCATCGAACTGGTCCGCACGGGTCAGCACGCCGGCGGCAAAGGTGATGCTGCGCCCAGGTTCGGCGCGTGTTCCGTGTTGCAGTTCGTCGGTCGCCCAGCGATCGGCCGGCACCTCGGTCACGAGGTCACGACCCGCCTTCAGCGCCGTCCAGAATTCGCTTTCATTGCCAAGATCGCCAGGCAGTCGAAAGCCCATGCCAACGATGGCTACAGGCAGGCACGCAGGGGCATGGGACTGACTGTTACCCACCGAGCTCTGGTCAATTCCGTGTGGCAACTTATCGCCATCGCTCGTTGTGCTTTGAGCCATGCTTCCCCCGAAGATGCTCTTCCCTGCCCCCTCGTAAGCTCAGATGCCTGCTTGACTTCCGAATCCAACACGCAGTGAAGATAGTTCACTTATTCACTTAATCAGGCGGCGAAGTATTCAGTAAATAATCGCAAACATCCCGATGAATCCCGATGTCTTATTGTAAAAGCTGGGCATTGAGGGAGCAATGAATACAGGAAGTCTTTACCGAAATCCATCCCAGAAGATGAGATGGAATTATCAGGAAGCAGAACAGATCTAAGATAATTCTGAGGTAAATCGGAATATATACGGGTTTTTACCTGAATTTGATCTTATTTTATAGGATTTTTCTTATATTTCCAAAATAACACCATTCCTGGCGGAATGTTATGCTTTATGACAAAATGCTGGAGAGTACGGTGTAATTCCGATTACCAATCAGCAGGTTGCCGATGTATTCTTCGCACCACAGCTGGGCAGTCGATTACGTAACTGCAGCGACCTGGATACAGGGGGTCTAGCCGCACAGGTACACAAAAGTAGCGCAGCGGACCTGTTGCAGGACCAGCACCCGATATTTGCCTGCCAGCAAGAAGAGTCGCCGGTATTCGTCGCTGGCCTTACCGCAGCTCAGACAGCGCCTTCATCTCCCCACCCGCCACCTCGAACCGCTCCACCAGATAATCCAGCAAGGCCCGCACCCGGGGCGCCATGTAGCGCGTGCGCTGGTAAAGCGCATGCACCGGTGCTTCCGGGGCGCGCCACTGCGGCATCACCACCTGCAAGCTGCCCTCGCGCAGGTCCGCCGCCACATCCCAGATCGACTTCATGACCAGTCCCTTGCCGTCGATGGCCCACTGACGGGCCAGCGCGCCGTCGTTGGTTTCGCGTGCGCTGGTGAGGGGAACGGTATGGGTCTGCACCACGCCGTCACGCTCAAAGCGCCACTCGTTGGCCGGACCGCTGGCCGTGAGCAGCACGATGCAGTCCTGATGCTGCAGATCGGCCGGCTGTTGCGGCGCTTCGCGAGTGGCCAGATAGGACGGCGCCGCGCACAGCACGCGGCGGTTCGGCGCCAGCGGGCGGGCAACCATGGAACTGTTCTGCGGGACGCCGAAGCGGATGGCCAGGTCCAGGTCGTCCTGCAGCAGATTGGCGACCGTGTCGCCCAGGATCAGGGCCAGCGTGATCTGGGGATGCAGCGCATTGAATTCTTCCAGCCAGCCCTGCAGGACATGGCGGCCGAAGTCGGAGGTGGCGGCGATGCGCAACTTGCCGCTGACCGCGCTGCGGCCTGCCTGCAGGGCCGCCTGGGCATCGTCCAGCGCGGCCAGGGCCTGCTGGCAGTGCGACAGATAGAGCACCCCCTCGGCGGTCAGTCGCAGGCGGCGCGTGGTGCGCTCGAAGAGCCGGGTGTTGAGTTCCGCCTCCAGCTTGACCAGCCGCGCACTGGCGGCCGCCGGGGACAGGCCGATCTTGCGCCCCGCTGCTGACAGGCTGCCCAGGCCGGCGGCTTCCACGAAGAGTCGGATATCACCCAGGTTGTGCGCTGCCATTATTCTGCTCCTTTTGATAATTCTTCAAATACTAGACCAATTATCAAATTTCAAGGCGGTTTGCATAATGACCTCCATCAGCGCTTGAACCCTTTGATGAACCCTTTGATCGTCTTGCCCCTTTTTGGAGTCTTTCATGCAAACCCCGACCTCCCTGCTGGCACCGCTGACCGTGGGCCACCTTTCGCTTCCCCACCGCATCGTGATGGCACCCATGACCCGCGCACGCAGTTCGCAGCCGGGTGACATTCCCAATGCCATGAACGCCTTGCACTACGCTCAACGCGCTTCGGCTGCGCTGATCATCACCGAGGCATCGCAGATTTCGCCGCAGGGCAAGGGCTACTCCTTTACCCCCGGCATCTACAGCCCCGAGCAGGTCGCCGGCTGGCGCCTGGTCAGCGAGGCGGTGCATCGTGCCGATGGCCGTATCTTCCTGCAGCTGTGGCATGTGGGCCGCATGTCGCATCCCGATTTCCACGACGGCGCGCTGCCGGTGGCGCCTTCGGCAATGCCCTTCGAGGGCCAGATCTGGAAGGTGGACCCCGTCACCGGCCAGGGCGGCATGGTCGCCAGCCCGACCCCTCGCGCACTGGAACGCCAGGAGATCAAGGCCATCGTGGAGGACTTCCGCCGCGCTGCACGCAATGCCATCGACGCCGGTTTCGATGGTGTGGAAATCCACGGCGCCAATGGTTACCTGGTGGACCAGTTCCTGCGCACCACTTCCAATGTACGTACCGATGAATACGGCGGTTCACGTGAAAACCGGTTGCGCTTCCTGAAGGAGGTGGTCGATGCAGTGGCCGATGAAGTCGGTGCGCATCGCACCGCGATCCGCCTGGCGCCCTTCCTGACCGCTCGCGGCATGGATTGCCCGGACATCCTGCCCACCATTCTGGATGCGGCCGCCTGGCTGCAGCAGCGCGGCATTGCCTATCTGCACCTGGTCGAAGCGGACTGGGACGATGCACCGGTCGTGACCGAAGCATTCCGCCAACAGCTGCGCGAGCGTTTCAGCCATCCCATCATCGTGGCCGGCAACTACAACAAGGCGCGTGCGCAATGGGTGCTGGAACACGGCTACGCCGACCTGGTGGCCTTCGGCCGCCCCTTTGTCGCCAATCCGGATTTCCCGCGCCGCCTGATCGAAGACCTGCCCCTGGCCGAATTCGATGGCGCCACGCTGTTCGGCGGTACCGAGCTCGGCTATACCGACTACCCGGCCCTGCCGACTGCCACCGCGGCAGCCGCCTGAACCTCATCCACCGGTTGATCCCTCAAGGAGTCTCATCATGAAAGACCAGAAAATCGTCGTCATCGGCGGCCTGACCGGCATCGGTCGCGCCGTCGCCGAACAGGCTGCCGCTGCCGGCGCGCAGGTGACCGTGGCCGGGCGCCGCAGTGCGCCGGCCGACTTTCCCACCCACATCACCACGGCCCAGGTCGACATCGGCGACGATGCGTCGGTGGCGCAATTGTTTGCCAGCATCGGCAGCTTCGATCATCTGGTGGTCACGGCCGGTCCCGTGATCGGGTCGGCGCGACTGGCCGACCTGAAGATCGCCGACGCCATGGCCGCCTTCAACGTCAAGTTCTTCGGCCAGATACGCGCCGCGCAACAGGCACTCCCCTATCTGCAGCCCAACGGTTCCATCACCTTCACTTCCGGCCTGCTGGCACGCAAGGCGGCGCCGGGTGCGCTGGTGAAGGCGACCATGAATGCCGCCACCGAAATCCTCGCCAAGACCCTGGCCAAGGAACTGGCGCCCCTGCGCGTGAATGTGGTCAGTCCGGGCATGGTCGAGAGTGGCATGTGGGGCGACATGAGCGAGGCCGACCGCAAGGCCATGGCCGCGCGTGCCGGAGGCAAGCTGCCGGTGGGACGCGTGGGTCAGGGCGCGGACCTGGCGCAGGCCTACCTGTTGCTGATGCAGAACGGTTTCATGACCGGCAGCGTGGTCGACGTCGACGGTGGCGGGCTGCTGTAGGCCTCGGACATTGCATGCGTCTTGATCACATCACCATCGTGGCCGGTGACTGCAGCTTCCTGCGCCAGTTCTTCGTGGAAGTGGCCGCCCTGACGGAGGGTCCCAGGCCGCCCTTCGGCAGTACCGGCCATTGGCTTTACCTGGGCCAGCAGCCGGTGCTGCATCTCATCGAACGCAGCACCCCGCCAGCACGGCACGGCATCAGCAATGGGCCGCCGGCCACGCGTATCGACCATCTGGCGCTGCGCATCGACAGTCATCCGGAATGGCAGGCGCTGCTGCAACGTCTGCATGCGCACCGCCTGCGCTATCGGATCGAGACGATCGATGCCCTGCAGGAACGGCAACTCTTCGTGGCACCGGTTTCCGGGGTCAAGGTCGAGTTCGTCATTGCCGAACGGCATCTTGCGGCGACCTGATTGCGCCCCTCCTGCCGCAATCCTCACCAACCCTTCGCGTCCATCCCCCCTCAGCAAACTTCGCGCCCCCCTGCGGGCGCAATTTACCCAACATCATTGGCAGTTTCGCAAAACCTAACTGTTAAAATTTGCTCCACGCATTCAACGACCAACACGTTGATCATTTTCATTCCAGCGGGAGGAAATTCCATGGGGCAGCAGCATGCCTTGCCAACGCACCCGATCCCGCCCAGCGGGACGCAGCGTCAACCTGCAGGGGAGTCCGAGGGCGCATGGCGGCGCCTTCCGCTCTGTCGATTCTCTCAATACTGAGCAGAGCTTCCCCATCACGCAAGAACATGAATTTGCTCTCCAAGAATTCCCTGGCGGTCCACCTGCTGCGCATCATTTTCGGGAGCTACTTCCTGGTGACGCTGATCGTCACCTGCCTGCAGCTGGGGGCCGAGTACGAGCACACCCAGTCCGGCGTGGATAACGAATTGCGGGCCATGGACCTGACCTTCGGCGCGAGCCTGGCCAGTTCGACCTGGCGTTTCCAGGGCGATGTGCAAAAGGCCACATTACGCGGCATCAGCAACCTGCCGGTGGTGACCGGGGTGAAGATCGAAGATCCGCAGGGTCGGCTGGTGATGGCCCAGGGCAATATCGTCGATCACGACGGCCGCCAGATCCATGTCGATGCCGAGGGGCAGCGCAGCCCGGTGCGGACGGGATTCCTCAACGCCGCCACCAGCCATCGCTTCCCCATCCTGTATCGCGATGAACATGGCGTGACGCACGACATCGGCGCCTGGACCGTGTACTCCAGCCGTCACGTGGTGATCCAGAAAGTGGCCTATGGTTTTACGCTGATCCTGATCAACTCGGTGATCAAGACGCTGGTGCTGTGGTTCATCTTCCTCTACGTCTTCAATCGCTGGCTGGGCCGGCCGATCACGCGCCTGTCGGGCTTCGTGCGTCGCCAGGACCTGAACCGCCCGGACCTGCCGGACTCGCCGCAGAGCATCGACCTGCCGGGCAAGAAGCGGCATGAGCTGCATTTCCTGGCCGATGCCATCAATGCCATGCTGGCCAACCTGCGCAGCCATACCATCCAGAATCGCACCCTCTACGCCCAGCTGGAACAGGAGAAGGAATCCCTGCGCGCACTCAACAAATCGCTGGAGCTGCGCATTGCCGAGCGTACCCGCGATCTGGCCCAGGCCAATGAACAGCTGCGCTCGCTCAGTCTCACCGATGGCCTGACCGGCATTGCCAACCGGCGCAGCTTCGATGACACCCTGGACCAGGAATGGCGGCGCAGCGTGCGTCATGGCAAGCCGCTGACGGTGGCCTTCATCGACGTCGACTGGTTCAAGCCCTACAACGACCACTACGGCCACGTGGCGGGCGACGCCGTGCTGCGCCAGGTGGCGCAGACCATGCGTGATACCGTCTGCCGCGCTGGCGAGACCGTGGCCCGCTATGGCGGCGAGGAATTCGCGGTGATCGCGGCCGATACCGATGGCGAGCAAGGCGTGCAGATCGTACAGCGCATGTGCGATGCCATCCATGCCCTGGCGTTGCCGCACGCCGGGTCGACACTGGGGCGCATCACCATCAGTGGCGGCGTGGCTTCCTGCATACCGGCCCATCCCGGGGCGCGACTGGAGTCCTTGCTGCAGGCTGCCGATGCGGCCCTCTACCAGGCCAAGACGCTGGGGCGCAATCGCGTCCTGCTGGCGCCGCCGTTTGTGTCACCGCCCCCTTCTTCTCCCCCTTCCCCTGCCTGAAGAAAGTCGCGCATGCCCTCACGCATTTTCCGCCGCCTCGCCGGTTCTCTGGTTCTCGGCAGCACGTTGTTATCGGCGATGTCGTCAACGTCGGCACAGTCGACACAGCCGACACAGCCGACACAGCCGGCAGCGCAGGCGGCCGACCAGATCGTCTGGGGCAAATACAATGTGCCGCCCTACATGATCCGCAGCGGTGAATTCGCGCATCAGGGCATCTTCGACCTGACCCTGGACATCATCAAGAAAGGCCTGCCGCAATACCAGCACGTGGAACTGGAAGCGCCCTTCCCGCGCATCAACAATGAAATCCGCAAGGGCAGCCACTGGTGTTACAACGGCATGTTGAAGACCCCGGAACGCGAGAAGGTCGGCTACCTATCGCTGCCAACTTCGATCTTCCTGCCGCTGCGCATCATCGTGCGGCGTGACCGGCTGGACCAGTTCAAGGGCAAGCTATCGCTGCAGGCACTGCTGCAGAATCCGCAACTGACCACCTCGGTCATGCGCGACCGCTCCTACAGCCCGACCGTGGACAAGCTGCTGGCAGCCTATCCGCCCAGGGAAAACTACTCGGAACAGGTGGAATCGATCGGCATGCTGCTGGCCGGGCGCATCGACTACATGATCGAGTTGCCCTTGCTGGCCTTCGAACAGGCACGCGTCATGGGACAGCCCGGCGTGCTGGTGGCGCTGCCGATGCAGGAGGCCAGCGAGGTCGTGTTCAATCGCGTGATGTGCCCCAGGAATGAATGGGGACGGCAGGTGGTGGAGCAGGTCAACAAGGTCTTGCTGGCCAAGCGCGCGCAGCCTGCCTACCGGGCGATCGTGGAAAAATGGCACGATCCGGAATCGGTGGCGGAAATCGACAAGATCTATGACAAGGTGTTCCTGAAGATCCCCTGACGTCGCTGACCGACCCGACTAGGGCCGCAGGCCACCCGCCTCCAGCACGTCCCAGCAGGCGCCCATGGTGTGGTAGTCGACCTTGCCGGCGGGGGACTTGGTGTCTTCCAGCTTTTTGCCATCGGCGGCGAGAATGCGAAACCAGGCGCCGTACTGGTGATCGACCAGGTGTTCCCAGCTCCAGGCCCAGATGGCGTGATACTGGCGACGGAATGCCTCATCGCCCGTCACCCGCCACAGCCGCCAGGCACTGGCGAAGGATTCGGCCTGGACCCAGAAATACTTGTCGCTGTCATAGGGCCGCATGTCCGGATCGAAACCGTAGATCAGGCCGCCATGTTCGCCATCCCAGCCATGCGTCCAGGCGGCCTTCTGCAGCTCGGCCGCGCGCTTCACGTAATCCGGGTTGGCCTCGATGGCGTGGGCGATCAGCAGCAGCTTGGCCCACTCGGTCTGGTGACCGGTCTGGAAGCCCCAGGGCTTGAAGATGTTGTCGCGATTGCCGCGGTTGTAGTCGTGGTCGGGCGTCCAGTCCTGGTGGTAGTGCTCCCAGACCAGCCCCTGCGACTGCTGCGCCAGTCCGAACACGAAACGGTCGATCAGCAGACGGGCGCGCTCCAGATAGTATGCCTGGCCGGTGGCCGCATAGGCCGCCAGGCAGGCTTCGCACATGTGCATGTTGGCGTTCTGGCCGCGATAGGCAATCAGCTCGCCAGAGGGGGTGATCTCATCGGCATAGGCGCCATGGGCGGGTTCGAAGAAGGCGCGCTCCATGCGCTCGAAGGCCTGCGCCACCTGCTGCGCATCACACAGGCCGACGCGATGGGCGTGGGCATAGGCCAGCAGTACGAAAGCCTGACCATAGGCCATCACGGTACCGTCCTCGATCTGCCCGTCGCGCAGGGTCCAGGCATACAGGCCGGCCAGCGGACCGTGCGGATGGCGGAAACGCTCCAGATGCGAGAGCGCGTGCCGCGCCTGCTCCAGATAACGTTCCTGGCGGGTATGCGGGGTATGCGGGGTATGCGTATAGGCCATGGCCTGCGTGAAGACCAGGCGGGTGGCACTGACCAGATGGCGGTGCGAGCGGTCGTAGACGCTGCCGTCGTCCTTCAGGTAATGGAAGAAGCCGCCCTGCGGATCGACGGCATGGCGGTCGTAGAAGGCCAGGGTATCGGCCACATGCGACTGCAGGAAATGACGGCTTTCGAAATCGGGTTGCTGCATGCTGCGCTCCTTGTGCGAGAGGCTGAGGTTCATTGGCTGGCATCCTTCTGGCGCCATTTGTCGAGGATCACCGCCAGCACGATCACCGCGCCCTTGGCCACGTATTGCCAGAACGAGGACAGGCCGAGAATGGTCAGCCCGTTGTTCATGACGCCGATGATCAGCGCCCCCACCACCGTTCCCCAGATCGTGCCCACGCCACCCATCAGGCTGGTGCCGCCCAGTACCACGGCGGCGATCGCATCGAGTTCATAGCCACTGCCCCAGTTGCCGTTGGCGCCATACAGGCGACTGGCCGACATGGCACCGGCCAATCCCGAGAACAGCCCGCTGATGGCATAGACGAACAACAGGACCAGCCCGACGCGGATGCCGGTCAGGCGCGCTGCCTGCAGGTTGCCGCCGATGGCATAGATGTGCATGCCCAGCACCGTCTTGCGCAGGATCACCCAGGATAGCAGCACCACCGCCAGCGCCACCCAGATCAGCCAGGGCACATGCAGGAAGTCGCCATTGCCGATCCACTCGAAGCTGGGGATGTCGTTGTTCAAGACCGTGGTGCCATCGGCCAGCAGGTAGGCCGCCCCGCGAAAGGCCGTCATGGTCCCCAGGGTGACCACGAAGGCATTGATGTTGAGGAAGGCCACCATGGCGCCGTTGAGCAGGCCCATCAGTAATCCCGAGAAGACGAAGACCGGAATCGACCAGCCGGACGCCGCACCCAGTGACACCTGCATGCCCAGTACCGCCGAGACCGCCAGCACCGACCCCACCGACAGGTCGATGCCGGCAGTCAGGATGACAAAGGTCATGCCGGCGGCCAGCACCAGGTTGATGGCGACCTGGCGCAGGATGTTCATGGTGTTTTCGGCACTGGCGAAATTGGAGCTGCCATCGCCGCTGAGGTAGATCGTCAGCGCGTAGAAGAGGAGGTAGAGCACCACCAGCACCGGCAACATGCCCAGCCGGTGCAGCAGCCATTGCGTGGGTCGGGAAGGGGCGCGGGAAGGTGCGCGTGCGGTCTCATGCATGGGATCGATTTCAGCCATGGGTGGGATGAAGGGAAGGTTGCGGTGAAGGGGGAGATGCGGGTGGCACGCCGGCAGTGTCGGTGGCCAGGCGCATGATGTTTTCCTGGGTGATGTCGGCACCGGCCAGTTCGCCGGTGATGGCGCCTTCGCGCATGACCAGTACACGGTCGCAGATGCCGATCACCTCGGGCAGTTCGCTGGAGATGACGACCACGGCCACGCCCTGCTCGGCCAGCCTGTGGACAAGTTGATAGATCTCGCTCTTGGCATAGATATCCACACCCCGCGTGGGCTCGTCCAGGATCAGCACGCGTGGCGCGATCTCCAGCCAGCGCGCCAGCAAGACCTTTTGCTGGTTGCCACCGGAGAGCTTGCCCACCGGCACGCCGGGATGGGCCACCTTGACGTTGAGGCGACGTATCGATGCCTGCGCCACTCCGTGCAGGGTGCGGCCGTTGACCAATCCCAGCCGCGCATGGCGCGACGCCACATTCATGGTGGCGTTGGCCGCCACCGCCATCTGCAGGAACAGGCCCTGCCCCTTGCGGTCCTCAGGCACATAGGCGATGCCAGCCCGCATGGCCGCGCGCGGGCTATCGATCTGCAGCAATTGCCCATCCAGCAGGACCTGGCCGCCGCTGCGGGCATCGGCACCGAACAGCAGGCGTGCCAGTTCGGTACGGCCGGCACCCACCAGCCCGGCAAAGCCCAGCACTTCGCCTGCGCGCAGCGCGAAGGAGGCCGGTTTGACCTTGCCACCGGCAAGCGCCTGCACCTGCAATACGGTGGGCAGGGTCGCGGCCTGCTCGGGCGCCATGCGGCGATGCTGGTAGAACTCCCCCAGCGAGCGCCCGACCATCATCTGGACGATGCGCTCGGGGTCGATCTCCTGGCGCGTCAGCTCGCCGACGAAGCTGCCATCGCGCAGTACCGTGACTCGGTCGGCCAGGGCGTGGACCTCAGCCATGCGATGGCTGATGTAGATGATGGCCAGACCCTCGTCGCGCAGGCGACGCACGACCTTGAACAGGTTTTCGGTCTCGCGCTCGGACAGCGCTGCCGTCGGTTCATCCATGATGACAATGCGGCTGCGATGCACCAGGGCGCGAGCGATTTCGACCTGCTGCTGCTCGGCGATGGAAAGGCGTCCGGCACGGTCGCTGGCGCGAAAGGCGGCACCCAGCTGCGCCAGCACGGCATCGGTGCGTTGCCGCATCGCGACGTGGTCGATCAAGCCCAGGCGGGTGCGCAATTCGCTGCCCATGAAGACATTGGCAGCCACGCTGATATTGGGTGCCACGGCCAGCTCCTGATAGATCAGGTTGATACCGGCCACGCGGCTGGCTCCGGGGTCACGCAGGGACAGCGGTTTGCCGTCCAGGAGAATCTCGCCGCTGTCCGGCGCATGCACGCCGGACAGGACTTTCATCAAGGTGCTCTTGCCGGCGCCGTTCTCGCCCATGAGGGCGTGGATTTCGCCGGGATAGATGCTCAGGTGCATCGCCGACAGCGCGCGCGTGGCCCCGAAGGACTTGCTGATGCCGGTCATCTGCAGCAGGGGTGTGGAAGTCATGAGATCGAAAAGGAAACGGTAACGTCAGCCATACGCGGCAACGCTGCCCAAGGGCGCCGGACGGTGCAGCCATCGGACGCGCCGGCCCGCCACGATGCAGGCAGGCCGGCGCTCCGGGCAGCGACAGATCAGTCAATCAGTTGGCCGGGACCCAGCCCTTGTAGTCGGCCACGTTGTCGCGGGTGATCAGCTTCACCGGCAGCAGCTTGACGTTCTTTTCCGAGGCACGGCCATTCATCAACTGATAGCCGATGGCCACGCTCTCGGCGGCCATGCCATACGGGTCCTGGGCTGGCGAGGCGGCGAACAGCGACTTGCTGTCCTTGAGGGCGCGCTCGGCATCGGGTGCGCCATCCACGCCACTGATGACCTTGATGTCGCTGCGCTTGGCCTGGCGGATCGCCAGTTCGGCACCAATCGCGGTGGGGTCGTTGATGGCGAAGACGCCATCGATCCTGGCGTGCGCGGCCAGCAGGTTGGACATGGTGGTCATGCCACCGTCGCGACTGCCACCGGCATTCTGGTTGTCGGAGAGGATCTTGATGCCGGGCGACTTCTTGAACTCGGCCTTGCAGCCGGTGACACGATCCATCACCGCCGAGACAGGCGGGCCATTGACGATGACCACATTGCCCTTGCCCTGCAGCTTGTCGGCGATGAACTTGCAGGACTCGGCGCCGGCCATGGTGTTATCCGACATGACGGTGACATCGGCTCCCTCGGCGGCCACGTCCACGGCCACTACCACGATGCCAGCCTTCTTTGCCTTTTTCACCGCCGGGCCGATGCCCTTGGAGTCGGCCGCATTGAGCACGATCATGTCGACCTTGTTGGCGATGAAATTCTCGATCTGGCCGACCTGGGTGTTGAGGTCGTACTTGGAGGACACCACGGTCACCCGCGCGTCCGGGTTGATCTTGTGGGCACCGCTCTCGGCTCCCTTGGCGATGGCCACGAAGAAGGGATTGGCGAGGTCACCCAGGGTGACGCCAACCGACTTCAGCGGCTTGTCAGCGGCCTGGACCGCATATGTGATGGACGCCAGCGAGAGAGTGGCACAGGCGATGGCGAGGGTTTTTCTGATCATGCTTGTCTCCGGTTCTTTTTAGAGGGGGATGGCTTGTTCTACGTTTTGCGTGCTGCTGACATTCACGCCGGGACTTCAGTCCCAGCGAAAAATACGGTCAGCCCGATCCCGTGTGGTGGCGATCAGGGCGGCATTGATTTCATCGCTGTTCATCACCCAGGCCTCGGCATCGGCGCGGCTGCGTCCGAACTGCACATGGCGGGCGATCAGACGTTCCAGCCGCAGGGCGGGATCGACCTCGACATACCAGACCTCGTCCAGCAGCGGACGCACGCCCGACCAGTGGCCACGGTCGAGCAGCAGGTAGTTGCCTTCGGTGATGATGAGCGGGATATCGGCGCTGATGGCGATGCTGCCGGCAATGGCTTCCTCGATCTCGCGCAGGAACTGCGGGGCGTAGACCATCTCGTCGGCGGCCTGGCGGCGCAGGCGCGACAGCAGGTGGACGAAACCGGCGCTGTCGAAAGTATCCTCGGCACCCTTGCGGGCAGCGCGACCCAGGCGTGCCAGCTCGACATTGGCGAGGTGGTATCCATCCATGGGCAGCACCGCAGCGCGGGAACCGGCATGGTCGAGCAGGGCCTGCGCCAGCGTGGACTTGCCACAGCCGGGCGGCCCGGCCAGTCCAAGTATCGTGCGCTGGCCGTTGGCGAGCAGCGCATCGAGCCTGTCGCGAAAGACTGCCGGGATCATGTTCGACTCATCCTTTTTCCAGGGAGCGTGGCGGTGGCGACCGGGCCACCTTATGCAGCCACCTTATGCAGCCACCTTAGTGAAATGCGGCAGTGCGAAACTGCAGTGGTTCTGTTCGGTACGTCTGTCACGCTTGCTGCGCCTGGCCCTGTAGCCGGGCGTGGGGCGTGATCGACATTTTTTGACAGCCGACAAACTAAGCGATTCTGTCACCTGAATTTCAATGCTCCTGAATGTTCTCCAGGAAATTCCAATTATTGCTAGTTCCGCGTCGTCAACGTGATGAAATTTTCTTCAGAAAAATTCGATATCGATCAACTTATGGATAACACGACGTAAAAGATTCTTGGGGGGCGCAGCTTCGCCTCCGCCAGTTATCCAGCGCCATTCGTTCGGGGTCGCTTTACTTACCGAGCAAGATTGCTCCGGCCATATTCCAACCCTGATCACCCAGCAACGTCCTGACGGCCTCGCTTCATTCGCGCATAAAAAAAAGAGACGCACCAACACATTTCAGCGAACGTGAAGACCCTGATACAGGTTCGATGTGTTCCGCGAAAAGCCGGTTTTCACGAGAAAAAGCTTCACGATCACGCCCGCGTTGATTGCCACGCTCAACATAAGTTTTGCTTCCTTGAAAAATTTGGGGCAAGCAAGACAAATAGGCTTGCGCCTATCGATACCCCTGCCAATATGGCGATAGGAGAGCACCGTGGTGTCCTCCTTGTTGAATTGCAGCGCACGTCGTTTTTGTTGCATTTGAATGTTTACATCAGGAAGAAAATCGATATGAAAAATTTACTTGATAAGGAGAAGTACCAGTGAACACGATCCACAACACGTACGTCGGTTCCTTGCTTGCCGATGCAGCGTACATAGATCTAGACAAGGATATGGATGCCGGAAAAATGGTCGCCGTCCTCAAAAAGAGAATGGACACAGATCAAGCGAAATTCATCGCCGTGAACTTCGAGGTCATCGCATCAGAAAACAAACGCGACATCCCGCTGCCAGGATCCTGCTTTGACGCCACTGTATGGCGCGGCAGGGCTGGAAGAGTCTACGCCGGCGAGGTTTACGTCTCCTTTCGCGGAACGCAAGCACAAGACGGCGGAGCCGGCATCGAGGCCGATGTCGATCTTGCCTCACGCGGCGTGGGCTACAACCAGCTGCGTGACATGGTCAACTGGTGGATGCGGATCACCGGCAAGCCGGGGGACTTGGTCAAACAGCTCAAGGTCGAGACCATTGCTTCCTCCCCTCTCGCAAATAACTACACCTTCGCCGCCGATAGTCCAGTGGTCGCCACCGGCGAACTCTACGGCCAGGTCAGCACCATCGCGGGCGTGAACGCCCTCAGTCTCGGTGGATGCCTCTTCGCGGCGTTCACGCATCTGCTTGAAGCCAATCTCTTGGCGGCCACTACCTTCAATAGCGCGGATACCAGCAACGTAACGGGTGACGGGGCAAATCAAGATACCAGGGGGGCGTAGGCATGATCGGATTGCTATTCCTCATCTTTTTCTTTGTGTGGCTGGCATCCGCCTTTTACTTTGGCAGGGCAATCCCACGATGGTTGGGCCTGAAACGCGCGTGGTCGTATCTGTTTGTCCCGTTGGCGTTTCTCGCGCCCATTGTCGATGAGTTGATCGGTCATTGGCAATTCAAACGGCTTTGTGAGAAAGAGGCGGTCGTTTGGCTCAGCCCGGTTTGGGAAAGCGTAAGGGCTGTACGTAATGTCAGTCCTGGTTCATCTGAACCAGTTCGTGGAACGGTCATACCGATCAGTATTCAACGGGCCGCCTATATAGATGCAGAAACAGGGCAACCATTCATGACATACAACGCAGTACATACCAAAGGCGGCCTGTTGCTTGGAAGGTTGGGATTAGGACTTGACGGAACTACTACCTGCTGGCCAGAAGATAAACATGAGATTTTAAAGAAGATCGATATCGATAAATTACTTGAAAAAGGAGATTCCAAATGAAGGCAATAAATTACGCATATATCAATGCCCTACTTGCCGATGCGGCCTATGTAGACCTGAGGAAAGGATTGGTAGTTAAAGATGTAATCGACGCGCTTAGTGAAAGAATGACCGAAGATCAAGCGAAGTTCATCGCAGCGAGCTTCGACGTCATCGCCTCAGAAAACAAAAGCGACATCCCCCTGCTGGGCTCCGGCCTTGATGCTACTGTATGGCGCGGCAAGTCTGGCACAGCCTGCGCTGGCGAGGTCTATGTCTCCTTTCGCGGCACGCAACCGAAAGACGGTGGAGCCGATATCGAGGCCGATGTCGATCTTGCCTCACGCGGCGTCGCCTACAACCAGGTACGCGACATGGCCAACTGGTGGATGCGGATCACCGCCAAGCCGGGTGACCTGGTCAAACAGATCAAGGTCGAGACCATTGCTCGCTCCCCTCTCACGAATATCTACGCCTTCGCCGCCGACATCCCAGTGGTCGCCACCGGCGAACTCTACGGCCAGATCAACACCTTCAACAGCGCAGGCTTCAGTGACGCAGCAAATCAAGATGCGTGGCGGGCCGTTTCATGATTGGGCTGTTGTTCTTTGGAGTCATAGGTTTGTGGGGACTGATCTCCCTATACCTTGGGATCAAGCTGCCTAAATGGTTCAAGTTCAAGTCAGGCTGGTCTTTTCTGTTTGTGCCCCTCCTGTTCTTTGCGCCAGTGATTGATGAAGTCATTGCGATTCCCCAGGCGTATGTTCTCTGCAAGCAGGCTGAAGATGCGTTCTGGTATGACTCCACGGCAAAAGGAAAAGTCCGACTTATGGGCAGTTTTCCAATTAGAAAAGATGAAGTTACCGTGGGATTTAACGTAGTCGCCCATATCGAGGAATACGGAATCAAATTGGCAGAGAACAACGCGATTGTTTCCCGATGGACTGAAGTGAGATTTTCTCCGGGATTTTTAAATTTCCCTAACGGCTCTGGCAGCGGCTCGATGCCTTTGTTGCTGCCCTCTGAGCCTGAATGCCCAGCTAGGGCCGTTCAATGGAGAAGGATTGATTCCATGAAAAAGGAATTGCAACTTTCCGCTGAATAAGCATCCCTGTAAATCATAAAAAGAGAGAACAATATGAATACCGTAAAGACCACCTACGTCAATGCTTTACTTGCAGACGCTTCTTATGTCACATTGCGCAACGGTGACGGAATTATCACCGAACAATCTGAACTCCGATCCAGCCTGGCTGCCTCATTGACTCAACCCCAAGCGGAGTTTCTTCTTTTAAACTTCGACATCCTCACCCAAACACTATCCCCTTCAGGTGGCTTTGACGCAGTCGTCTGGCGGGGAAAGTCTGGCACAGACTATGCGGGTCAGGTTTACGTTTCCCTGAGGGGGACGCAGGGTGCGCAGGATATCTTGGATGACGTGAGCCTCGCTTCTCGCGGGGTACCTTACGAACAACTGCGCGACATGGCCAATTGGTGGATGAGGGCCACGGCCAAGCCTGGCGAATTGGTCAGGCAGATCAAGGTCGACACCATTGCTCACTCGCCCCTTGCAAATATCTATACATTCTCCGCCGACATCTCAGCGGTTGCCACCGGCGAACTCTACGGTCAGGTCAACACATCACCGGCGTCAATGGCCACAGTCTCGGGGGCTACCTCGCCACCGCTTTCACGCGGCTGTTCGGCGCCAAGGTCTCGGCAATCAACACCTTCAACAGTGCAGGCTTCAGCGACGCTACGGGCAGCAACATCCGCGCTGAGTTCAACAACATCGAAACCTTGTTGGGCAGCACGGCGCTGGGCACGCGCAGCCTTGATGCGGCAGGCCTCAAGCAGACCAACTTCAGGGCCGGCAATGGCGTGAGCGTGACCACCAACAACTGGGGCGAAATGCCTTATTGGGCTATTGGCTTCAACCAGTACGGAAAGAAGATTCCCTTCTATTAGGAAGATACCTTGGGTGGCAATCCCATCGCCAACCACTCCATGTTCAAACTGACCGACTATCTGGCGCTGGGCGCGACCTTGGAAAAGCTTGCACCGACGCTCACGTTTTCGCAGCTCAATACCCTTGTGCAAGCGGCCAGCAATGACATGGAGGCCAGCCTTGAGAGCGTGCTCGACGCAGTGCGTCGGATTGTGACCGGCACGGATTTCCCAATTACGCGGGTGGGTGATGTGGGAGGAAACGCGCTAAGCCGCGCCGACTTTCATAGCCACCTGGCAGAACTGCAGGCGAGTGTGCCTTACAAGAAACTGCTCGGCAACGCCAACATCATCTCGCTCGCTGCGACGTCAGGAGCTTCGATACTGAGCGCAGCCGAGCAAGCTGGGGCAATCGGCATGGCTTACCGCTACGCCCTGGTCACCGGCAACCCCTTCGTCGTCACAGGCGCAGACTACAGCGCCGCCAACACCAACGGCAAGCTGGATCTCTTTGCCAAGACCGGCGGCACGGGCAAGTTGACCGAGCGATACCTCAGTGACCGGGCCAACTTCCTCGTCTGGAAAATCATCAAGAACAATGCCGACGCAGACTACGGCAAGGTCATCACCAGCGACACCACCGAGGGCGATTGGGACTACACCGACATGGCCGCAAAGATCACGCTGAAGGTAGATGGACGCGGCGACCTGTTCAGCACGGCCCACCAGATCATCTTTGGCACCGACACGGCCGATACCTTGACGGGTAAAGATCAACGCGACCACCTGTATGGCGGTGATGGTAACGACACCCTGATCGGGGGCGACGGTGCTGATTATCTGGAGGGTGGAAATGGTGTTGATATCTATCAGGCCGCAAACGGCGACATCCTCTTCGACGCTGACAGCCAGGGCGTGGTGATGCTGGCCGGCAAGCGCCTGGACGGTGCCACGCAGCGCTTGAGTGAACACCGCTGGCGGGGTGCCGCCGGAGAAATCTACACCCGCAATGGCGATGATCTGGACATCACGCTGGACGCTCAACGGATCACGATCAAGGACGGCTATCTGCACCGTCTCAAGGCGCCGGGCGGCGTGCTGGGTCTGGCGCTGACGGGCGAGGTGCCGACGCCATCGGGCGATGACAGGGTCTACACCGGCAGTAGCTTGCGCGACATCTGGGAGTGGCAGCGCATTTATGGTGTCGGTTACTACGAGACCACCGGCCGTGAAACCTTTCGCATGGGGGCTGGCGATGACCAGGTGGCCTCGGTCGGGGGCGGGGATATCTTTTACGGCGAAGACGGTAACGATGTCTTCATCGCCACCGACGGCGACAATGTTGGCGAGGGTGGCAAGGGCAACGATGTGCTGGCCGACGGCGTGATGCTGGACTATACCTCGCGCCCGGTCTGGCAGGCGGGCGATCCGTACTATGTCCCCTTCCTCGGCTGGACACAGGGACCGGGCTACTGGCGTGACGAGGTCGACGTGCCCGACGTGGATCGACAGGAGCGCACGCTGGCCACGACCGGTATCGTGATGCATACGCTGACCGGCACCATTGACCGCATCAACACCAATACCAACGACAACTATGCCGGCGGCGAGGGTGACGATTGGCTATGGGGCGAGGGCGGCGACGATGTGCTGGCGGGCGATGCCGGCAACGATGTGGTCTATGGTGGCGAGGGCGGCGACGATGTCACGGGTGGAGATGGCGACGACATCCTTTCAGGGGACGACCTCACGCTCAATACTGCCGGCGCCAGGCACGGAGATGACTTCATCGATGGCGGCGCAGGCAACGACACCCTGTTCGGCAACGGCGGCCAGGACGACCTTTGGGGCGGTGCCGGGGATGACCGGATCTGGGGCGATGATGCGTTCACGCCGCTCAAGTTTCACGGTGACGACTGGATTTCCGGCGGGGCCGGCGATGACAAGATCTATGCCGGTGGCGGCGATGACACTGCCTATGGAGACGAGGGCAATGACCTGGTGGTCGGGGGCGAAGGCGATGACCTGCTGTACGGTGGAGAAGGAAACGACCGCCTGGTGGGAGACCTGCCGTCGGCGGCGGATCGCGACGCGGGTACGCACCTCTATGTGAGCGCCACCGAATGGAGTGCCAAGTTCTATCAGACGCAACTGGCCAACGGCACGCTGACCAGCTATGCCGAACGCTATCAAGCCGATGAGGCGGCCCCGGGCGGCAACGACGTGCTGGACGGCGGCGCAGGGGACGACACGCTGATGGGAGGACGAGGTAATGACATCCTGCTGGGCGGCACGGGCAGTGATACCTACCTCTTCAATCTCGGCGATGGCGTCGACTTCATCAGAGAAGCCGCAGGAAAAGCGGGCGATGTCGATACCCTGCGACTAGGTAGCGGGCTGACGGCCGCTGCCACGGTGGCGACGCGCCAAGGCGATGATCTGGTCCTGAACTGGGGCGGCGATGATGCCGTGATCGTGAATGCCTTCTTTGCGGCGGACGGGTCGGGCCGCATCGAGCAGGTCCTGTTCGCGGATGGCACGCGATGGACTGCGGACGAGCTTGCGGCACAGGCCCGATCGGACGCGCCAGACAACGGCGGGGACGACCATATCGAAGCGGCGCACCACTACACCCGCAGCAGTCTGGCGTGGAACAGTTTCCTGAGCAGAAACGCCAGCGTCATCAGTACCAGCGGCAAACTGGCTGATCTGGATCTGATGAGCAGCAGCTTCACCCTCAATGGGGCCTCAGTTGCCGGTGACTATGCTGCCCGGGTCATCCAGCTCGACACCCGGGGCGCAGGTCAGGCCACGACCTGGATCGGTTTCTATGACGGGGCCGTCTACAGCAAGGCGATGCAAGTGCGTTTTGCGGATCGGGCCGAGGGTGGTTTGACGGCCACCGTACTCAACGCCAAATACATCGAAGGCAATGTACTGGGCACAGACTTCAACTGGGACACCCAGGGCAAGCTGACCAATGTGGCGACCAGCAACTCGGGCGCCGGTTATGGCTTGGCCAGCATGCGCCTGAAGGGTGCGCCGACCTTTGCCGATGGCAGGCGCTTCGAGGGTGGTGCTGGCAACGATACGGTCGACTATCGGGCAGGCTATGTGGAGGCGACCAGCATGGGCATCGACGCCTCGCTCGCGCGTGGGACGGTCATCGTCGGTGGCGGCACGGACAGGCTGATCAGCATCGAAAACCTGGGCGGCACCGATGCGGCCGATCGCCTGACCGGTGACGCCAACGACAACCGGCTCGAAGGCTATGGTGGTAACGACCGTTTTTTCACCGGCACAGGCCGGGATCAGGTGTCCGGCGGCGACGGCAACGACCGCATCGAGGTAGCACATCACTACACGCGCAGCAGCCTGGCATGGGATCGTTACCTGACCAAGAACGCCAGCGTCATCAGTACCAGCGGCAAGCTGGCTGATCTGGACCTGGCCGGTAGCCACTTCATCCTCAACGGTGCTTCGGTCGCCGGCGATTACGCCGCGAGGGTGATTGAGCTCGACACCAGCGTTGCCGGTCAGGCGACGGCATGGATCGGCTTCTATGACGGGGCGGTCTACAGCAAGGCCATGCAAATCCGCTTTGCGGATCGGGTTGAGGGCGGTTTCACGGCCACCGTACTCAATGCCAAATACATGGAAGGCAACGTAATCGGCACGAACTTCAACTGGAACAGCAATGGCAAGCTGACCAATGTGGCGACCAGCCACACCGCCGGTGGCTACGGCCTGGCCAGCATGAGCTTGTACGGCCTGCCAGCCTTTGATGACGACAAGGTGCTGGTGGGTGATGCCGGCAACGACACGGTCGATTACCGGGCCAGTTATCTGGCCGGTGCCGGGATTGGCATCGACGCCTCCTTGGCAAGGGGCACGGTCATTCTCGGCGGTGGCACGGATACACTGATCGGTATCGAAAACCTGGGCGGCACCGATGCAGCCGACCGCCTCGTCGGCGATGCCTATGACAACCGGATCGAAGGCTATGGAGGCAATGACATCCTGTCCGGCGGGCGCGGAAACGATATCTTGATCGGAGGGAGCGGCAACGATACCTACCTGTACAGCGCAGGCGATGGGAAGGACATCCTTGTAGACCACGACAAGGCTGGCCGCACCGATATGCTGATGTTGACGGACATTGACCGGACCCAGCTGTGGTTCCGTCACACGGGCAATGACCTGCAGATCGATGTGCTGGGTACGGCGGATCAGATCAGGGTGAAGGACTGGTACGTCGGCGGTGCCAGCGGGGCGGACAATCACATTGAGCGTATCCGTACGGCTGACGGCAGCACTCTCTACGACAGCGATGTGGACAAACTGGTGCAAGCGATGGCAGCCTTTGCGCCACCTGAGGCCAGTCAGACACGCTGGACCACCGGCCAGGTGATCCTGGCGTGACGCACTGCAGGTCGTTTCCGCAGCTGGATTAGAGACTGGCTGCTCCCAAAAAAGCGCTACCGCATGGGTAGCGCTTGAGCGTGAATTTTAGAAGCAGCGCACTTCTCAGGATATGGTCAGGCGGTCGCCAGCGCGTTCGCATCCGGTACCACGGTGGCGAAACGATCCGCCAGCTCGACCAGGGCCACGCGCTGGATGTCGGCGGCGCTGATGGGCTGGCCGCCCAGCGGATCGGGCAGGTCACGCGTGGCGCAGGCGGCAGCGACCACGGTACTGGCATAGCCGAGATCCAGCGCAGAACGCACCGTGGCGCTGACGCACATGTGGGTGGCGAAGCCGGCCACGATCAGGGCGCGGCGACCGGTGCTCTTCAGGACCTCGTCCAGGGTGGTGCCGGCGAAGGCGTTGGGCAAGCCCTTGTGCACGATCGGCTCACCGGGCTCGGCCTGCAGACCGTCGATGATGGCCACATGCGGCCCTTGCGGATCGAACATGGCGGCTCCCGGCTTGCTGTGGTGGACCACGTGGATCACCGGTGCGCCAGCAGCGCGCGCCTGTGCCAGCAGGGTGGCGATCTGGCCGACGGCGGCATCGATGCCGGCCAGCGGTGCGCGGCCGGTGGTGTATTCGGTCTGATGGTCGATGATGAGCAGGACGGCTTCCTGCCAGGTGGCGGCGCGGGAAGTGCCGCCGGCGATCTGGATCAGGGTCTGTGGCGTGGACATGGGTGACTCCTTGTCTGAAGAAGGGAAGAAGGAAATTCGAAAAGATGCTGCAGAACGTTGATGACAGGCCATCTTAGTCCGATAAAATTCGCACCACCATTCCCCGCCATCGACAGCCACCTGTGAAAAAATTGACAGCCCCTCTCCCTGCCACCCAATCCGCGCACGCAGCCTTGCAAGCCGACTGGGAGAGCCTGCGCAGCTTTGCCGCCTTCATCGACGCTGGCAGCTTTTCCGGCGCGGCGCGCTTGCTGGGGGTGACGCACGCCACCATCGGCCGCCGCCTGCAGCAGCTGGAAGCAGCGATGCAGGCGCCGCTGTTCATCCGGCGCGCCGACGATGTCGAACTTACCCGCCTGGGCGAAAGTGTGCTGACGGCCGCCCGTGCCATGCAGGAACAGACCCGGCAACTGGCCCGCACCCTGGCCGGTGAAGACCTGCGTCTGGAAGGCAAGCTGCGCCTGGCTTGCACCGATGCCATCGGCACCCTGTTCCTGGCGCCGCGCCTGCCGGCGCTGTTGCAGCAATGGCCGGCGCTGGACGTGGAGCTGGCACTGGGCCACCAGACGCTCAGCCTGGCCCGGCGCGAGGCCGACCTGGCGCTGCGTTTCGCCCGGCCGCAGGATGGCGAACTGATCGCGCGCCGGCTGGGGACGGTGCGCTTCTACCTGTGCGGCACGCCGGCCAATGTCGCCCTGTGGCGTCGCGCCCGCAAGACGGCGCCCTTCGTCGGCTATGACGATGGCGTGCCCGACATTCCCGAGACGCAGTGGATTGCCACCCATGCAGCCGGAAATCCGGTGCGCTTTCGCAGCACCAGCCTGGTGGCACAGTGCATGGCGGCGCGCGCCGGGGTCGGACTGGCGCTGCTGCCCAGCTACCTGCTGGCGCCGGAATTGCAGACTGTGGACGCCGCGCCACAGCTGGAGCGCGAGCTGTGGGCGGTCTTTCACCGCGACCTCAAGGCCCTGCCGCGCCTGCGTGCGGTACTGGACTGGCTGCTGGACTGCTGCGGCGAACTCTGAGCCGATTCCCGGCGCTGCGCCGCCCGCAGGCCACGCCCGGCCTGGCGCGGCCTGCGGTGATATAATCGCGAACCTTCGAGGACGGGCTCCTCCACCGCTGCAGCAGCAGATTCCAGCGGCCCGCCGCCCTCCTCCTTGCCGGCGCCCGCATGGGTCCATGCGGCCTCTCCAGCGCTCTACGCCTGAAACAGATCTATGCAGAAAAAAGTATTCATCAAAACCTTCGGCTGCCAGATGAACGAGTACGACTCGGACAAGATGGCCGACGTGCTCAATGCCTCCGACGGTCTCATCAAGACCGACCGTCCGGAAGAGGCGGACGTGATCTTGCTCAACACCTGTTCCATCCGCGAAAAGGCGCAGGAAAAGGTGTTTTCCGACCTGGGCCGGCTGCGCGCACTGAAGAAGGACAATCCCGACCTGCTCATCGGCGTGGGCGGCTGCGTGGCTTCGCAGGAGGGGGATGCCATCATCAAGCGCGCGCCCTTCGTGGACATGGTGTTTGGCCCGCAGACCCTGCACCGGCTGCCGCAGATGATCAGCGAGCGCCGCTACAGCGGCCGTCCGCAGGTGGACATCAGCTTCCCGGAGATCGAGAAGTTCGACCACCTGCCCCCGGCGCGGGTGGAAGGCGCCAGCGCCTACGTGTCGATCATGGAAGGCTGCAGCAAGTATTGCAGCTACTGCGTGGTGCCCTATACCCGTGGCGAGGAAGTCTCGCGCCGCTTCGAGGACGTCTTGACCGAGGTGGCCGGCCTGGCTGACCAGGGCGTGAAGGAAATCATGCTGCTGGGACAGAACGTGAATGCCTATCGCGGCGTAATGGAAGATGGCGAAATCGCCGACTTCGCGCTGTTGATCGAGTACATCGCCGAGCTGCCCGGCATCGAGCGCATCCGCTTCGTGACCAGCCATCCCAAGGAATTCTCGCAGCGCCTGATCGATACCTATGCCAAGGTCCCCAAGCTGTGCAACCACCTCTACCTGCCGGCCCAGCATGGTTCGGACCGTACCCTGGCGGCCATGAAGCGCGGCTACACGGCGCTGGAATACAAGTCGGTGATCCGCCGCATGCGCAAGGTGCGCCCCGATATCACGGTGCAGTCCGACTTCATCGTCGGTTTCCCCGGTGAGACCGAGGAAGATTTCGAGGCCTTGATGAAACTGGTGGCCGATGTCGGCTTCGACAACAGTTTCTCGTTCATCTTCAGCGCCCGCCCCGGCACGCCGGCAGCCAACCTGCCCGACGATACGCCGGCCGAGGTCAAGCTGGCGCGTCTGCAGCGTCTGCAGGCCGCACTCAACGACAACGCCGCCAAGATCAGCGCAGCCCAGGTCGGCTCGGTGCAGCGCATCCTGGTCGAAGGCATTTCCAAACGCCGCGAAGATGAGCTGCAGGGCCGCAACGAGAGCAACCGCGTGGTCAACTTCGATGGTGGACCGAATGGTCAGCGCCTGATCGGCCAGATCGTCGAGGTCCGCGTCACCGAGGCCTTCCCGTTCTCGCTGCGCGGCGAGCTCCTTACCCAGCATTGATGGTCCAATCCCTCCCAACCGGAATCGAGCATTGAAAAAAATCCCCAACCAGCCTCACCACTTCACCCCCCAGCCGCTGGACAACCGGCGCCTGGCCAACCTGTGCGGCGCACTCGATGAAAACCTGCGTCAGATTTCTGCCGCACTGGACGTGACCATCTTCCGCCGTGGCGACCGCTTCGTGGTCACCGGCACCAATGCCGAACGCGCGGTGGAAGTGCTGGAACGCTTCTATGAAAAGGCGGACCGCCCGGTCGCCGTGGACGACATCCAGCTGGCCCTGGTCGAGCAGCGCGCCAATGCCGCCGCCGACGAAGAGGCCGGCCTGCCGCCGCTGTCGGCGCGCCGCCGCAAGGCGACCGCTGCAGCCGCGGTCGCTGCCGCCGCAGCCGCCGTCGAGCAGGAAAACCAGGATCCCCTGCCGGACAGCCCGGTGTTGAAGACCCGCAAGCACGACCTGCGTGGCCGCACCCCGCATCAAAGCCAGTATCTCAACGCCATCCTGGAGCACGACATCACCTTCGGTGTGGGCCCGGCCGGTACCGGCAAGACCTACCTGGCAGTGGCCTGCGCGGTCGATGCGCTGGAGCGCGATGCCGTGCAGCGCATCGTACTCACGCGCCCGGCAGTGGAGGCGGGCGAGCGCCTGGGCTTCCTGCCGGGCGACCTGGCACAGAAGGTCGATCCCTACCTGCGCCCGCTCTATGACGCGCTGTATGACCTGCTGGGCTTTGACCGCACGCAGAAGCTGTTCGAGAAGCAGGCCATCGAAATCGCGCCACTGGCCTACATGCGCGGGCGCACGCTGAACCACGCCTTCATCATCCTCGACGAGGCCCAGAACACCACGCCGGAACAGATGAAGATGTTCCTCACCCGCATCGGCTTCGGCAGCAAGGCCGTCATCACCGGTGACGTCACCCAGGTGGACCTTCATCATGGCCAGAAGAGCGGCCTGGTCGATGCCATCTCGGTACTGCACGATGTGCGCGGCATCGCCTTCTCGCGCTTTACCAGCGCCGACGTGGTACGTCACCCGCTGGTGGCGCGCATCGTCGATGCCTATGACGCCGCCGGCAACAGCCGCCCCGATACCGCGCGCGCCACCGCCCGCACCGCCACCAATCTCTTGACCAAGTCCGCCAGGCCCCGCAATGCCAAAACCTAAACTCACACTGTCGGTGCAATACGCCGACGACCGTCTCAAAGAGGCCATCACCCGTCCCCTGCTGCGCCGCTGGGTGCAGGCTGCACTGTTCGCTCCGGCCGAACTGACGCTGCGCTTCGTGGGCAGCGAGGAAGGCCGCGACCTGAACCGCGACTATCGCGGCAAGGACTACGCCACCAACGTGTTGACCTTCGCCTATACCGAAGACGAAGACAGTGAAGTGACCCAGGCCGACATCATCTTCTGTACTGACGTACTGGAAAAGGAAGCGGCCGAGCAGAAGAAGAGCGTGGAAGAACACACTGCCCACCTGGTGGTGCACGGCGTGTTGCATGCGCAGGGCTACGACCATGAGGACGACGAAGAAGCCAACGAGATGGAGGCGCTGGAAACCGAGATCCTGGCCGGGTTGGGCTATGGCAATCCTTATGCCGCGCGCTGACGCGATGCGCTGAGGGCGCCGCCCTTGCCTTGATGGATGAACGGTCTGCTGCGGCAGGCCGTTTTTTTCGTCTGCTTGCCGGACATCAAGCAGTTGCCAACCTGGCTACGACAAATCTGATCGATGGGAGGACATCGATATTCAAACCCGCGATGGTGATGACGGTACAGCAACGAAGCGCGTCTTTTACGTCGGTTTTTTTGCAAACTTTAAGGAAAAACCTGATGGGAATTTGCCTCCTGCTGGACAAGAATGAAGGCACACAATTATTCATCGGGGAGAAGGTCATGAAGAACTGGAAGATCGGCCACCGTCTTGGCCTGGGTTTCGCAGCAGTCCTGGTATTGCTGGTGGCAGTGGCCGCATTCGGCCTGCAACAGGTGTCGCGCCTGAACGATCGCATCGTCTTCCTGACCTCCATCGACGAGGGCAAGCTGGAAGCCTTATCCAAAGTACAATTTGCCGTCGGCCTGCGCGCCATAGCGGCCCGCAACCTGACCCTGGTGACCGATGCCGCCGAGCAAAAGAATGATCTGGCGCTGGTGGGCTCCTCGCAGCAGGACATCGACGCCGGGATGAACGAACTGGCCAAGCTGATGCAGGACCCGGCCACCACCCAGCAGGAACGCGACATGCTTGCGCAGTTGCGCCAGCTGGAAGCGCAGTATCTGCCGGTGGCCGTCAACATCGTCAAGCTGGCCACTTCGCAGCAGACCGACGCCGCGCGCGCTTCGCTGGTCAAGGATTGCATGCCTATCCTGAACCGCGTCATCGCCCATGTTGCACAATTCAACAAGATGCTGCGCAGCAATTCGGAAGCCAACGTGGACCAGGCCGAAGCCGCCTATGAGCTCGCCAAATGGACCATGCTGGGCGCCAGCCTGGCCGCCCTGATGCTGGGAGGCCTGATCGCCTGGCTGCTGACCCGCTCCATCTCCCGTCCGCTGGCCCAGGCCGTGAGCGTGGCGCAGAGCGTGCAGGCCGGTGACCTGGGCAGCCACATCGAAGTCAACAGCAAGGATGAGCTGGGTCAGCTGATGGCCGCACTCAAGGGCATGAACGACAGCCTGGTGGCCATCGTGGGCGAAGTACGCCATGGCACCGACACCATCGCCGTGGCTTCCGATGAAATCAAGCGCGGCAACATGGACCTGTCCAACCGCACCGAACAGCAGGCCAGCTCGCTCCAGGAGACCGCCTCGGCCATGGAACAGCTGACCGCCACCGTCAAGCAGACCAGCGACAATGCCCGTGAAGCCCGTCGCCTGGCCGACAATGCCTCGCAAGTCGCTGCCAAGGGTGGCGCTGCAGTGGGCCGGGTGGTGGAGACCATGCATTCGATCAGCGCGTCCTCGCACAAGATCGTGGACATCATCAGCGTCATCGATGGCATCGCCTTCCAGACCAACATCCTGGCCCTGAACGCAGCCGTCGAAGCGGCCCGTGCCGGCGAACAAGGCCGCGGCTTTGCGGTGGTGGCCTCCGAAGTGCGTACCCTGGCGCAACGCTCGGCGGTCGCCGCCAAGGAAATCGAAGCACTCATCAACGAGTCGGTGGCCAAGGTGGCTGCCGGCGAACAGCAGGTCGGCGAAGCCGGATCGACCATGCAGGAAGTGGTCAAGAGCATCGGCAGCGTGACCCAGATTGTGCAGGACATCAGCGCCGCCAGCAGCGAGCAGACCACCGGCCTGGAACAGATCAACAGCGCCGTCGCCCTGATCGACGAAGCCACCCAGCAGAACGCCGCACTGGTGGAAGAAGCAGCCGCGGCCGCCGCGTCGATGCAGCAACAGACCGAAGCCCTGACCGATGTGGTGAGCGTGTTCAAGCTCTCCCCCACCCAGGGCCAGGCAGCACCGCTTGCCGTCTCCGCCAACCCGCAGCGCAGCCAGCTGCAGCACGCCGAGGTGCGCGGCGGCGGACAGATGGAAGCGCTCAGCTATGCCTAAGCGGGCACAAACGGGCATAAACGGACAACAGCGAGCGCCCAGCGATACGATTTCCCTGAAGTAGTTCTTGCCGGCATCAGTGATGCCGGCTTTTTTTGCGTCCATGCGCAACGTCACTGCCAGCTTGCGTTTCCGGGCGGCAAGCGCGGCGCCAAGGATGAGCTGGAGAGCGCTGTTGCCAGGCCCCTTTAGTGGACTTGTCACATAATTGTTGTATCCTATGGCTCTTCGAAACTACGTCGGGCTCGCGCCTAACGCCATGCAAGATCACCCTAGTAGCGTCAAATCTGACGCTAAACCCCATCGTTCTCTGTTTGAACGACTCACCGCACTGATTTCCCCCGAGCCCGAGAACCGGGCAGAACTGCTCGAAGTGTTGCATGACGCCCACGAGCGCAACCTGATCGATGCCGATGCGCTGTCGATGATCGAAGGCGTGTTCCAGGTGTCCGACCTGGCCGTGCGCGACATCATGGTCCCGCGCTCGCAGATGGACACCATCGATATCTCCAAACCCATCGAGACCTGGATGCCGGAAGTGCTGGCGACCTCGCACTCGCGCTTCCCCGCCGTGGATGGCGAGCGCGACAAGGTCATCGGCGTCCTGTTGGCCAAGGACCTGCTGCGCTACTACGCGGAGGAATCCTTCGACGTGCGCGACATGCTGCGCCCGGCCATCTTCATCCCTGAATCCAAGCGCCTCAACGTACTGCTGCGCGACTTCCGCGCCAACCGCAATCACATGGCCGTGGTGGTCGACGAATATGGTGGCGTGGCCGGCCTGATCACCATCGAGGACGTGCTGGAACAGATCGTCGGCGACATCGAGGACGAATACGATTTCGACGAAGCCGAAGACAATGTGCTGGCCCTGAAGGACGGTCCACACGGTCCGCGCTGGCGCGTCAAGGCGCTCACCGAACTGGCCCAGTTCAACGAAGAAGTGGGCAGCCGCTTCTCTGAGGACGAGGCCGATACCATCGGCGGGCTGGTCGCCAACCATGTGGGTCGCGTGCCGCGCAAGGGCGACGAGTTCGATATCGATGGCCTGCATTTCGAAGTGCTGCGCGCCGATGCGCGCCAGGTGCATGTACTGCTGGTGTCCAAGCTCCCCCCGGCACCGGTGGACGAAGAGTGATGTTCTGATCTGCCAGCCTTTCCAGCGTGAATTCCCCTGCCTCCCCTGAATTGCACTCCCCGCCCGGGGAGGCCGCCGCTCGCGGTCGCCTTGCCCTGACCGTCGGCCTGTTGCTGCCGGTGGCGGCAGGTGCGCTGAACGTGTTCGCCTTTGCCCCGTTCAAGTGGTGGCCGCTGCAGATCGTCGCGCTGGCCTGGCTGTTCCACTGTGTGCTGGCACGTCCGCAGGCCAGTGTGCGCGGCCACTTCCTGCGCGGCTGGCTGTATGGCTTCGGCTGGTCGGCGGCAGGCGTGCACTGGCTCTACATCAGCATGCACGACTACGGTGGCATGCCGGGCTGGATGGCGGCGCTGGCAGTAGGCCTGCTGGCGCTGTACCTGGGTCTCTATGCCGGCGCGGCCACGGCCCTGGCGGGCTGGCTGCGCAATCGCTGGTCGTCCTCGCCCCTGCTGCTGGCGCTGTTCATGCTGCCGGCCCTGTGGACCTTGTCGGAATGGCTGCGCGGTTGGGTATTCACCGGTTTCCCCTGGCTGATCTCGGGCTATGCCCACACGGTGGGGCCGTTGGCCGGCTTCGCCCCGGTCGGCGGGGTCTATCTGGTGGGCTGGGTCGCGGCGCTCATTGCCGGCAGCCTGGCCCTGCTGTGGATGGGGCTGTGCCGCAAGGGTGTGGCCGGTACCGGCCAGCGCATCGTGCTGCCGCTGTGCGCAGCCGCCCTGCTCTGTGCAGGCGGCGTGGCACTGCGGCTGGTGAAGTGGACTGCGCCACAGGGCCAGCCGATCACGGTGCGGCTCCTGCAGGGCAACATCCCGCAGGAAATGAAGTTCTCCAACGATGCCCTGGTATCCACGCTGGGGATGTATGAACAGATGATCAGCGCGGCCCCGGCGGACCTGATCGCCACGCCGGAAACCGCCATCCCGCTGCTGCCCCAACAGTTGCCGCCGGATTACCTGGAACGCATCGCCCGCTTTGCGCAACTCAGCGGTAGTCACCTGGCGCTGGGCATCCCGCTGTCCGATGGACCGCAGCAGTATGCCAATTCGGTGCTCGGCTTCGGCCCGGGCGTCGGGTCGGCACTGATGCCTTACCGCTATGACAAGCACCACCTGGTCCCCTTCGGCGAGTTCATCCCGCCCGGTTTCCGCTGGTTCGTCGACCTGATGCATATCCCCCTGGGCGACATGACACGCGGCGCGCCGGTGCAATCGCCCATGGGCGTGAAGGATCAGTGGATCCTGCCCAACATCTGCTACGAAGACCTGTTCGGCGAGGAGATCGCCGGCCAGCTGCGCGATGCCTACCGCGCCGGCCAGCCGCAGGCCAGCGTGCTGCTGAACCTGTCCAACATCGCCTGGTTCGGCAATTCCGTCGCCCTGCCCCAGCACCTGCAGATTTCGCAGATGCGTACCCTGGAAACCGGCCGCCCGATGCTGCGGGCCACCAATACCGGCGCCACCGCCGTGATCCTGCCGGGCGGTGCCACCAGCGAGCTGCCGCCCTATACCCGCGGCGTACTGGCCGGCCAGGTGCAGGGCTATGGCGGCCAGACGCCCTACATTCTGCTGGGCAACAAGCTCATCGTCGGCATTGCGCTGTTGATGCTGCTGCTGGCCTGGGGCCGCAACAAGGCTGCCCGTATCCGGCACTGAAGCCGGCACTGATGCCCGCACTGGCCCCCAGCGCGCCGCCGGTCCCGTCCAAAACCGGGTCAAACGCCCCAAAAGACGCTAAAATCCAAGGTTTTCGCAATTCCTCCGCCGGTTCGCCAGGCAACCACACACGATGCTGACATTTCAACAAATCATCCTCAAGTTGCAAGAATATTGGGACGCCCAGGGCTGCGCGCTGCTGCAACCCTATGACATGGAAGTCGGCGCAGGTACCTCGCACACCGCGACCTTCCTGCGCGCGATCGGGCCCGAGCCGTGGCGCGCCGCCTATGTCCAGCCGTCGCGTCGCCCCAAGGATGGCCGCTATGGCGAGAACCCCAACCGCATGCAGCATTACTACCAGTACCAGGTGGTGTTGAAGCCGGCTCCGGAAAACATCCTGGACCTGTACCTGGGTTCGCTGGAAGCCCTGGGCCTGGACCTGCAGCAGAACGATGTGCGCTTCGTCGAGGATGACTGGGAAAACCCCACCCTGGGCGCCTGGGGCCTGGGCTGGGAAGTCTGGCTCAACGGCATGGAAGTGACGCAGTTCACCTATTTCCAGCAGGTCGGCGGTCTGGACTGCAAGCCGGTGCTGGGCGAGATCACCTACGGCATCGAGCGCCTGGCAATGTACCTGCAGGGCGTGGAAAACGTCTATGACCTGGTCTGGACCGAATGGACCGAGAACGGCGTCAAGAAGCACCTGACCTATGGCGATGTGTTCCACCAGAACGAGGTGGAGCAGTCGACCTTCAACTTCGAGTATTCCAACACCGAGTTCCTGTTCTCGCTGTTCTCCAACTACGAAGCCGAAGCCAAGCGCCTGATGGAGGTGCCGCTGGCACTGCCGGCCTACGAGCAGGTCCTCAAGGCAGCCCACACCTTCAACATGCTCGACGCCCGTGGTGCCATCTCGGTGACCGAGCGTGCCGCCTACATCGGTCGCATCCGCAACCTCTCGCGTTCGGTGGCGCAGGCCTACTTCGAATCGCGCGAACGCCTGGGCTTCCCGATGCTGGGCGAGGCCAAGGTTGCAGCCTGAAGAGCGGGCTGAACACGGCCAATGACATCATGCGGCGTCGGCCCAGGGCCGACGTCCCGAGCAAGACAGCAAGACAGACAACATGAACCAGACACTCCTCGTAGAACTCGTCACCGAAGAACTGCCGCCCAAGGCCTTGGCCAAGCTGGGCGATGCCTTTGCCGCCGGCATTTTCAACGGCCTGCAAAGCCGCGGCTATCTCGAATCCGATGCCGCCGCCACCGCCTATGCGACTCCGCGCCGGCTGGCCGTGTCCATCACCGGCGTGCGCGCCGCCTCGCCCGACAAATCCATCCGTGAAAAGGTCTTGCCGGTCACCGTGGCGCTGGACGCCGAAGGCCGTCCGGCCGCACCGCTGGTGAAAAAACTGGCCGCCCTGGCCGCCGCCACCGGTACCACCGTGATCACCCCGGACCAGCTCGAACGCGCGCAGGACGGCAAGGCCGAGAGCTTCTTCTACACCTATACCGCCAAGGGCTCGGCCCTGGCCGTGGGCCTGCAGGCGGCGCTGGAAGAGAGCCTGTCCAAGCTGCCCATCCCCAAGCTGATGAGCTACCAGCGCCAGTTCGGCCGCGCCGCCGGCGAGACGGTGCACTTCGTCCGCCCGGCGCACTACCTGGTGGCGCTGCTGGGCAACGACGTGGTGCCGATCAACGTCCTGGGCCTGGATGCCGGCCGTACCACGCTGGGCCATCGCTTCCTGTCCTCCGGTGCGCTGCAGATCGCCACGCCGCAAACCTACGTGGAAACGCTGGCTGCGCAAGGCAAGGTCATTGCCAGCTTCGGCGAGCGCCGCGAAAAGATCCGCTCCGCGCTGCTGGCCAAGGCGGGTGCCGACCAGGTGCTGATGCCCGATTCGCTGCTGGACGAAGTGACGGCCCTGGTCGAATGGCCGGTGGTCTATGAATGCAAGTTCGAGGATGAATTCCTGGCCGTGCCGCAAGAATGCCTGATCCTGACCATGCAGACCAACCAGAAGTATTTCGCGCTGACCGACAACGCCGGCAAGCTGCGTTCACGCTTCCTGATCGTCTCCAACCTGGAGACCGCCCATCCGGAACACATCATCGGCGGCAACGAGCGCGTGGTGCGCCCGCGCCTGTCGGATGCCAAGTTCTTCTTCGAGCAGGACAAGAAGAAGACCCTGGCCGAGCGTGTCCCGCAACTGGCCAACGTGGTCTACCACAACAAGCTGGGCAACCAGCTGCAGCGTACCGAGCGCGTGCAGGCGCTGGCCGGCAGGATTGCCGCGCTGATGGGCGGCGATGTGGCCCTGGCCGAACGCGGCGCATTGCTGGCCAAGGCCGACCTGTTGACCGACATGGTGGGTGAATTCCCCGAGCTGCAGGGCATCATGGGCACTTACTATGCACGCCACGATGGCGAGCCCGACGAAGTCGCCCTGGCCGCGTCCGAACACTACCAGCCGCGCTTTGCCGGCGATGCGCTGCCCGCCAGCGCGACCGGTACCGCCGTGGCCCTGGCCGACAAGCTGGAAACCCTGGTCGGCATCTGGGGCATCGGCCTGCAGCCGACCGGCGACAAGGACCCGTTCGCCCTGCGTCGTCACGCCCTGGGCGTGCTGCGCATGCTGGTGGAAAAACGCCTGCCGCTGTCGTTGACCGCGCTGCTGGACGCGGCTGCGGCACTGTTCGCCGGCAATGCCAATTTCAAGGACCCGCGCGCCGACGTGCGTGCCTTCATCTACGACCGCCTGCGTGGCCTGCTGCGCGAGCGCGGCTTTGCGCAGAACGAAGTCGAAGCGGTCGTGGCGCAGCAACCCGAGGTGCTGGACAACGTGGTCGAACGGCTGCAAGCGGTGCAGGCTTTCGCCGCCCTGCCGGAGGCTGAAGCCCTGGCTGCGGCCAACAAGCGCATCACCAACATCCTGAAGAAGATCGAAGGCGTGGCCATCGATGCCCACGGCGCGGTGCAGGAAAGCCTGCTCCAGGAAGCGGCCGAACAGGGCCTCTTCGCGGCCATGCAGACCACCCGTCCACAGGTGGAGGCCGCCTACGCCAAGGGCGACTTTGCCGGCGCCCTGAAGGCGCTGGCGCAATTGCGCCAGAACGTCGATGCCTTCTTCAACGACGTCATGGTCAACGCCGAGGACGAGCAACTGCGCAAGAATCGCCAGGCACTGCTGGCGGCGCTGCACGGCATGTTGAACCAGGTGGCCGATATTTCCAAGCTGGCGGCGTAAGCAGCACGCCACGCCCGACCGTCGTACCGATCCGCCGCGCATGGGCCTGTTCCTGCGCGGCGGTGTTCATGAAGGGAAGCAGCAGGCATGAAACTGATCATCCTCGATCGCGATGGCGTCATCAATCATGATTCCGACGCCTACATCAAGTCCCCCGACGAGTGGATCCCCATCAAGGGTTCACTGGAGGCGATTGCGCGCCTGAACCAGGCGGGCTATCGCGTCGTGGTGGCGACCAACCAGTCCGGCGTGGCGCGCGGCCTGTACGACATCAAGACCCTCAACGCCATCCACCAGAAGATGCACACGGCGGCCCAGCAGGTCGGTGCCGATATCGATGCAGTGTTCTTCTGCCCGCACTCGGACGCCGACAACTGCGATTGCCGCAAGCCCAAGCCGGGCATGTTCCACGAGATCGCCAAGCGCTTCAACATCAGCCTGCGCGGTGGCGTGACCACCGTCGGCGATTCGCTGCGCGACCTGCAGGCCGGCTATGTGGCCGGCTGCGCACCCTTCCTGGTGCTGACCGGCAAGGGTGAAAAGACCCAGGCCAAGGGCGGTCTGCCGCCTGGCACGCTGGTTTTCCCGGATTTATCGGCTGTGGTTGATTTCATCCTGAAGTCGCCGGTCGGGGTTTCGGTATAGTGCCGGCAGCCCGTCGCAAGGCGGGCAGCATCCCCTCACAACAACAACATGCCTTGGCATGGGAGAAACGATTTTGCGCCTAGTACTGATCCTGCGTTCGGTGGTCTTCATGGTCCTGATGGCCGTGGCCACCATCATCTGGTCCTTCGCCTGCCTGCTGTCGGCCCCCTTCCCTTACGCCCAGCGATACTGGTGGACGTCGCGCTGGAACGTCTTCGTGATCTGGACCGCGCGCGTGATCTGCGGCATCCGCTACGAGATACGCGGCAAGGAGAACCTGCCCGATGCGCCGGCAATCCTGCTGTCCAAGCACCAGTCGGCCTGGGAAACCATCTTCTACGTCATCAACAGCCCGCGTCCGCTGGTGTTCGTGTTCAAGAAGGAACTGACCTATGTGCCCTTCTTCGGCTGGGGCATCGCCCTGCTGCGCATGATCCCGATCGACCGCAAGAAAGGCCGTGACGCCTTTGCCCAGGTACTGGAACATGGCCGCCGCCGCCTGCAGGATGGCCAGTGGATCATGATGTTCCCCGAAGGCACGCGCACCGCAGTCGGCTCGCAAGGCAAGTACAAGGCCGGCGGTTCGCGCCTGGCAGTGGAAACCAATACCCTGGTGGTACCGGTGGCGATGAACTCCGGCGAGTGCTGGCCCAAGGGCAGCTTCATCAAGAAACCGGGGCTGATCACGGTGTCCATCGGCAAGCCGATTTCGCCGGAAGGCCTCAATCCCCAGGAGTTGAACGAGCGCGTCGAAAATTGGATAGAATCGGAGATGCGCGTGATTTCGCCGGACGTCTACAAAAACAGCGCGCCCCGGCCGGCCGCCCAAGCTGCTTCCCAGTAATGCTGCGCGGCCTCCATCCTTAGCCCATTGCCCCCAGGACGCCGCGACCACCTTGATACACCTGCGCAAACCCAAGCCCAATCCCGACCAGCTCTCGCTGCAACTGGACTTGTTTGCGGCGCCCGCAACCGCGACTGCGCCACCGGCCGAACTCGGCCCGGCGCTGCCTTCGCCGACGGTACAGCCACCGCTGATCGTCACGCCCAATCCGGTGGTGCATGCCGCGCCGCTGCCCACGCCCCTGATCGCCCCCCAAGTGGCACCGGCCAGCCCGCGGCCGGCCACGCCCAGCGGGCGACCGGCCGATGGCAAGCGGCGCATCCACCTGGGTGAACACACCATCGATTTCGCCTTGTTGCGTTCCAAGCGCCGAACCATCGGCTTCCTGGTCAGCGATGAAGGCTTGCGCGTGACCGCACCCAAGTGGGTGACCCTGGCCGAAATCGACAATGCCATCCGCGAAAAGCAACGCTGGATCCTCACCAAGCTCAACGAACGCCGCGAGCGCTCGGCACGACGCCTGCAACCGCAGATGCAATGGCGCGACGGCGCCACCCTGCCCTACCTGGGCCAGGACATCACCCTGCGTATCCGTACCGGCCAGCGCCAGGCGGTGATCCTTGATGACGTGACGCGTGAACTGACAATCAGCCTGCCGGCCGATGCCGGCGAACAGCAATTGAAGGATCGCGTGCAGGGCTGGCTGCAGGCGCGCGCTGAAGAGCTGTTCGGCAAGCGCCTGATGATCTACGCCGAAAAGCTGGGCGTGACCTATCGCTCCTATGCGCTGTCGTCGGCCACCACGCAGTGGGGCTCCTGCACCTCGGATGCGCGCATCCGCCTGAACTGGCGGCTGATGCATTTTGCCCTGCCGCTGATCGACTACGTGATCGCCCACGAACTGGCGCACCTGCGCGAGATGAACCACAGCCCGCGCTTCTGGGCCACGGTGCAATCGATCTTCCCCGAGTTCGAATCGGCCAAGAAGGCCTTGCGCGACAGCGCGCCGGAAACCCTGCCCATCTTCTGACCGGCGCGCCCTGGCGTGCTCAGAAACTCACATTCACGCCCACATCCAGCGAACGTCCATAGCCGGGCAAGGCTTGCAGGCTGCCGCTCTTGGCATTGGCCAGTCCCGACAGATAGACCCCGCCCAGCGGGTCGGCGTAATTGCGGTTGAACAGATTGCTGATGCCCGCATTGACGCTGATGGCCTGGTTGAAGCGATAAGCGGTCCTGAGATTGACGACGGTGTAGCTGGCGGTGACCGGTTCCAGTCGATTGCTGTCCACCAGCGTCTTGCGCCCCACATGGTTCAATTCGGCGCGGTTAGTCCAGGCACCGCGTTTCTGTTCCAGCGCAGCCAGCACGTTGAAAGGCATCATGTGATAGAGGTTGCCGCCATCGACTCGCTTGCCGCGCGTGAGACCGGCCTTGCCGGTGAAGGCAATGTCACCCAGGCCAGCGGTGCGCCACAGCGGCCATTTCCACGAGGCATTGATACCGTACAGACGGGCGTCGTGGTTGGCGAACTGCAGTAGCTTGCCGGAGGCACTGCTCACGCTGTAGGGATTGAAGCTGCCGATCACATCTGCATCAATGTAGTTCTCGACATAGCTGAAGTAGGGCGTGAGCCTGAAGAACCAGCGCGGCCCGGCACCATCGCTACCCTCACTGTCCTCGCTGTGCCAGTCCGCCGTGGCCGACAGCGTATGCGCCACCTCCGGCTTGAGGTCGATATTGCCGACATAACCGTTGCCATCGCCGAACCAGTTGGTCATGGTCATGGCCATGGTGCCGCGGCCCCAGGTGTAGCGCTCGTACAGGTTGGGAGAGCGGGTCTTGCGGGCATAGCCGAACTCGTAGGTGTGACCGGCATCGGCCTCCAGGCGCGCCAGGGCCGTGACATCGATGTTGTTGTCGCGCCGTGCGTGATCCCGTGCGTTGAAGGCGTTGGCCGCCATCAGGTCGGTCATGTTCATCATGCCGGTACCGTAAGGCTGCACGTTGCCGGCATCGGTCCTGACCAGTTCATCGCGCACGCCGATCAGGGTGGTCCAGCGCGCATCGAGCTTGTGCTCCCATTCGGCGAACAGTGCCATGCGCTCGCGACTGCCATCGTTGATGTTCACATAGGTGCTCGGCCCCATCATCATCGAGCCCGGTACCGGCGGCCAGAAATCATCAAGGTGGAAGCTGTGGAATTCGTTGCCCAGGCGAAGCACGCTGGCACCGTCCTGGCCCAGATCGATGTCTGCGCGCACGCTATAGCCCATGTCGCGGCCCCGGGTATCCATGGGCATGGTGCCGCTGCGCTCCGCACTGAAGAAGCCCATCTCGTGTTCGGTACGCTGCCAATACAATTTGGTCAACAGCTTGCCCCAGCCAAAGCGACGGTCGTAGCCCAGATTGGCGAAGGTGGAACGATTTCCCGTCATGTCCATGTACTGGTTCGGGAAGCCTTGATAGGGAATGTATTGCTGGCCGACCTTGAGTACCAGTTGCTGGCCGTCTCCCCGCGCCGCCAGGGTCAATGCGTGGTTGTTGCTCTCGAACTGGCTGCCGAGGACCTTGTCGCCGTTGCCGTTGACATAGCTCTCGGCACGCGACTGGCTCCCCACGTAGCTGACCGACAGACTGTCGCTGGCCACCGTGGCATTGACCGATGCCGATACTTCGGAGTTGACGCTGCGTGCCGAAACCGAGAAGCCGCCCTTGCTCAACAACTGCCCCGCCTGTTGCGAAAACTGTGGTGCCGGCGAAGACAGTTCGATGCTGCCGCCGATGCTGTCGCCGCCAATGCTGACCGGCGTGATGCCGGCCACCACCCGCGTCATGCCGACCTGCGAAGGTGGCATGTAGGACATGGGCGCGTTCATCTGGTTACCGCAGGCGGCTGTGACTTCCATGCCATCCAGGCGGATCTTGAGGCGGTCGGCAGCAAAGCCATTGAGCACCGGTAGCGCCGAGACGCCACCGGCGGCAGCGGCATGGAAACCTGGCTGGTCAAGCAGCAGCGCGGTGCTGTCAGCGCTTGCCGCATTGGCTGCGGTGCTCGGAGCCGACGGCTCGCCATGGACCGTGACGGTGGGTAGGCGGGTGTCGTCGGTGCTCTGCGCCAGCGCATGGCCGCACGCAGTGAAGGCCAGCGCAATGGCGCAGGCGCAAGGTGTCAATTGCATGGAACTCCCCTGTGATTGTCGTTATCGGTAGGCTGACAATTATCAGGAAGAGCGGCGCTGCAGGACTGCGACATATTGTCGCGACCCGCCCCTTCATGCGACGACGATGGCGGTGATGCAGAGAGGACAAGGGGATGGACAGCTGCGTCAAATTGACGCAGCTGTCGGACGATTCACCGCAATCACTGCTTCATATAACGCTCTGCCAGGGTTTCATACAGCGGCGGCGCAAAGACCTTGGAAACGGCTGACGCGATCAAGGCGGTCGCCATCAGCGAGATCACCAGCGCGTGACCATCGACCATTTCCATCACGATCACAAAGGCGGTGATCGGTGACTGCGTCACTGCCGCCAGGTAGCCGACCATGGCCAGCGCCACCAGCATGGGGAGCGAAGTCCCGCCGAAGACCAGGTGCAGCAGGTTGCCGAAACCGGCGCCGATGGACAGCGAGGGCGCGAAAATCCCGCCCGGCAGGCCCGGCAGGTAAGAACCGATCATCGAGGCGAACTTCAGGAAGGGATAGAACACCGACAATCCCTGGCCATCATTGAGCAAGCCGTGCGCCTGCTCGTAGCCGCTGCCGAAGGTGGCGCCACCGGCCGCTACGCCGATGACGGCGACGACGAAACCGCAACCGGCGGCGAAGGCCACCGGACGTTCGGCGCGCAGGGTCACGACGCTGGCGGGAATCCAGCGGGTGGGATTGAGGATCAGCCAGCAGAACAGGCCGCCGGCCACGCCGGTCAGCACGGCCGTGACCACCACCGCCAGGATCAGCCGGCCGCTGGTCTCGCCGGGAAAGGCGATGGAACCGAAATAGGTGTAGTTGCCATTGATGGACAGGGCTACCAGACCGGCGAAGATGATGGTGGTGATGACCACCCCGCTGGCGCGCTGCTCGAAGCTGCGCGAGAGTTCTTCGATGGCGAAGACGATCCCGGCCAGCGGGGTATTGAACGCGGCAGCCAGACCGGCCGCCGCGCCGGCCAGGATCAGGCGGCGCTCCATGTGTTCGTATCCGGCCGGATACAGGCGGCGCAGGTTGTACATGATGGCCGCGCCGATCTGCACCGTCGGCCCTTCCCGGCCGATGGTCATGCCACCGGCAATGGCCACCACCGAGAGCACGATCTTGCCGACCATGACACGAATGGAAAGCAGCGCATTGCCACGCTCGGCGGTATCGCCATGCAGGGTGGCAATGGCCTGGGGAATACCGCTGCCTTCAGACCCGGGGAAGTAGCGCCGCGTGATCCAGACGCAGGCGGCACAGACGGCCGGCGTCAACAGCAACGGCAGCCAGGGCGAGCGATGTTCGATGCTGCGAAAGACACCGAAACCGATCTCGATGGCCTGCGCATACAGGACCGCCACCAGGCCGACGATGATGGCGCCGCTCCAGAGAATGCCGTATTCGACCCACAGGCGACGCATGTGGCTTTTGGAAAGTTGGTAGAGGCTCAATTGGCGTTCCTGTTGTCGTTGTGGGTGGAGTGATGTGGCTTCCACGTGAGTGCCGGAGTAGCGACCAGCCCGTCCTCGCAATGAAAAAAGCCCGCATGAGCGGGCTGGCAGGCTGGCAGTCGCGCGCCTCAGTCGGCGGCGTTGTACTGCTCTTTCTTCTGGATGAACTCGATCTTGTAGCCATCCGGGTCGGTGACGAAGGCGATCACGGTCTTGCCGTGCTTCATCGGGCCGGCTTCGCGGGTGACCGCGCCCCCCTTGGCCTTGACCGCGTCGCAGGCGGCATAGGCGTCATCGACCTCAATGGCGATATGACCGTAGGCGTTGCCCAGGTCATAGGATTCGGTGTCCCAGTTATGGGTCAGTTCGAGCACGGTGTGATCACGTTCATCGCCATAACCGACGAAGGCCAGCGTGAACTTGCCGTCAGGGTAGTCATTCCTGCGCAGCAGCTTCATGCCCAGCACCTGGGTATAGAAATCGATGGAACGATCCAGATTTCCCACACGCAGCATCGTATGCAACATTCTCACTTGGCGACTCCTTTTGATTCATGGCTAATGTGACGCAAGCCGACATTATCCCCGATTTGAGGGACTCGCGCCCAGGCCGGGCAGATGCGGGGCGGTCAGGCAGTCGCTGGGCAGCAGAGGGAGACGCAAAAAAAACGGGCAATCCGTGGATTGCCCGTTTTTCCTCAAGATGGCTTGCGCCGTGGATGTCCTGGACCATTATCGGGGGACCAGTCCCGTGTGCTGCCTCAACGGCCGTAGTAATAAGCAGAACGGTCGTCGTAGCGATAACGGTCATCGTAACGATAGGTACGCACTTCGGTACGCTCGACGTAACGCACCGGGCGCGGCGGCGGAGGTGCGTAATAACGCGGTTGCTCGTACACCACCTGCTGCGGCGGCTGATAGTACACCGGCTGGGGGGCCTGGTAATAGACCTGCTGCGGCGGGGCCTGATAGACCGGTGCGGAATTGGCGTTGGCGATCAGCGATCCGATGGCGACGGCGCCGATGATACCGGCAGCGATGGCCGCTCCGTTGCCGCCCCGGTCATGCGCCATGGCGGGCGCGCTGACGACGGCAGCAGAAGCAAGAAGAGTGGTGGCGATCAATACCGATGCGATTTTTTTGCTGGCCATGATTGGCTCCTGTCAAAGAAGTCCGCGATCTGTCGCGGCACGATTCCAATATAAGACAGCTTCAGCTCAAATCCACCAAATATGAAACTTCGTTACAGTTCTTACGGATGGGCCAGGCGTCTGTAATAAAGTGCAACGCGGCACCATCCAGTGGCGCGAACCTGGGTGAATCAGGCCTGGCGGGCCGCCAGCAGGTTGGCCAATGCCACGAACTGTTCCACCGGCACGGCTTCCGGGCGGTCCTGGGGATCGACGCCGGCCTGGCGCAGTTCGTCTTCGCTGAACAGGCCCGCCACGCAGTTGCGGATGACCTTGCGACGTTGCGAGAAGGCCTTGGTCACCACCTGCTCCAGCAGGGCCTGCTGGCAGGGCATGGGCTGGGCCAGCGGGATCATGCGCACGATGGCGGAATCGACCTTGGGCGGCGGGTCGAAGGCGGTAGGAGGCACCACGAACAGCAGCTCCATGTGATAGCGCCATTGCAGCATCACCGACAGGCGCCCGTAGGCCTTGCCACCCGGTTCGGCCACCATGCGCTCGACCACTTCCTTTTGCAGCATGAAGTGCTGATCCTGCACCTGCGGCGCAATCTCGGCCAGGTGGAACAGCAGCGGGCTGGAGATGTTGTAGGGCAGGTTGCCGACCACGCGCAGCTTGCGCCCTTCCGGTACCGGGATGCTGGCGAAATCGAACTTGAGCGCGTCGGCCGAATGCACGGTCAGGCGGGCGGCATCGAAGCGTTTCTTGAGGCGCTCCACCAGATCACGATCCAGTTCCACCACGTACAGGTGACGCAGTTCCTCCAGCAGCAAGGCCGTCATCGCCGCCAGACCGGGACCGATTTCAACCATGGCGTCATCGGCGGCGGGGGCGATGGAGCGGATGATGTCGTGCAGCACCAGGTCGTCGGTGAGGAAGTTCTGGCCGAAGCGCTTGCGCGGGATATGTTTCATGGTCTGCTCTTGTGTTGTGTTGCGGCGGGCCTCACTGGCCCGCGTTCTGTTGCCGGCGCGCCATGTCGGCGGCGGCGCGGATGGCCACCAGCATGCTGCCGTGGTCGGCGTGTCCCAGGCCGGCGGCGGCCAGGTCCAGGGCGGTACCGTGATCGACCGAGGTGCGGATCAGGGGCAGGCCGAGCGTGATGTTGATGCCATGACCGAAACTGGCGAACTTGAGCACTGGCAGGCCCTGGTCATGGTACATGGCCAGCACGCAATCGGCTTGCTCCAGGTACTTGGGCTGGAACAGGGTGTCGGCCGGATACGGGCCTCGGGCATCGATGCCGCGGGCACGGGCGGCTTCCAGTGCGGGCGTGATGACCTCGATTTCCTCTCGGCCCAGATAACCGTTTTCACCGGCATGCGGATTGAGCCCGGTGACCAGGATGCGCGGGCTGGCGATGCCGAACTTGCCACGCAGGTCGGCCTGCAGGATATCCAGCGTACGCGCCAGGCTGGTGGCAGTAATGGCGGCCGGCACATCCTTCAAGGCCAGGTGCGTGGTGGCCAGGGCCACACGCAGATGGGGGGCATCGCCACCGGCCAGCATCATCACGACCTGCGGGGTGTGAGTGACCTCGGCCAGGTATTCGGTATGGCCGGTAAAGGCGACGCCGGCATCGTTGATGCTGCTTTTTTGCAGCGGGGCGGTGACGATGGCGGCGAAAGCGCCAGCCAGCGCCCCCTGCACGGCCAGGTCCAGTGTCTGCAGCACGGCGCGGCCATTGCGCGCATCCAGTACGCCCGGGCGCACCGGTTCGGCCACGGGGCAATCAATGACGGTGAGGCAGTCCTGCGGGAAGTGCGGCAGGCCGCTGTTGCGCCAGGCCTGGATGGAGATGGCGGCCACGCGCATGGCCGGATCGATGTCATGGGCGGTCTGGGCCAGCAGCGCCGCATCACCCAGGAGGATGCAGCGCACCTGCGCGCGCAGCTCCCAGGCGGCACGCAGGGAAATCTCCGGACCGATGCCTGCCGGTTCGCCGCAGGTCAAGGCAAGAATGGGTCGGTTCATGGCGTCTTCAGGACTCACGATAGCGGGCTTCAAAAAGCGGGCTTCAAAAATGCAAGAGCCGGCAACGGGGCCGGCCTCTTGCGCGGGTGGGAGGGCACAGAGGCGCCCTCTTATCTTCCTGTCACTGCACTTACTCGTCGTTGCGGTACTCGACGTAGGCGCGGTCGCGGATCTGGCGCATCCAGTCTTCGGTGGCTTCCTCGATCTTGCGATCGCGGATGGCCTGGCGCGCAGCCTGGCGGGTACGTTCCTTGGAAGCGTCGTCGGTCTTGCGCTCGACCACCTGGATCAGGTGGTAACCGAACGGGCTCTCGATGGGCTGGCTGACTTCACCCGGCTTCAACTGGTCCATGGCGCGTTCGAACTCGGGGACGGTGTCACCAGGGTAGATCCAGCCCAGGTCGCCGCCCTTGGAGGCGGACAGGTCATTGGAGTACAGCTTGGCCAGTTCCTCGAAAGAGGCGCCGTGGTCCAGGCGTTCCTTGAGTTCGGTCAGCTTGCGCTTGGCTTCGGCGGCGGTGACCACCTGGTTGACCTTGATCAGGATGTGGCGCACATGGGTCTGCTGCACAGCCGGGGCGGCGGCCTGGGTACCACCGGCGTCGCGGCGGCCGACCAGCTTGAGGATGTGGAAGCCATTGCCGCTCTTGAGCAGGCCGCTGACCTGGCCATCCTGCAGCTTGGCCACGCCGTCGAGGAACAGCTGCGGCAGGCGATCGGTGGGACGCCATCCGAGGTCGCCACCGGTGAGGGCGTCGGCCGCGTCGGAATAGGCGGCTGCGGTCTTGGCGAAATCAGCACCGGTCTTCAGTTGACGCAGGACATCCTCGGCGCGATCACGACGGGCGGCCAGTTGTTCGGGGGATGCGTTTTCGGGCACGCGGATCAGGATCTGGGCAATGTCGAGCTCCTGGCGCTGGCCACCGGCATTGGCTTCGGCGGCGAGGTAGTTGTCAATCTCGGATTCGGTGACGACCACCTTGTTGTCGACCTCGCGCTCGCGCAGGCGCTGGCTGAGGATTTCACGGCGGATCTCTTCGCGGAAGCTGGCGTAGTTCATGCCCTCGGATTCCAGGCGGGCGCGGAATTCCGGCATCGACAGCTTGTTCTGTTCGGCGATGCGTTGCATGGCGCGGTCCAGCATGCCGTCGTCGACCACGATGCCGTTTTCCTTGGCCATCTGGGCCTGGGCGCGTTCGACGATCATGCGTTCGACCAGTTGACGCACCAGTTGCGCACGCGGCGGCAGCTGCACATTCTGCGAAGCCATGCGCTTTTCCACGCTGGCCAGGCGTTCGGCCACTTCCTGGCGGGTGATGACTTCGTTATTCACCACCACCAGGATCGAATCCACCGGGCGCGGATCGACGCGGCCGCCGGTTGTGGTGACCGGGGTGGCCACCGCTGCCGCAGGGGCTGCGGCCGGCACCGCCGGCTTGGCAGCAGCCGGCTTGGTGGCGGGCTTGGACGCCGCCTTGGCCGGTGCGGCCTGCTGGGTGCTGGCCGCGGTCTCGGGCGGTGTCACGGGGATGATGGTGGTCGCGAACTGCGCATGCGCATTGCTGATCACGCCCAGCATGCACAGCAGCGCGGTCACTGTTTTGGTTGTTGCGAGGTGGGGTGTACGCATATTACGCATGGACTGATCGTTGGTTCGTAAAAGGTTAGAAGTTGTTGTTGCCGGTCATGGAGTCCGGCAGGTTCACGTTCTGGTAACCGGGCACGCTGCTCTTGATCGCCTCCATTGGGTTGGAGCCGATCTTGGAGAAGCCATTGAGTTCGAGCTGGATGAAGAAGCCCGTGGACGCCTTGGTAGAGGACGTCGGAATGCGCTGCGCGACCACCCGGAAGACCCAGCAATCGGCCTTGTATTCGAAGCCGGCCAGGCCTTCGGCCACGGTGCGGTCGGGGATGGAATAGTTCATGCGGCCCACGGCGTAGATACGCTGGGTCAGCGGCCATTGACCGGAAATGTCCACCTGCTTGAGCGGGTCGAGCACGCCGGTGTAGGGGTTGATGTAGGTACGGTCGAGACGGTATTGCAGGTTCAGCACGCGCTTGGGGGCGGGCTGCCAGCGGATGCCGAAGGTCGAACGCACCATCTGGCGCAGGGTTTCGCTGTACTGCACCGTGTTGTCGGTGGAGAATTCGCGCGTGATCTGGCCACCCAGTGCCAGCAGCAGGTCGGACTTGCTGCCCAGGTTCGTGGTGGTGGTGCCGCTGATACCGACCTTGGGGTCGCTGAAGTAATAACGTTGACCGACTGCGGCGCGCAGGCGCTCCAGGCCGTTCTCCTCGATCAGGCGGGAGGTCACGGCGGCAGTCAGCTGGTTGGCATCGCTGATGCGGTCGTGGCCGACGAAGCGGTTCTCGGTGAAGATCTGGGCAAAGTTGAAGTCCGCCAGGCCCGAATCGAAGACCGGGAATTGTGACTGGTCGCGATAGGGCGTGCGCACATAGAACAGGCGCGGCTCCAGTGTTTGCGTCATGCTGCGGCCGAGCAGGTTGGATTCACGCTCGAAGATCATGCCCGAGTCCAGCGACAGGGTCGGCAAGGTACGCGAGAAGGTAGTCGGCTGCCCAACTGAAGTGTTGTTCAGGCTGTATTGCGTGGCATCCAGGATCACCTTGGGCGTGATGAAATAGCCGGGACGGATGATGGGATACGACACGGTCTGCGTCACATAGCTGCGATCGCCTCCGACCAGGTCGCCGCTGCTGAAACGGGTGAATTCGGCGACCGTATTGAAATCGAAGCCGCCGACGTCATAGCGGGTACCGTTGAAAGTCAGCTGAGGTACACGGTCGTAGGGCTTACTAATCGGTGCATTGACATCTTGAAGCAGTTGGTACTTGGAAACCAGGCCAACGACGCTCCAATAGGTGCTGCCATAGCTTAGGCTAACATTACGCGGCAACAAACGCTGTGTACTAGCCGTGATGGAATGCGCGAAATCGGACGGATAGTCGTTGTCCGAAGCCTTGTTCAGGTTCCACGCCAGCTGCAGGCCGGGGGCCAGGGTCTGGTTATGGATCGAGGACAGCGAATAGCGCCCGGTGCCGGTAACCCGATCCTGGATGCCTTCGACATAGGTGACACCATTGTAGCTATCGCCCATGTAACGGGTTTCAGCCCCCATTTGCAGGCCGCGCCGGGCGATATACTTCGGCACCAGCGTCAGATCATAGTTGGGCGCCAGGTTGAAGTAATAGGGTACCGCGACTTCGGCACCACCATTGGTGGTCATCCCGATGGTCGGCGGCAACACACCAGACTTGCGCTCGCCCGACAAGGGGAACGACATCCAGGGTGCGCCCAGGATGGGCACATCCTTGAAATAAACCAGACCGCCATGCATGACGCCCTCGTCACGGCCGCTGTCCAGGTCCATGGTATTGGCGCGCAGGTACCAGTCCGGGTCCGGGGCTTCGCAGGTGCTGTAGGTGCCACGGGTCACCTGCGCCTCATCGTTGGAGATGAAATCGATGCGTTCGGCCTTGCCGCGTCCGCCGTTCTTGCCCAGCAGATAAGTCGGCTTGGTCACGTAGCCCGCGCCGGTGCCCATGTTCATCTCGGCATAGTCGCCGGTGTACTGGTCCTGCAGGCGCTGCATCCAGACGTGCCCGGTCGCTTCGACCTCGTCCTGGATGATGCGGTATTCGGCCTTGTCGGACTTGATGGTGGTGCTGCCCTTGACCAGTTCGACGTCGCGATCGAGGTTGACCTGACGATCCGGACGGCCGGTCATCTGCTCGGCACTGACGTTGACCGGGGCGTCCTGGTCCTGCGCCGGGGTGGGTGCTGGCGAGGCCGTGGGCAGGCTCATCTGCGCGTGCACGGAAAGCGGCAACAGGGCCGAGGCCGAAGCCACCACCATTGCCGAAGAAAACAGACGCGCCAGCCGCCAGTTGACAGTACGTTCAGTTAAAGACTTGGAAAACCGGATCATGAAAAGAGAGGCTAGATACCGTGCAGGCGGATTTTTTGGGGTTAATCCCTTATTATATGGGAACTCAACCACGTCCAACGATTTCCTCAGATAGTTCATGTCTTCACCTGGTTCTAACCCCGATTCCCGCCTGTCCGAACTGCAAGCCTGGCTGTCCACCCTGGCCGCCACGCCCGTGCTGCCCTCTTCCCTGCGCCCGGCCTCGGCCGACGCCAGTTTCCGCCGATATTTCCGCGTGGACACGCCGGACGGTGGCACGGCCATCGTCATGGATGCCCCACCGCCGCAGGAAGACGTTCGCCCCTTCGTCAGGGTCGCCGGCCTCTTCGGCGAAACCGGTGTGACCGTGCCCAAGGTGTTGGCGCAGGATGCGGAACGCGGTTTCCTGCTGCTTTCGGACCTGGGTTCGACCACCTACCTGTCGCAACTGTCAGCCGATAGTGCGCACGCACTATACATGGACGCGATCGAGGCCCTGGTACTTTTACAAGCGCAAAGCAAGCCCGAAGCGCTGCCAGAGTATGACCGGCCGCTGCTGCTGCGCGAGCTGGAACTGTTCCGCGAGTGGTACATCGGCAAGCACCTGGGCGTGACGCTCACCGACGAGCAGAATGCGGTGCTGGACAAGACCTTCGACGCCATCCTGGCCAACAACCTGGCGCAAGCGCAGGTCTATGTGCATCGGGACTACCATTCGCGCAACCTGATGGTGCTGCCCAAGGGCAATCCGGGCATCCTCGATTTCCAGGATGCGGTCTATGGCCCCATCACCTATGACCTGGTTTCGCTGCTGCGCGACGCCTACATCCAGTGGGACGAGGAAATGGTGCTGGACTGGGCCATCCGTTACTGGGAAAAGGCGCGCCGCGCCGGCCTGCCGGTGACGCCCGACATCGACAGTTTCTACCGTGACTTCGAGTGGATGGGCCTGCAGCGCCATCTGAAGGTGCTGGGCATCTTCGCCCGCCTGTGGCACCGCGATGGCAAGGATGGCTACCTGAAGGACATCCCGCTGGTGATGGAATACACCCTCAAGACCGCGCGCCGCTACGTGGCCTTCACCCCGCTGGTGCGCCTGATCGAAAAGCTGGAACAGGAACACGCACCCAAGTTCGGCTACACCTTCTGAGGCGCCGACCATGAAAGCCATGATCTTCGCCGCCGGACGCGGCGAGCGGATGCGTCCGCTGACCGATACCTGCCCCAAGCCGCTGTTGAAGGTCCGCGGCCGGCCGTTGATCGTCTGGCAGATCCTGACGCTGGTGCGCGCCGGCATCACCGAGATCGTCATCAACCATGCCCATCTGGGGCAAATGATCGAAGACACCCTCGGTGACGGCAGCCGCTACGGTGCGCAATTGCGCTACTCGGCCGAAGGCACGGCGCTGGAAACCGCAGGCGGCATCGCCCAGGCGCGCCACCTGCTGGGCGAAGAGCCTTTCATTGCAGTATCCGGCGACATCTGGTGCCCGCACTTCGATTACTCCGAACTGCTGAGCGTGCTGGAAGACGAAGACCCGTGGGGCAATCCACTGCCGGAAGACAAACGCGACATGGCCTGGCTGTATCTGGTCAAGAATCCGCCCTTCCATCCCGCAGGCGACTTCGCACTGAACAATTTCGCTCTCTCCAATGACGGCGAACCCAAGCTGACCTTCGCCAACATTGGCGTGTACCGTCCGCAGATGTTCGATGGCATCACCCCTGGAGAGCATGCCAAGCTCGGTCCGCTCTTGCGCGAGTACGCGGCGCAAGGCCGTATCGGTGGTGACGTCTATCGCGGCGTGTGGCACAACGTCGGTACCATCGAACAACTGGAAGCACTGAACCAGCCGCCCCAAGGAAACCAGCCATGAGCTTCGACGCCACTCCCTTCGCCGCCCGCCGGGCGCGTCTGATCGCCAGCCTGCAACAAGCCGGAGGGGGCGTGGCCATCATCCCGACCGCGCCCGAAGTGATGCGCAACCGCGATGCCGACTATCCGTATCGCCACGACAGCTATTTCTACTACCTGACCGGTTTCACCGAACCTGAGGCGGTACTGGTACTGGTGGCCGGCAAGGAAAACCGTAGCATCCTGTTCTGCCGCGACAAGAACCTGGAACGCGAGATCTGGGACGGCTACCGTCACGGCCCGCAAGCCGCACAGCAGCTGTTCGCCCTGGACGCCGCCCATCCCATCGACGAACTGGACAAGAGCATGCCGGCCCTGCTGGCCGACGCCCGCGCGGTCTACTTTGCGCTGGGCCAGGACGAGAAGCGTGATGCGCAATTGCAGCGCTGGCTGCAAGGCGTGCGTGCACTGGCCCGCAGCGGCGTGTCGGCGCCGGGTGCAGTGGTCGATGTGAACGTGCTGCTGGACGACATGCGCCTGTTCAAGGACGCCTTCGAGATCGACCTCATGAAGCGCGCCGGCATCATTTCCGCCGAGGCACATTGCCGCGCCATGCGCATCTGCCGCCCCGGTCTGCGTGAATACCACCTGGAAGCCGAGCTGCTGCACGAATTCCGTCGCAATGGTTCGCAATATCCGGCCTACGGCTCCATCGTCGCCACCGGTGCCAACAGTTGCGTGCTGCACTATCGCGCCGGCGACGCCGAGATCAAGGACGGCGATCTGGTACTCATCGACGCCGGCTGCGAACTGGACAGCTACGCCTCCGACATCACCCGCACCTTCCCGGCCAACGGCCGCTTCAGTGGTCCGCAAAAGGCACTGTATGAAATCGTGCTGGCCGCGCAGGCGGCCGCCATCGCCGAAACCGCACCGGGCAAGCGTTTCATGGACGGACATGATGCCGCCGTGCGCGTACTGGCACAGGGCATGCTGGACACCGGCCTGCTGGACAAGAGCAAGGTCGGCTCGCTGGAGGACGTCATCGAAAAGGGCGACTATCGTCAGTTCTACATGCACCGCACCGGCCACTGGCTGGGGATGGATGTGCATGACGTGGGCGACTATCGCGATCCGGCCACCGCCGACGGCAGCAAACCCTGGCGTACGCTGCAGGCGGGCATGGTGCTGACCATCGAACCGGGCATCTACGTGCGTCCGGGCGAAGGCGTGCCGGAACAGTTCTGGAACATCGGCATCCGCATCGAGGATGACGCCCATGTCACCCCAGCCGGCTGCGAGCTGCTGACCACCGGCGTACCCACCCGGGTTGACGACATCGAAGCCCTGATGCGCCAGGGCTGACCGGTGGGCATCGGGATCACCGCTGCCCGCCCCCAGGACTCGACGGCATGCGCCGGATCAAGCCCGGTCGACGTGGCTCCGCTACAATGACGCCTTCCCGAATCTTTCATCCAAGGCATCGTCCGGCATCATGCAATCCGTCGATTTCGATCTGATCATCTGTGGTGGCGGCCCGGTCGGCCAGAGCGTGGCCGCTCTGCTGGCACGTCGCCAGCGACCCGCGGCGCGCATCGCCGTGATCGACATGAAGACGCCCGAGCAGGCCGCCGCCGACCCACGCACCATCGCACTGTCCTATGGCAGCCGCCAGATCCTCGAAGAACTGGGCGCCTGGGACGACATCGGCCGCAGCGCCACCGCCATCGAACAAATCCACGTCTCGCGCCGCGGCCATTTCGGCCGCACATTGCTGGACCGCAAGGACTACGACCTGCCAGCGCTGGGCTATGTGGCCCGCTACGGCGAAGTCAACCGGGCGCTGGCGAGCGCCATCGCGCCATTGGGATTGACGCTGATGCGACCGGCCGAGGCGCAGGACATCAGCGAAGTGGACGAACACGTTGCCGTCACCCTCAAGGACGGCCAGGTGCTGCGCGCTGCACTGGTGATCCAGGCCGAGGGCGGCGTCTTCGGTGAGCAGCAGCAAAAGACCCTGCAGCGTGACTACCAGCAACTGGGCGTGATCGCCCATGTGCATGCCGACCAGCCCGTCGCGCACCGCGCCTTCGAGCGCTTCACCGATGAAGGCCCGCTGGCGCTGCTGCCGCAGGACGATGGCTATGCTCTGGTCTGGTGTGTCCGTCCGGCCACCGGCGAACAGCTGCTGGCGCTGGAGGACACCGCCTTCCTGGCCGCCCTGCAGCGTACCTTCGGCGAGCGGGTCGGACGCTTTACCCGCATCAGCCCGCGCCACGCCTTCCCGCTGGGCCTGAACGCCCGCCCCGGCCAGGGCCGGCGTGTCGTGGCCATCGGCAATGCCGCGCAGACGCTGCATCCTGTCGCCGGCCAGGGCTTGAACCTGGGCCTGCGCGACTCTCGTGTACTGGCCGATGTGCTGGCCCGTGACCTCACGCCGCAAGCGTTGCAGGCCTTCGACCGCCAACGTGACCAGGACCGGGGCCTGACCATCCGCCTGACCGACCTGATGGCGCGCATCTTCGCTGGCTCACCCCAGGGCTCGCCACTGCAGGCCGCGCTGGGCCTGTCGCTGGGGGCCATCGACCTGCTGCCGGGTGCGCGCGCCCTGCTGGCCGGGCAGATGATGTTCGGTCGTCGCTGATGTGAATAAAGCTGCATGCGCGCGGTAGCAGTCCGTCGCGCATGCGGTCAGGAAATGCGACAATGCTGACTCGCGGCGCCAGCCGCCCCACCTAGCAGACACGCATTTGCCATGAAACAAGACCCGCGCTTCAAGAACCTCTTCATCCTCGACCATCCGCTGATCCAGCACAAGCTGTCGCACATGCGCGACAAGCGCACCTCCACGCGTACCTTCCGCGACCTGTTGCGCGAAATCACGCTGCTGATGGGTTATGAAATCACGCGTGATCTGCCGCTGACCACCGAGACCATCGAGACCCCGCTGGTCACCTACGAGGCGCCGGTGATCGCCGGCAAGAAGCTGGCCGTGGTGCCGGTGCTGCGCGCTGGCGTGGGCATGAGCGATGGCCTGCTGGAACTGATTCCCTCGGCCCGCGTGGGCCATATCGGCGTCTACCGTGACGAGAACCACCTGCCGGTGGAATACCTGGTGCGCCTGCCTGACCTGCAGGACCGCATCATGATCCTGTGCGACCCGATGGTGGCCACCGGCAACTCCGCCGTCTATGCCGTCGATGCGCTGAAGAAGCGCGGCGTGCCGGCTTCGCACATCATCTTCGTGGCACTGGTCGCCGCCCCGGAAGGCGTGCAGGTCTTCGCCGATGCGCACCCTGACGTGAAGCTCTATGTCGCCTCGCTGGATTCTCACCTGGACGAGGACGCCTACATCGTGCCGGGCCTGGGCGATGCAGGGGATCGTATCTTCGGCACCAAATAAGCGACCTGACAGTCGCCAAAGAAAAACGGGTTGCGCATCATGCGCAACCCGTTTTTTCTTGCCTGCCAGCTCAGGAGGAAGTCAGTCCACCGCCTTGACCATATCCTCGATGGCCTTCTTGGCATCGCCAAAGACCATCATGGTCTTGTCCATGTAGAACAGTTCGTTGTCCAGCCCGGCGTAACCGGCGGCCATAGAGCGCTTGTTCACGATCACGGTCTTGGCCTTGTAGGCTTCCAGGATGGGCATGCCGGCAATCGGCGACTTCGGGTCCTTGCCGGCCGGGTTGACCACGTCGTTGGCGCCCAGCACCAGTACCACATCGGCCTGGGAAAATTCGCTGTTGATGTCTTCCATCTCGAAGACCTGGTCGTAGGGCACTTCGGCCTCGGCCAGCAGCACGTTCATGTGACCGGGCATGCGACCGGCCACCGGGTGGATCGCATACTTCACGGTCACGCCGTTGTGGGTGAGCTTTTCGGTCAATTCCTTCAGGGCATGCTGGGCGCGTGCCACCGCCAGGCCGTAGCCGGGCACGATGATGACGGTCTCGGCATTGCCCATCAGGAAGGCCGCATCATCGGCCGAACCGGACTTGACGTTGCGCTGCTGCTGCGCGCCGCCGCCGGCGGCCGCCGCCTCGCCGCCAAAGCCGCCCAGGATCACGTTGAAGAAGGAGCGGTTCATCGCCTTGCACATGATGTAGGACAGGATCGCGCCGGACGATCCGACCAGCGAACCGGCGATGATGAGCATGGAATTGTTCAGCGAAAAGCCGATGCCGGCTGCCGCCCAGCCGGAATAGCTGTTGAGCATCGAGACCACCACCGGCATGTCGGCGCCGCCGATGGGGATGATGATGAGCACACCCAGGGCAAAGGCAATGGTGGCCATGATGATGAAGGGCAGCCAGTTCTGGGTGAGGACGAAGATGATGCCGAAGCCGATCATCGCCACCGCCAGCAACAGGTTCAGGAAGTGCTGGCCGGAGAAGTTGACCGGGGCGCCCTGGAACAGGCGGAATTTGTATTTGCCCGAGAGCTTGCCGAAGGCGATCACCGAACCGGAGAAGGTGATGGCACCGACGAAGGTACCGATGAAGAGCTCCACACGATTGCCCACCGGGATGGCCTGCCCATGGCCGGAAATGCCCAGCGCCCAGGGTTCGGCCACGGCCGCCACCGCAATGCAGACCGCCGCCAGGCCAATCAGCGAGTGCATCGCCGCGACCAGTTCGGGCATCTTGGTCATTTCGACGCTGCGCGCCAGATAGGCGCCGATGCCGCCGCCCACGATCACGCCAGCCGCCACCAGCAGGTAGCCAATGTCACCGGAGGCATTGCCGCCCTCGCTCTTGAGCTTCACGATCAGGGCCAGAGTGGTCAGTACCGCGATAACCATGCCGGCGATACCGAAGCTGTTGCCGCGTCGTGCCGTGGCCGGGTGCGACAGGCCTTTGAGCGCCTGGATGAAGCAGATCGATGCGATCAGGTACAACAGGGTCACCACATTCATGCTCATGCTTGTTCTCCCGACTTGGCCTTGGGCTCTTTCTTCTTGAACATTTCCAGCATGCGCTGGGTCACCATGAAGCCGCCGAACACGTTGACCGCCGCCAGCGCCACGGCCAGCGTACCGGCAATGCGGCCCACCGTGCCTTCGGTCAGGCCGGCGGCCAGCATGGCGCCGATGATGATGATGGCCGAGATGGCATTGGTCACCGCCATGAGCGGTGTGTGCAAGGCGGGAGTGACGGTCCAGACCACGTGGTAGCCGACATAGATGGCCAGCACGAAGATGATCAGGTTGATGATGGTGTGGCTGACTTCCATGTTGTTCCTCCTTGTGGCACGACCGGCCGAAGCGGCTGGCCGTGCGGATTATTGGTGAGGGGTCAGATCGCTTTGAGGCTGGTGATGCGGTTCTTGTCGTCCACGAAGACGACCTTGGGCTTGTAGGTGGCGACTTCTTCATCGCTCATCGGCGCATAGGTGCAGATGATCAGCAGGTCACCCAGATGCGCCAGGCGGGCAGCTGCGCCATTGAGCGAAATCTCGCCGCTGCCGCGCTTGCCGCGAATGGCGTAGGTGGAGAAGCGCTCGCCGTTGTTGACGTTGTAGAGCTCGATCTTCTCGAACTCGCGGATGTCGGCCGCTTCCAGCAGGTCTTCGTCGATTCCGCAGGAACCTTCGTAGTTCAGGTCACACTGGGTGACCGAGGCGCGATGGATCTTCGCGCGCAGCATGATGCGTTGCATGTACTTCTTCCTTCTTTGTTTCCGTGGGTGATGATTTGCGGCTAAAGGGCCGGGATTGCCCGGGTTTTCCGCCGCCCCGGGCCGGCAGATTCATTTGCGCAGGATTTCGCCGCCCTGGCAGAGCAGTGTGGCCGCGACGATGTCGTCTTCCCGGTTGATGACCAGCTTGCCCTCGGCGTCGATGATCAGCTTCAGGAAGTCCAGCACGTTGCGGGCATACAGGGCCGAGGCATCGGCCGCCACCAGGGCCGCCAGGTTGCCTTCGCCGATGATGTGCACACCGTGCTTGATGACGGTCTTGCCGGGTTCCGACAAGGGGCAGTTGCCCCCCTGGTCGACCGCCATGTCCAGGATCACCGAACCGGGCTTCATGGCCTTGACGGTCTCTTCGCTGATGAGCACCGGCGCCTTGCGGCCGGGGATCAGGGCGGTCGTGATGATGATGTCAGCCTGTCTGGCGCGCTCATGCACCAGTTCCGCCTGGCGCTTCATCCAGTCCGGCGGCATGGGACGGGCATAGCCGCCCACGCCCTGGGCGATTTCCTTCTCTTCGTCGGTCAGGAAGGGAACATCCAGGAATTTGGCGCCGAGCGACTCGATCTGCTCCTTCACGGCCGGACGTACATCAGAAGCCTCGATCACCGCACCCAGGCGCTTGGCGGTGGCAATGGCCTGCAGGCCGGCCACGCCGGCACCCATGATCAACATGCGGGCGGCCTTGACGGTGCCGGCGGCAGTCATGAGCATGGGCATGAAGCGCTGGTAGGTATTGGCCGCCATCAGCACGGCCTTGTAGCCGGCGATGTTGGCCTGCGAAGACAGCACGTCCATGGATTGCGCCCGCGTGGTACGCGGCGCGGCCTCCAGGGCGAAGGCTGTGAGCCCGGCGGCGGCCATGGCGGCGATGTTGTCGGCATCGAAGGGGTTGAGCATGCCGACGATCACCGTGCCTGGCGTGATGCGGGCCCGCTCGCTCTGGCTGGGCGCCCGCACCTTGAGCAGGATTTCGGCGCTGTAGACCGCCTCGGCACTGCCGATGCTGGCGCCGACGGCGACATAGGCCTCGTCAGGAATGCTGGACTTGATCCCGGCCCCGGATTCGACCATCACCTCGTGCCTGGCGGCCACCAGTTTCTTGACGGTTTCGGGGGTGGCGGCGACACGGGTTTCTCCGTCCCGGCTTTCGGCGGGGATCGCTATCCTCATTCCTGGCTCCTTTTTTTGTGGATTCTTGCCCCAATCTTACACGACTGCCCTTGTCGGCCAAGTAATTTACCGATCCCTGAGAACCGCCGCGGCCGCTTGTGCGGCGAGGGCTGGCGCTGAAGAGTCGGCCCCGACAGGGTAGAATGCCGGATTCACGAGGTCATCAATGTCTGAAGTCTGGAAACCCTCTGTCACCGTCGCCGCCGTCATCGAGCGCGACGGTCGCTTCCTGATGGTGGAAGAACACAGCGCCGGCGGGCTGCGCATCAACCAGCCGGCCGGGCACCTGGAACCGGGCGAGTCGCTCATTGCAGCAGCGGTGCGCGAGGCGCTGGAAGAATCGGCCCACGTGTTCAGCCCTACCGCTCTGGTCGGCACCTACCTGTCGCGCAACGTGTCGTCCTCCCGCGGCGGGATGTCGGTCACCTACCTGCGCTTCGCCTTTGCCGGGACGGTCGGCGAAGCGCTCGACCGGCCACTGGATGAAGGCATCGTCCGTGCCCTCTGGATGACGCGCGACGAACTGGCGGCCTGTGCCCAGCGCCACCGCAGCCCGCTGGTACTGCGCTGTGTGGACGACTATCTGCGCGGCCAGCGGGCGCCGCTGGAGCTGGTGCATACCGATCCCAGCGCGATCGGGGACCTGCCGGATCATTGAGCGACAGCAGCGCTGCCTGTCGCATAGAACGGAAACAACATGAGCAAGAAAAGAGTAGTCATCGGCATGTCGGGCGGCGTGGATTCGTCGGTTTCGGCATGGCTGCTGAAGGAGCAGGGTTATGAAGTCATCGGCCTGTTCATGAAGAACTGGGAAGATGACGACGATTCGGAATACTGCTCCACCCGCGAAGACTGGATCGACGCGGTCAGCGTGGCCGATGTGGTCGGGGTGGACATCGAGGCGGTCAACTTCGCCTCCGAATACAAGGACCGCGTCTTTGCCGAATTCCTGCGCGAATACCAGGCGGGACGCACACCCAACCCGGACGTGCTGTGCAATGCCGAAATCAAGTTCAAGGCCTTCCTGGACCATGCCATGAAGCTGGGCGCCGATCTGATCGCCACCGGCCACTATGCGCGCGTACGCCAGGGGCCGCAGGGCGACTTCCAGCTGCTCAAGGCGATGGACGCCAGCAAGGACCAGAGCTACTTCCTGCACCGCCTGAACCAGGAGCAGCTCTCGCGCACCGTCTTCCCGCTGGGAGAGATCCACAAGACCGAAGTGCGCAAGATCGCCGAGCAACTGCAACTGCCCAATGCGAAGAAGAAGGATTCGACCGGTATCTGCTTCATCGGCGAGCGACCCTTCCGCGAATTCCTCAACCGTTACCTCTCCTACAAGCCGGGGCCGATCAAGACCGCTGATGGCCAGACGGTGGGCGAGCATGTGGGCCTGTCGTTCTATACGCTGGGCCAGCGCAAGGGCATCGGCATCGGCGGCCTGAAGGGGCACCAGAATGCCGACGGCCATGGCGACGCCTGGTACGTGGCGCGCAAGGATGTGGACAACAACACCCTCTATATCGTGCAAGGCCATGACCACCCCTGGCTGCTCTCGCCCACGCTCTCGGCCGGCCAGGTCAGCTGGGTCGCTGGTCACGCACCGCAACTGCCGGCGCTGTCGGCCAAGACGCGCTATCGCCAGGCTGACGTCCCCTGTGGCTTCAGCGACGCCGGCGCCAGCTTTTCGCTGGCCTTCGACAATGCCCAGTGGGCCGTCACGCCGGGGCAATCGGCCGTGTTGTACGACGGCGACGTCTGCCTGGGTGGCGGCATCATCGAAACCGGCGCATTGCCCGACTAGACATTCCTGTAGATCAACATTGTGGCGCCCCGACGGTGATTTCACCTCGGGGCGTTTTCTTTTGAGCAACATCTCGGCGATGGGTGGGCCTTGAACTGTCGGCCTGAAGGCTCCAGATGATAAAAATTATCAATCACACCGATAAAAGGGCTTGCAATCCGGCCGCAAATGGCAAATAATCTAAATAAGAATTGTTCGCATTTAATAGGAGGTGATTGTAATGAGCCAACTGAACGACAACAGCATGGAACGTCGCAACAAGCCGGGCACGACCGCCAACGGAACTCCGATCACCCGCATCAAGAGCACGGACCTGTTCCGTCAGATGCGCGAACTGGAGATCGATCATGGCGGTCGCATCTACAAGCTGCGACTGACGCAATTGAACAAGCTGATCCTGACGGCCTGATCCGGTCGTCTTCAGGAGAAGGTGGATAAACAGGCCAGCCAGCGTCGTTCGTCATGACGCGTCGCCAGCCAAGCTAGCCCAGCGAGGAGAGTTTGATGGTTACCGAGAACATGACGTCCGCATTTGTGGAACCCAACAACGCACCGGCCCAACCTGAACTTCTGGTGTCCGCCGTGTTGCATCTGATGTCGCACTACACCGCCAACAACAGCCAGGAAACGCAAAGCTGCGTGAAGCTGGCCTCGGTGATCGAAAGACACCTGAAAGCGCTGGCGGAATTGCCCAACCTGGCGCCGGTACTGCGGGCGACCTGCCAGCAGTTGTCGGAACAATGGGCGCATGTGGTGGAACGGACGATGCCGCCGCCGGAAAAATTCAATTTCTTCTCGCGCATGGTGGCAGGAGCGAGATCTGCATAGAGCCTGATGAAGCAGGCAGCAAGGCGTACAATGATCGTATGTGTTTGTAACAACATCTCCGAAGGCAAGATCCATCAGGCGGTCGATGCAGGCATGACGTCCATGGCCGAGTTGCGCAAGCAGCTCGGCGTGGGTACTTGCTGCGGCAAGTGCCATTCCTGCGCCAAGAATGTCCTGCGCGAGTGTCTCAGCAATACCCGACAAACACAGCAGGGCGCCCGTCCGGTGGTATTCCATCCCGCCTTCGCGGCCGCCTGAACAAGATCAATGAACGCCATTTCACCGTCTCTCATGAGTGTCAGCCCACCCAGCGCCCTGTTGCGCCAGGCACGCAAGATCGGCCCGCTGGGGCTGATCATCCTGTTGCACATCGCTTTCTTCTGGGCGCTGCAAAGCGGCCTGGTCAAGCAGGCCGTCAATGCCGTCCCCAAGGAAGTCATCGCCACCTTCATCGTGCCGGAAAAGGCGCCTGAACCGGCACCTCCCAAGGCCGAGCCGGCCCCGCCCAAGGAGGTGAAGATCGTCAAGAAGGTGGTGGCGCCGCCCAAGCCTATCCCGGTGACGGAAACCCCGACCCCGACCAGCATCACCGCACCACCGCAACCGCCGCAGCCGGCCACGCCTGCGCCACAGGCAGCCGCCGAGCCGACCCCGGCACCGGCCGCACCACCGGGTCCGGTTCTGCCCAAGCAGATCACGTCCGGCATCGAATACATCGAGAAACCGAATCCGAGCTACCCCAGCGTCTCGCGTCGCATGGGTGAAGAAGGCGTGGTCGAGTTCCGCGTCACCGTCAACACCAGCGGACGCGCGGAAAAGGTGGAGATCACCAAGTCTTCCGGCTATTCCCGCCTGGACGATGCCGCGCGTACGGCCATCATGCGTGCCGTGTTCAAGCCCTACATCGAGAATGGCAAGGCCATCACCGTCAGCACGGTCGGCAGCCTGGCGTTCCGCCTGAACTGAGACCGCTGAGTCCGGACCACGCAGCACTGGACAGCATCGACAGCATTTTGCCGGGCCTGGCCCGGCATCGTATTCGTTTCATCATCCCCTCATCTGATAGACACAAATAGAAGGAAATATCATGGAAGTTAGTCCCTACGGATTGGAAAGCCTCTGGGCGCAAGGCGATTTCGTGACCAAGGGCGTCGCCGTCCTGTTGCTGGCGATGTCGATCGCATCGTGGTACGTGATCATTACCAAGGCGCTGCAGCTGCTGCGTTTCCGCAAGGCCTCGGCGGCCGCTGGCCACCAGTTCTGGGATACCACCAGCCTGCCTGAAGGCGTGGCCACCCTGGGTCAGGAAAATCCCTTCGCCGATGTCGCCCGCGCCGGCGTCACCGCGATGAGCCACCACACCGCCCACAAGGGCCACCTGCATGACCAGCTGTCGGTGAGCGACTGGGTCACCCTGTCGCTGCGCCAGGCCATCGACGAAGCCTCCGGCAAGCTGCAGACCGGCATGGCCGTGTTGGCTTCGGTCGGTTCCACCGCTCCGTTCGTGGGTCTGTTCGGTACCGTCTGGGGCATCTATCACGCGCTGGTGTCCATTGGCACCACCGGCCAGGCCAGCATCGACAAGGTCGCCGGCCCCGTGGGCGAAGCTCTGATCATGACCGCACTCGGCCTGGCCGTGGCCATTCCCGCCACCTTTGGCTACAACGCCCTGGTACGCGGCAACAAGACCACCATCGCCAAGCTCAACAAGTTCGGCTTCGACCTGCATGCCCTGTTCGTCACCGGCGCACGCGCCGCCGATGAAGACGGCCAGCCCAATGGTGGCAAGGCCAAGCTGACCGCCGTCGGGAGGGCATGATGGCAATGGGTTCCCTGTCCGATTCGGACGACGACTTCAATCCGGAGATCAACACCACCCCGCTGGTGGACGTGATGCTGGTGCTGCTGATCATCTTCATCATCACCATCCCGGTGATGAACCATGCGGTCAAGATCGACCTGCCCAAGGCCAGCAGCCAGCCTGACCAGGTCAAGCCGGAAAGCATCAACCTGTCCATCGACGCGACCGGCAACGTCTTCTGGAACGAAGAAAAGATCGACAGCAGCGAACTGGGTGCGCGCATTGCCGTGGCGGCCCAGAAGCAACCGCAGCCCGAACTGCACCTGCGCGCCGAGCGCACCACCCAGTACGAAAAGGTGGCGCAGGTCATGGCGGCCGCGCAATCGGGCGGCCTCGCCAAGATCGGTTTCGTGACGGATCCCGAGAAGAAATAAGCCTCGAAACAAGCCGCGACGCGACCACCTGCCGGTCGCCCGATGCCCATCCCAAGGGATGGCCGGAAAAACCTCCCTCGCCCGCCGACGGAGGTTTTTTTTGTTTTCATTCACTCAAGGCAACAAAGGCAAGAATGATTCGCGCTAATTAATGATGAAGATTGGAAACGCCTGCGCTATGATCCGTCCGTCAACGCCGTGGCCAGGCAGCCATCCGCCCCCCAGCAAACGCGGCTCCCCCTTCAATCCCCCATTTTTTCGAGGTGCCCATGAAAGGCGATCCCGCAGTCATCAAGTTGCTCAATGCCCAGCTGACCAACGAACTTACCGCCATCAACCAGTATTTCCTGCATGCCCGCATGTACAAGCACTGGGGTCTGGACAAGATCGGCGCCAAGGAATACGCCGAATCCATCGGCGAAATGAAGCATGCCGACAAGCTGATCGACCGCATCCTGATGCTGGACGGCCTGCCCAACCTGCAGGCGCTGCACAAGCTGATGATCGGTGAAAACACCAAGGAAATGATCGAATGCGACCTGAAGCTGGAACAGGCCGCCCACAAGACCGTCAAGGAAGGCATCGCCACCTGCGAACAGCATGGCGACTATGTCTCCCGTGAACTGTTCCAGATGATCCTGGACGACACCGAAGAACACATCGACTGGCTGGAAACCCAGCTGGACCTGATCGACAAGGTCGGCATCCAGAATTACCTGCAAAGCCAGATGTCGCCGGCCAGCGAATAAAGCTGCGCTGCCCAGGCAGACAAACAAAAAGCGCGCTCGGTTGAGCGCGCTTTTTTGTTGAGCTTGTTTTGTGGACCTTGTCCCCTGCAGCAGTGACAGCCTCAGAGGTGCGGCACCGTATCCTTGAACGACACCCGTTCCGACACCTTGTCGAACAGCCGTGCCAGTTGCGGATAGTCGTCGCGCCAGGTCTGATCCGGGAAGCGGAAGCTCAGCCAGCCCAGCGCACAGCACACCGCCACATCAGCCAGGGTGTAATGATTGCCCACGCAGAAAGGCTTTTCGCCCAGCCCCTCGGCCATTGCCTTGAGCGAAGCCTCGACCTTGCTCCACTGGCGCTTGATCCATTCCGGGCTCTGCTGCTTGGTCGGGCGCATGGTCTTTTCCAGGCGCACCAGCACGGCGGCATCCAGCAAGCCGTCCGCCAGCGCTTCCCAGCACTTGATCTCGGCGCGTTCGCGACCATTGGGGGGCAGCAGCTTGCCCACAGGGGTCAGGGTATCGAGATACTCGACGATCACGCGGGAGTCGAACATGGCGCCACCGTCATCCATCAGCAGGCAAGGCACCTTGCCCAGCGGATTGTTTTCTTGGATGGTGGTCGATGCGCTCCAGACATCTTCCAGGATGAATTCGTAATCGATCTTTTTTTCAGCCATCACGACGCGCACCTTGCGCACGAAGGGACTGGCATTGGAGCCGATGAGTTTTAGCATAGCAAGTGGTGTAATGATCTGAGTCGATTATAACATTCGCATTTCTTGGCAAAATCGTGAAGAGTAATGCCAGGAACGGAAAGCAACGGTCTGCCAATGGAGTGTGGTGGCCGGAAAACTGGGCTGGCCAGCGCGTGGATGGTAAAATGCCGGCCTCGGGCGATTCGGGTTTTTAGGCAAATGCCTCTGAAAACTCGCCAATCTTCAGTCAACGCATCTCATCCGTTTCCATCATGTCCCTCTCTGCTCTCTCGGCCCTGTCCCCGCTGGACGGCCGCTACGCCTCCAAGACCGATAAACTGCGTCCGCTGCTCTCCGAAGCGGGCTTCATGCACCATCGCGTGAAGGTCGAGATCGCCTGGCTGCAAGCCCTGTCCGAAGCCGGCTTTGCCGAGATCAAGCCGTTCTCGGCCGAGGCACGCGCCTTGCTGGACAAGCTGGCCGCCGACTTCACCGAGGCCGACGCCGCCCGCATCAAGGAAATCGAAGCCGTCACCAACCATGACGTGAAGGCGGTCGAATACTGGCTCAAGGAAAAGGTGAAGGATGTGCCGGAGCTGGTGGCCGCCTCCGAATTCATCCACTTCGCCTGCACCTCCGAAGACATCAACAACACCTCGCACGGCATGATGTTGAAGGCCGCCCGCGACACCGTCGTGCTGCCCTCGCTGCAAGCCGTGATCGCCCGCCTGACCGAACTGGCGCACGAGCACGCCGCCGTACCGATGCTCTCGCGTACCCACGGCCAGCCGGCCAGCCCCACCACCCTGGGCAAGGAAGTGGCCAACGTCGTGGCACGCCTGCAACGTGCGGCCAAGCGCATCGCCGCCGTCGAGATCCTGGGCAAGATGAATGGCGCCGTGGGCAACTACAACGCCCACCTCTCGGCCTACCCGCAGACCGACTGGGCCGCCTTCTCCAAGCAGGTGGTGGAGCAGCGCCTGGGCCTGGTCTTCAATCCCTACACCATCCAGATCGAGCCGCATGACTACATGGCCGAGCTGTTCGATGCCGTGGCCCGTACCAATACCATCCTGCTGGATCTGAACCGCGACATCTGGGGCTACATCTCCCTGGGCTACTTCAAGCAACGCACCAAGGCTGGCGAAATCGGTTCCTCGACCATGCCGCACAAGGTCAACCCGATCGACTTCGAGAACTCCGAAGGCAATCTGGGCATGGCCAACGCCGTGTTGAAGCACCTCGCCGAAAAGCTGCCGGTCTCGCGCTGGCAGCGCGACCTGACCGACTCCACCGTGCTGCGCAATATCGGTGTGGGCTTCGGTTACACCGTGCTGGCCTACGATAGCTGCCTGCGCGGCCTGAACAAGCTGGAAGTGAACCCGCAACGCCTGGCCGACGACCTCGACGCTACCTGGGAAGTGCTGGCCGAGCCGGTGCAGACCGTGATGCGTCGTTATGGCATCGAGAATCCGTATGAACAACTGAAGGAACTGACCCGCGGCAAGGGTATTTCCAAGGATGCGCTGCGTGACTTCATCAACAGCCTGGCCATCCCCCAGGAGGCCAAGGACCATCTGCTGGCCATGACCCCGGCCAACTACATCGGCACCGCCGTGGAACTGGCCAAGGCCATCTGATCCGGCCAGACCCGCTCGCCCCCTGTCGAAATGGCGCACAGCAATGTGCGCCATTTTTCATTTGCGCAGAGAATATACTGAAGAAAAATAGATTACTCGCAAAACCGGATGGCTGAAGTACCATTTCGACCAGTAATGCGAGTAGCCAAAGCTCTTTATACTCATCAGCGTCAAAAAGAGTGGCATCATCCCTTGCCGCCGGGAATGCAAGGCCTTGACGCCGCGCATCTCGTGAAGACTTCGCATTGAAGACTTCATGGCGAACACTTCCCCCGACGCAAGAACGAGTTGCCCGCCCTGCAGAACCATTGCAGAGCTAGCCGCTCCAACCGCCACCAACTTCTGCCTGCCCTATGGATCGCTACACCAAACCCGCCGTACTGCTGCACTGGCTGATTGCCCTGCTGATCATTTCCGCCTTCGGGCTGGGTCTGACCATGGTCGACATTCCCGGCCTGACGCCAACCAAGTTGAAGTATTTTTCCTGGCACAAGTGGCTGGGCGTGACCGTCCTGGCCCTGGTCTGCGTGCGCTTGCTGTGGCGCCTCACGCACAAGGCACCGGCCTACCCGCGCAACATGCCGCAATGGCAGCAATCGGCTGCCCATGGCCTGCACCTGGGCCTGTACGTGCTGATGTTTGCCATTCCTGTTTCCGGCTATCTCTACAGCCTGGCCGCCGGCGTGCCGGTGGTCTACCTGGGCGTGGTGCCGCTGCCGGTGCTGATCGCACCCAATCCCGAACTCAAGCCGCTGCTCAAGGCCACCCATTACTGGCTCAACATGACGCTGCTGGCGGCCTTCGCGCTGCACGTACTGGCCGCGCTGAAGCACCAGTTCATCGATCGTGACAATATCTTCAAGCGCATGCTGCCCTGAGCCAGCATTACCTGATTCTTCATATCTTGCTCGTTTTTACACGGAACCCGACATGACTCTCTCCCGCCTCCTTCGCCCCTCCCTGCTGGCCCTGGCTGCCGCTTCCTTCACATTGGCTGCACAAGCGGCTCCGTTAAAAGTGGATGCCGCCAAGAGCGCCGTAACCGCCACCTTCAAGCAGCTCAACGTCCCGGTGGACGCCAAGTTCAAGAAGTTCACCGCCACCATCGATTTCGATGCCGCCAAGCCGACCGAAGGCAAGGCTACGGTGGAGATCGACGTCGCCAGCTTCGACCTGGGCGAGCCTGAGTACAACAAGGAAGTGCTGAAGAAGGAATGGTTCAACGCCGCCCAGTTCCCCAAGGCCACTTTTGTCACCAGCAGCATCAAGCCGGCCGGCAGCGGCAAGTTTGACGTGGCCGGCAAGCTGACCATCAAGGGCAAGAGCACCGACGTCTCCTTCCCCCTGACCGTGAAGAAGGAGGGCAGCACCCAGGTCTTCGACGGCACCCTGCCCATCAAGCGCCTGACCTACAACATCGGCGAAGGCGAATGGAAGGACACCGGCATGGTGGCCGACGAAGTCACGATCAAGTTCCACATCGTCGCGCAGTAAGCCAACAATAAAACAGCAGTTCCGCGCCATGTCGCACCGCCTCGCGGCGGGCTTCCCCCAGCGGTTTTTTCTCTCAACAAGGAATCGAATCACATGAAACTGAACCACCTCCTGCTCGCCCTGGTCGCCGCCGGCGCCGCCGTGTCCGCCAACGCCGCCGACACCTACAGCATCGATCCCAGCCACACCTATCCCAGCTTCGAAGCTGACCACATGGGCGTGTCGATCTGGCGCGGCAAGTTCGACAAGACCAGCGGCACCGTCACCCTGGATCGCGCTGCCAAGACCGGTACCGTCGACATCATCGTGGACACCGCCTCCATCGACTTCGGCATGAGCAAGATGAACGATCACGCCAAGAGCGCCGAGATGTTCGACGTCGCCAAGTTCCCCACCGCCGAGTACAAGGGCACGATCAAGTTCAACGGCGACAAGCCGGCCACCGTGGAAGGCAACCTGACCCTGCATGGCGTCACCAAGCCGGTCACCCTGACCCTGAACAAGTTCACCTGCATCCAGCACCCGATGCTCAAGCGCGAAGTCTGCGGTGGCGACGCCTCGGCCACCTTCAACCGCGCCGACTTCGGCATCGACTACGGCGCCAAGTACGGCTTCTCCACCGAGACCAAGCTGGCCATCCAGGTCGAAGCGATCAAGACCAACTGATTCGCTTTTCCAGCGCAGAGGTGAAGCTCTGCAGCAGGAAGCAAGCAAAAGCCGATGCGATAATGCATCGGCTTTTTTGTTTGTGCGACTTGCTTGCGATCATGGAGCAATTTGCCGCAACGCCGCACAATGGCTCGCATTCGCCGTTTTGCTGCCCTGCAAAACTTTTTAAAACGCGCTAATCTAAGCGCCGTTCCCCAAGGAGCAAGTAGCATGTCGTTAGCAGACCTACGTAAAGACTACAGCCGCGCCAGCTTGTCCGAGCTCGATACCGCCGCCGACCCGATCGACCAGTTCGCGATCTGGTTCGATGAGGCGACCCGAGCGCAGATCCCCGAGCCCAACGCCATGAGCGTGGCCACGGTCGGGGCCGATGGACGCCCCTCGTCGCGCATCGTGCTGATCAAGCAGTTCGACCAGCAGGGCTTTACCTGGTTTACCAACTACGACAGCCGCAAGGGCGTCGACGTCGCCGCCCAGCCCTACGTGGCCTTGCTGTTCCACTGGGTAGAACTGGAACGCCAGGTTCGCATCGAAGGAAAGATCGAACGCGTTACCAAGGAAGAAAGTGACGCTTACTTCTACAGTCGCCCCCTGGGCAGCCAGCTCGGTGCGATTGCATCGCAGCAGAGCCGTACCGTGGCCGACCGCGAGACGCTGGAACAGCAATACGAAACAACCAAGCAGCAATTCGGGGAGCATCCATCCCGCCCGGAGCACTGGGGCGGCTACCGTGTCATTCCCGATCGCATCGAATTTTGGCAAGGCCGCCCCTCCCGCCTGCACGACCGCGTGCTCTACACGCGTGATGCCAACGGGCAATGGCAGCGGCAGCGCCTGCAGCCCTGAGGGAAGCAACACGCCTGGCAGGGCGCAAAGCATTCATCACTGACGCGGAGGAAAATCGTGTTTTGGGAAAAGAAGCTTGACGCCTGGGTGGAAAACATCCGCAACGTATCCGCCCTGCCCCTGCGGCTGGTGCTGTGGAACGGACAGCAGTACGACTTCGGCACCGGGGCGCCGGAAGTCACCTTGAAAGTCCCACATGCATCGGCCATCACCTCACTGTTGACGCCCTCCCTCTCCAACCTCGGCGAAGCCTACGTCGAGGGCAAGATCGAAGTCGAGGGCAAGGTCAAGAACATCATCAACGTGGCCAATGCCCTGGCCGCCAACACCCTCAAGGCCGAAGGCCGGCTGGGCCGCATGGTGCGCAGCGTGACGCACACCAAGAAGCGCGACGCCGAAGCCATCCAGTACCACTACGACGTTTCCAACGACTTCTACAAGCTGTTCCTCGACGAGAACATGGTCTACTCCTGCGCCTACTTCGAGAACGGCGACGAGGACCTGGGCAGCGCGCAGTTGAAGAAGATCGACCACATCCTGGAAAAGATCCAGCTCAAGCCCGGCCAGACCTTGCTCGACATCGGCTGCGGCTGGGGTGCGCTGGTGCTGCGGGCGGCGCAGAAGTACGGTGCCCGCTGTGTGGGGGTGACGCTGTCGAAGAACCAGTATGCGCTGGCGCGCGAACGGGTCGAAGCCGCCGGGCTCTCGGACCGCATCGACATCCGCCTGCAGGACTACCGCGATGTCACCGGCAGCTTCGATCGCATCACCTCGGTGGGCATGTTCGAGCACGTCGGCATCAAGAACCTGCCGGGCTACTTCGCCCAGATCCGCAAGTTGCTGGCCGATGGCGGCATGGCGATGAACCACGGCATCACCAGTACCGATATCGAAAATGGCGAGTCACCCTACGGTGCCGGCGAATTCATCGACAAGTACGTCTTCCCGGCCGGTGAGCTGCCGCATATCAGCACCGTGCTCAAGACCATGCAGGAGGGTGGGCTGGAAGCCTTCGACGTCGAAAACCTGCGGCGCCACTATGCCCGTACCTGCGGCATCTGGGCTGACAACTTCGAAGCCAATACCGAGGCCATCCACAAGGTCACCGACGAGAAGCATTACCGTATCTGGCGCGTCTACCTGGCCGGCAGCTCCTATGGCTTCGAACGCGACTGGATTTCGCTCTACCAGGTCATCTGCACCAAGGCCGGCAACAGCGCACAGACGCTGCCATGGTCACGCAAGTACATTTATCAAAAATAAGATTTCGCCGACACCATCAAGCAAGAACGGGCATGCCGCGGCATGCCCGTTCTGCATTCTGCCCCACGCATCGGGGCAGTACCTGTCGCCCCTCGCTATGCCGGCTTGCTCTTCTCGGCAAACACCTCGCGCAGCTTGGCCACCTTGGGCGCAACCACGAAGGCGCAATAGCCCTGGAACGGATGCTGCACGAAATAGTTCTGGTGGTAGTCCTCGGCCCGGTAATACGGCTGCGGCGCCGATAGCTCGGTCACGATCGGCGCATCCCACACCAGGGCCATCTCGGCGATGATGTGCTTGGCGACGTCATGCTGCACCTCGTCCTGGTAATAAACCACCGAACGGTACTGGGTACCGACGTCGTTCCCCTGGCGGTTCAGGGTGGTCGGATCGTGGATGGTGAAGAAGATCTCCAGGAGCTCGCGATAGCTGATCTGCTGCGGATCGAAGGCCAGCTTGACCACCTCCGCATGCCCGGTCTGCCCGCCGCACACCTGTTCATAACTGGGATCGACGACGCTGCCGCCGGTATAGCCGGACTCCACCGACTGCACGCCCCTGACCTGCTGGTAAACCGCTTCCAGACACCAGAAGCAGCCGCCGCCCAGTACTGCGATTTCCGTGGCCATGCTGTTCTCCCGTTGAGTTGCTTGTGATAAAACTTTACTCCAATTCAGCACTTCATGTATGGCTGACGTGAATGATTGTCAAGACTGCGCCGCAGCATGACGGCGGCAGAAGCAGGCCGTATCCGCTATCATGTGCACATCTGCGCCATGCCGGCTGACCGCAACGATGCGGCCCGGGCGCCCCGACCCAGACCATACTCCCGATGCACACACGTTTTCCCCGCGCCGACGCGCGTCAGTTCGACGCCGCGCATTTCCGCCAGGCCCTGTCCCAGTTCGCCACCGGTGTCACCGTCATCACCACCCGTCTGGCCGATGGCACGCTGCTGGGCCTGACCGCCAGTTCCTTCAATTCGGTCTCGCTGGACCCGCCGCTGGTGCTCTGGAGCCTGGGCACGCGCGCCAACAGCATGCCGGTCTTCTCCGGCAATTCGCATTACGTCATCAACATCCTCGGTGCCGAACAGGCGCATCTGGCGCAGCAGTTCGCCAGCAGGATGGAAGACCGCTTCGAGGGCGTGCCCTATACGCTTTCGCGTACCGGGCAGCCAGTGCTGGAGGGCGTATCGGCCTGGTTCGAATGCCACAACCGCAGCCAGTATCCGGAAGGTGACCACGTCATCTTCGTGGGCGAAGTCGAACATTGCGAAGTCCGGCCGCAATCGGCACTGGTCTTCCACAACGGCCGCTTCAGCAAGACCGAAGACGTCTGAACACCACAGTGATGGACGAAAAAAAAGCGCCCGAGGGCGCTTTTTTTTCGTCCGGGACCGCTTAGAACTTGTAGCCCACCGACAGGAAGGTCACGATCGGATCCAGCGTGATGGTGGTCTTGTAGCGCTGGGGACCCAGGGCCGCAGCGGCACCGGCCGGCTGTGCGGTGATGTCGGCATCGGTCTTGAGCGGAATGTAGGACACCGACAGGCTAGCCGACCAGCGGTCGTTGAAGGCGTAGGTGGCGCCGCCGGTCAGCACGGGCGACCAGGAGGAGCTCAGCGAGGCGCTGGCGGTACCACCGGTGTTCAGCGATGCCGAATTCTGGAAATTGCGCGACAGCGACACGTCCGAATACCACACATAGGTCACGCCGGCGCCCACGAAGGGACGGAAGGTGTCATTGGCAGCACCGAAGTAATACTTGGCGACGATGGCCGGGCTCCACTGCTTGGCCTTGCCCAGTTCGCCCAGGGCTTGCAGGTCACCGGTACCCTTGAGCTTGAACTCGGGCGGAATGCCCAGGTCGGCGGTCAGCGCGAAGTTGTCGGTGAAGAAGTGGGTGAAGGCGATCCCCACGGTATCGGCATTGCTGACCGAGGAGGTACGGTTGGGATAGCTGGCAGCGCCAGGACCGTTGAGCTTGGTCAGGCCGCCGCTGGAATCCTGCGGTGCCAGGTGGAACCAGCCCAGGTTGACCACGTTGCTGCCCGCAGTCTGTGCCATGGCCGGCGCAGCAAAGGCTGCCATCACGGACAACGCGGCGAGTTTGGGCAAGAAGGAAAATTGTTTTTGCATTGCTGTCTCCAAGAGTTTGCGGGCGTGGCCCGGATTTTTTATTCCCGACGGCTGGCGTCTGACGGGATTGTGTTCACGGCTGGTTACCGCTTTTCATTATTCAGCGTAAGTTCAGGTCACTGCGGATGACCCTGCTTTTACACTGATGAAACAAAAAGAACGCGCGTGCTATTCTTTGGAGATACTATGCCAGCTTTGTCATATTTTGTATAGAAGTTGTGAAGCGCCCATCCGACCCTGTAGGCTTTTGGCAACCGGCGACTGAGCTACTGACCGCAGAGTCAGTACCAGCGCGGCTGACAGCGGGGGTAACAGCGCGACAGCAGGCGTTCGGGAGAGCGAGAAAACAGGAAGGGGAAGACGGCCTCAGCTCAAGCGTTAAGCAGTCTTTCCAGCACGCCTTGCGAATCAAAGGCGGCACGGCGCAGCCTGTCGTTGACACCTTGCCACGCCGGCGTCGCCGGCAGTGACTCGACCACGATCAGGTCGGCACCGGTATGGTCCATGTCGCGCAGCGCAGCATAGAGATCGTGTGCATAGGCGTCGACCGACGCCGGCATCACGCGCACGACCGTCGCGCTCACCTTGCCTTCGTGCTGCCCACCGCCGATCAAGGCCACCTTCTTGCCGATGGCGGCCAGGCGCGCCAGCACGTCCTGCAGCCGGCCCGGCTCAACCTGCACCACCGGCGTATGCGGCGCATAGTGGGCGTCAAGCGTCCCGGAGGCACGTGGCGCGGTGACGTCGGGCGTGGCCAGCGGCACGCCCAGCACGGCGGCGATGCGGTCCGCGCTGATCTGGCCGGGGCGCAGTAGCACCGGGCCGTGGGTCTCCACCCGCGAGAGATCGACGATGGTCGACTCGATGCCGACTTCGCTCTGCCCACCATCAAGCACGTAATCCACCAGGCTGTCGGCATCGCTGCCAAATTCCTCGCGGACATGGTCAGCCGTGGTCGGGCTGACGTGGCCGAACTTGTTGGCGGAGGGGCCGGCGATACCGCCCTTGCCGCCACGGAATTCACGCAGCAGCGCCTGCGCCACCGGATGCGAAGGGCAACGCAGTCCCACCGAATCCTGGCCACCGGCCACGGCGTCGGGGATATGCGCAGCGCGCTTCAGGATCAGGGTCAGCGGACCGGGCCAGAACGAGGCGATCAGGCGTCTCGCTTCCACCGGGACCGATGCCGCCCAATAGCCGATGTCGGCCTCCGGCGAGACATGCACGATCACCGGATGATTGGCCGGTCGCCCCTTGGCCGCATAGATGGCAGCAATCGCCGCCGGGTTCTCGGCATCGCCGCCGAGACCATAGACAGTCTCGGTCGGGAACGCCACCAGCCCGCCCTGCTCCAGCTTGCGGGCGGCATGCATGACGGCGGCGGCATCGATATGCGGGGCCGGGGATGTGCTCTTGTCGTTCATCGCCTGATCCTGCCGCTTACAGTGGGATGCCCAGGATGCCGCAGGCCGCAGCCAGCTGCTGCTGCGCATCTTTCAGGGTGGCACCGGTGAAGGTGACATGACCCATCTTGCGACCGCGTCGCGCCTCGGCCTTGCCGTACAGGTGCAGGTGCGCACCGGGCAACGCCAGGACCTGGTCCCAGGCCGGTTCGCGCTGGCTGTCGCCATCGCCTTCATACCAGACGTCACCCAGGATGTTGAGCATGACCGAGGGCGAATGCTGGCGGGTATCGCCCAGCGGCAATTGGGCCATGGCGCGGGCCTGCTGTTCGAACTGGCTGGTGACGCAGGCATCGATGGTGTAGTGGCCGCTGTTGTGCGGACGCGGCGCCATTTCGTTGACCACCAGCGCGCCATCCTCCAGCACGAAGAATTCGATGCACAACACACCCACGTACTGCATCGCACCGATGATCTGCAAGGCTGCCTGCTGCGCGCGCTCGGCGGCATCCGGCTTGATGTTGGGACCGGGGACGGTGGTGGTGAAGAGGATGCCATCGCGATGCACGTTCTCGGCGATCGGATAGACCACGGCCTGGCCATCATGCCCCCGTGCCACCAGCACGGAAACTTCATAGGCCAGCGGCAGCATCTTTTCCAACACGCAGGTCACGCCCTGCATGGCGGCGAAGGCCGTGCGCACTTCTTCGACACTGCGCACGCGCACCTGCCCCTTGCCGTCATAGCCCATGCGGGCGGTCTTGAGGATGCCGGGCAGCAGGTTCGCGTCGAGACCGTCGATATCGGCCTCGGTATTGATCACCAGATGCGGGGCCGGCAACACGCCGGAACGCGATCCGCACTCGGTGAAGAAAGCCTTCTCGGCCGTGCGGTCCTGGGCGATCGACACGCCCGAGGCCGCCGGTGCCACGAAGGTCTGGGCCGCCAGCGTCGCCAGGCTCTTGGCCGAGACATTCTCGAATTCGGTGGTGACCGCAGCGCACAGCGCACCCAGCTCCGCCAGCGCCGGACCGTTGTCGTAGGCGGCGGTGATCAGACGGTCCGCCACCTGACCGGCCGGACAGTCGGCATCGGCTTCCAGCACGGCGACCTTGAAGCCCATGCTCTGCGCGGCATGCGCGAACATGCGCCCCAACTGGCCGCCTCCCATCACACCTAGCCAGGTGGCCGGGGTGGTCGAGGGAACGGCAGGGCTAAGCGAGGGTACGGACTGCTGGGTCATACAGGCAACTTCATATCGAGAGCGACTTGCGTCTGGGTCTTGCGGAAGGCTTCCAGCTTCTCAGCCAGCGCCGCATCAGTGGTGGCCAGCATGGCGATGGCAGACAGGGCCGCATTGGCAGCACCCGCTTCGCCGATGGCGTAGGTCGCCACCGGAATGCCCTTGGGCATCTGCACGATGGACAACAGCGAATCTTCGCCACGCAGATACTTGGACGGCACCGGCACGCCCAGCACCGGCACGATGGTCTTGGCGGCGATCATGCCCGGCAGGTGGGCAGCGCCACCGGCACCGGCGATGATGGCGCGCAGGCCGCGCGCGCGGGCGCTCTCGGCATAGGCAAACATCTGGTCCGGCATGCGGTGCGCGGAAATCACCTGCGCTTCGAACGGGACGCCGAAGTCCTTCAGGATGGCGACCGCATTCTGCATCACCTCCCAGTCCGAGGACGAACCCATGACCACACCCACCAGGGGCTTGACGGTATCGCTCATGATCTCAGTCCCTCAGCTTGTTGCCGGTCAGGCGTTCCAGCGCTTCGCGGTACTTGGCGCCGGTCTTCTCGATGACGTCGGCCGGCAGCGGCGGCGCCGGCGGGGTCTTTTGCCAGCCATCGACGGTTTCCAGGTAGTCACGCACGAACTGCTTGTCGAAGGACGGCGGCGAGATACCGACCTGGTAGCTGTCGGCCGGCCAGAAGCGCGAGGAGTCGGCGGTCAGCACTTCATCCATCAGGTGCAGCACGCCGTTGTCATCCAGGCCGAACTCGAACTTGGTGTCGGCGATGATGATGCCGCGGGTGGCGGCGTAGTCGGCGGCTTCCTTGTAGAGCTGGATGGCGACGTCGCGGATCTTGTGCGCCAGCTCGGTGCCGATGCGCTTCTCGGTTTCCTCGAAGCTGATGTTTTCGTCATGTTCGCCCAGGTCGGCCTTGGCGGCCGGGGTGAAGATCGGCTGTTCCAGCTTGGAGGCCTGTTGCAGGCCGGCCGGCAGCTGGATGCCGCAGATCGCGCCGGTGGCCTGGTAGTCCTTCCAGCCGGAGCCGATGATGTAGCCGCGCACCACGGCTTCCACCAGGATGGGCTTCAGGCGCTTGGCCACCACGGCGCGTCCGCGCACCTGTTCCACTTCGGCCGGGTTCACCACGGATTCCGGATCGACGCCGGTCAGGTGGTTGGGCACGATGTGGCCGAGTTTCTCGAACCAGAAATCGCTCATCTGGTTCAAGACCTTGCCCTTGCCCGGGATCGGTTCGTTCATGATGACATCGAAGGCCGACAGGCGATCGGTGGTCACGATCAACAGCTTGTCGTCGCCGACGGCGTAGTTTTCGCGGACCTTGCCGGTGCCCAGCAGAGGCAGGGAAGTGATCGAGGATTTGTACAGACTGCTCATGATGGTCTTTTCGTAAAGTCAAAAACCGGAACCGCCATGTTCAGGGCGATTCCGGTCGGTTAGTGCCGGCGCTTGATTGCTCAGCGCTGCTCAGCGCTTACTGGACGATCTGCGCCAGTTCGCCGCTCTTGTACTTCTCGGCGATCTTTTCCAGCGAGACCGGCTTGATCTTGCCAGCCTGGCCTTCGCAACCGAAGGACAGGAAGCGTGCCTTGCAGACCAGCTTGGCGGCTTCGCGAGCCGGCTTCAGGTAGTCGCGCGGGTCGAACTTGGACGGGTTCTCGAACAGGTAGCGACGGATCGCACCGGTCATGGCCAGACGGATGTCGGTGTCGATGTTGATCTTGCGCACGCCGTGCTTGATGCCTTCCTGAATCTCTTCGACCGGCACGCCATAGGTTTCCTTCATGTCGCCGCCGAATTCGCGGATCTCGGCCAGCAGTTCCTGCGGCACGGACGAGGAACCGTGCATCACCAGGTGGGTGTTGGGGATGCGGGCGTGGATTTCCTTGATGCGGTCGATGGCCAGGATGTCGCCGGTGGGCTTGCGCGAGAACTTGTAGGCACCGTGCGAAGTACCGATGGCAATGGCCAGCGCGTCGCACTGGGTGGCCTTGACGAAGTCGGCGGCCTGGTTGACGTCGGTCAGCAGCTGTTCGCGGGTCATGGTGCCGTCGGCGCCGTGGCCGTCTTCCTTGTCACCCTTCATGGTTTCCAGCGAACCCAGCACACCCAGTTCGGCTTCGACGGTCACGCCGATGGCGTGCGAGAACTCGACCACCTTGCGCGAGACTTCGACGTTGTACTCGTAGCTGGCCACCGTCTTGCCGTCGGCTTCCAGCGAGCCATCCATCATCACCGAAGAGAAACCGGACTTGATGGCGGCCATGCACACGGCCGGGGATTGGCCGTGATCCTGGTGCATCACCACGGGGATGTGCGGATAGGCTTCCACGGCCGCCGAGATCAGGTGGCGCAGGAAGGCTTCGCCAGCGTATTTGCGGGCACCGGCAGAGGCTTGCATGATCACGGGCGCGCCGACTTCATTGGCGGCTTCCATGATGGCAGTGACCTGCTCCAGGTTGTTGACGTTGAAGGCCGGCAGGCCGTAACCGTTTTCGGCGGCGTGGTCCAGCAGTTGACGCATGGATACGAGAGGCATGATGAAAACTCCAGAACGATGAAAAATCAGTACTCGCCAACGCGCAGAATCTTCAGCGCATTGGTGCCGCCGACCTGGCCGATGGGCTCGCCCCAGGTCACGACGATAAGATCACCCTTCTGCACCACGCCTTGCGCCAGCAGCAGATCCTGGGCGCCCTTCAACATGGCTTCGGTGTCGGGCGCCTGGGCCAGTTCCAGCGTATGCACGTTGCGGAACAGCGAGGCCTTGCGGCGCGTGGCGACATTGGGGGTGATCGCGAAGATCGGGATATCGATGTTGTGACGGCTCATCCACAGGGCAGTCGAACCGGATTCGGTGAGCGCTGCAATGGCCTTCACGCGCAGGTGGTGCGCGGTGAACAGTGCGCCATAGGCGATCGACTGGTCCACGCGGGTGAAGCGCAGGTTCAGGAAGTCCGCGTCCAGCTGCACGTTGTCGGAACGCTCGGCTTCCAGGCAGATCGCGTGCATGGCTTCCACGGTTTCCACCGGGTACTTGCCGGAGGCGGTCTCGGCCGAGGTCATCACGGCGTCCGTTCCATCCAGCACGGCGTTGGCGACGTCGGAGACTTCCGCGCGGGTCGGCACGGCATTGACGATCATGGACTCCATCATCTGGGTCGCGGTGATGGTCAGCTTGTTGGAGGCGCGCGCCATCTTGATCATGCGCTTCTGCAGGCCCGGCACGGCGGCATTGCCCACTTCCACGGCCAGGTCGCCACGGGCCACCATGATGCCGTCGGAGGCGTCCAGGATTTCCTGCAGCAGCGGGATCGCTTCGGCGCGTTCGATCTTGGCGATCATCATCGGCTTGTGGCCGAAGGGTTCGCCGGCCACATTGGACAGCTGGCGTGCCATCTCCATGTCGGTGGCGTTCTTGGGGAAGGACACGGCCACGTAGTCGGCCTGGAAGCTCATGGCGGTCTTGATGTCGTCCATGTCCTTGGCCGTCAGCGCGGGCGCAGACAGGCCGCCACCCTGGCGGTTGATGCCCTTGTTGTTGGACAGTTCGCCGCCGATCTTGACCACGGTATGGATCTCATTGCCCATCACGCGCTCGACCTTGAGCACGATCAGGCCATCGTTCAACAGCAGAACGTCATTGCCCTTGAGGTCACGCGGCAGTGCCTTGTAGTCCAGGCCCACGCGCTCCTGGTTGCCCATCTGGCAGTCGGAATCGAGGATGAACTTGTCGCCGTTGGCCAGCATGATCTTGCCATTCTCGAACTTGCCCACGCGGATCTTGGGACCCTGCAGGTCGGCCATGATGGCGACCTTCTTGCCGCATTCGTCGGCCACTTCACGCACCAGGGTGGCGCGGTCGATGTGATCCTGCGGCTTGCCGTGCGAGAAGTTCAGGCGCACCACATCCACGCCGGCGCGGATCATGCGGGTCAGGGTCTCGCGGTCGCTGGAAGCGGGGCCGATGGTGGCGACGATTTTTGTTGCTCTGGACATGAATACCTTCTGGTTGCGACTTGGTGATAGAAGCCCGCTGCCCGGCCCGATGCAGGGCCGATCAGGCGGATCGCTTCCGCCCCGGACGCGCGTCTCGGACGCGTCCTCGTTGGTGATGCTACAGACTCAGAATTCGGATGGCCCCGGATGGGACCACGAGGCGCCGCACCCGGCAGCGGGGTACGGCGCCGGTCTTGCTTACTGCGCGCGTTGCAGCAGGATCTCGACCGCAGGCAGGGTCTTGCCTTCCAGGAATTCCAGGAAGGCGCCGCCGCCGGTGGAGATGTAGCCGACCTTGTCGGCGATGTGGTACTTGGCGATGGCTGCCAGGGTGTCGCCACCACCGGCAATCGAGAAGCCCGGCGAGGCGGCAATGGCGCGCGCCAGGGTCTCGGTGCCACGGCCGAACTGGTCGAACTCGAACACGCCCACCGGGCCGTTCCAGACGATGGTACCGGCGCGACCCAGTTGCTCGGCCAGCACGGCAGCGGTCTGGGGACCGATGTCGAAGATCATGTCGTCGTCGGCGACATCCTCGGCTGCCTTCACGGTAGCCACGGCGGTCGGCGAGAATTCCTTGCCCACCACGACGTCGGTGGGGATGGGCACCGAGGCGCCGCGCTTGGCCATCAGATCGATGATGGCCTTGGCGTCGTCCACCAGGTCCGGCTCGGCCAGCGACTTGCCGATCTTCAGACCGGCGGCCAGCATGAAGGTATTGGCGATGCCACCACCGACGATGAGGTTGTCGACCTTCTCGGCCAGGGTCTTCAGGATGGTCAGCTTGGTGGAGACCTTGGAACCGGCCACGATGGCCACCAGCGGACGGGCCGGCTGGTTCAGGGCCTTACCCAGGGCATCCAGCTCGGCTGCCAGCAGCGGACCGGCACAGGCCACCGGCGCGAACTTGGCCACGCCGTGGGTGGTGGCTTCGGCGCGGTGCGCGGTGCCGAAGGCATCGTTGACATAGACATCGCAGAGCTTGGCGATCTTTTGCGCCAGCTCGTCACTGTTCTTCTTTTCGCCCTTGTTGAGGCGGCAGTTCTCCAGCAGCACCACCTGGCCCGGCTGCACGTCCACGCCATCGACCCAGTCGGCCACCAGCTTGACCTCGCTGCCCAGCAGTTCGGACAGGCGCTTGGCCACGGGGGCCAGCGAATCCTCGGGCTTGAACTCGCCTTCGGTGGGACGACCCAGGTGCGACGTCACCATCACTGCAGCGCCTGCCTTCTGGGCTTCGCGGATGGCCGGCACCGAAGCGCGGATGCGGGTATCTTCGGTGATATTGCCGGCATCATCCTGCGGCACGTTCAGATCGGCACGGATGAAGACGCGTTTGCCTTGCAGTTGATTGGCAGAAACCAGATCGCTCAGTCGGTTGAATTTCATAGGTAGGAATTCGAAGAAGGGGGCGAAAAACATCGTATTTTACTCCAGCCTGACCTGCTCCTGACGGCTTTTTGCCAGCCCGGACAAGATCCCGGGCGCTTCAGGCTGGTGTGCGCAAAGATTCACATGAACCAACGCAACAGTGTAAAGAGTGACATTCCCGCCACAATAGTTCCCAGAAGATGACGCGTTGCGGCAAAGAAGATGGCGCCACCGATGCCGGCCAGCAACTTGGGATTGCTCAGGCTCAGGTCAAGGACTCCGTGCGCGCTGACCAGATCGGGGAAGATGATGGCCGCCATGGCCGCCGCCGGAGCGTAGCTCAGGGCGTGCTTCAGGCGTGGCGGCAACTTGACCGCGTGGCCGAACAGGAAAAAGCCGCTGCGCGTGACCAGGGTGGACACAGTCATCAGGACGATGGCGCCCCACACATACCATTCACTCATGCGGCAGCCCCTTCATCCTTTTCTTTTCCCGGAAGCAACTTGTCGGCCAGCATGGCCGCGCTCATCCCCAGCACCATCGCCAGCAGCAGACCCAGACGGTAGGGCAGCTCCAGCGCCAGCACCGCCACCGTGCCGGAGACCACCACCCCGGCCAAGGCCGGCAGGCTGCTGGTCATGGGGATCATGATGGCAATGAGTGCCAGGGTGCCGGCGAAGCCGATGTTCCAGCTCTCCGGAATCTGGCTGGCCAGCAGGATGCCGATGGTGGCCCCGAGTTGCCAGGCCACCCAGCCCGGATAGCAGATCGCGGCAAAATACCCGATCTTGCCTGCAGGTTGACCGAAGGTCGAGGGTGGAAAGCGCTGCGGGAAGAAAGCCATCGAGATATCGCCGTTGAAGAAGCCGTACCACACCCGGCGATACCAGGGCAGGTGCTCGAAATGCGGCGCCACGGCGGCCGAGAAGATGACAAAGCGCAGGTTGACGATCATGGCCGTGAAGAACACCACCAGCAGCGGCACGCCGGTCGCCAGCAAGGGCAGTACGGCGAACTGGGCCGAGCCGGCATAGACCAGCAGGCTCATGCCCAGCGACTGGAAGATGCTCATCCCCGACTTGACCATGGCCATGCCCGAGACCACGCCCCAGGCCAGTACGGCCGGTATGGTCGAGGCACTGGCGCGCCAGCCTTCCTGGAAGGCGTCCTTCTCGATGCGGCGGGCGGTGGCGGGATCGTGCGGCGCTGGCTGGCCTGCCGATCCTGATCCCTGCTCGCCTGTCTCCTTCTGCATTGTTGTTCCGTTACGCGTATTGGATGCGCCGGCCGGGAATGCCGGTGCATGTGACGATGTGTGCATTTTCACTCAGGTCTTTCATTCTACAGATGAAAGTTTTTGCTCGCGTGAATCCGCTAAAATGCAGTTCCTTGGCCGGTTCGTCCGCGCCGGGCGTTTCATACCGAATTTTCGCTTTCTGCACATTCTGCATTTTCTGCAATCACCGCATACAGGGAGATGACCATGTCCATGGCTGACCGCGACGGCAAGATCTGGAAAGACGGCGAGCTGGTCGACTGGCGCGACGCCACCGTCCACGTACTGACCCACACGCTGCATTACGGCATGGGCGTCTTCGAGGGTGTACGCGCTTACAAGACGGCCGAGGGTACGGCCATCTTCCGTCTGAAGGAACACACCCAGCGCCTGTTCAACTCGGCCAAGATCTTCCAGATGGACGTGCCGTTCGACCAGGAAACGCTGGCCCAGGCGCAATGCCAGGTGGTACGCGAAAACCAGCTGGAATCCTGCTACATCCGCCCGCTGATCTGGATCGGCTCGGAAAAACTGGGCGTGTCCGCCAAGGGCAACAAGATTCACGTGGCCATCGCCGCCTGGCCGTGGGGCGCCTACCTGGGCGAAGACGGCATCAGCAAGGGCATCCGCGTGAAGACCTCTTCCTTCACCCGCCACCACGTGAATGTGTCACTGGTGCGCGCCAAGGCCTGCGGTTATTACATCAATTCCATCCTGGCCAACCAGGAAGCACTGGCCGACGGCTACGACGAAGCCCTGCTGCTGGACACCGAAGGCTATGTCTCGGAAGGTTCCGGCGAAAATGTCTTCATCGTCAAGAACGGCAAGCTCTATACTCCCGACCTGGCCTCCTGCCTGGATGGCATCACCCGCGACGCCGTGCTGACCATGGCGCGCGACCTGGGCATCGAGGTCATCGAGAAGCGCATCACCCGCGACGAGATGTATTGCGCCGATGAAGCCTTCTTCACCGGCACCGCCGCCGAAGTCACGCCGATCCGCGAACTGGATCGCCGCGTCATCGGCAATGGCGGCCGTGGCCCCATCACCGAGAAGCTGCAGACCCTGTTCTTCGACGTGGTGGCCGGCCGGGCGCCGCAGTACAAGCACTGGCTCACGCTGGTGTAAATGGCAGCGGCGACCGCCAGGATATCGATTCGCAACACCCGACCTTAACGTTTCAACAGTCAATCGCAAGCAACGGAGAACAAGATGAGCCAAGCTCAAGCATCGCAGGGCGTGGTCCTGCTCGAAGGCAAGGACCTGCCAGCCCACTGCCCCAGCCCGGGCATGACCGCCTGGAATTCGCACCCGCGCGTGTTCCTGGAACTGGACGCGCACGGCGCGGCCAAATGCCCATACTGCGGTACCCAGTACCAGTTGAAACCGGGCACCGTGGTCAAGGGCCACTGAGCAGAAGTTTCAAGCCAGACACGAGAGGGCCCACAAGGCCCTCTTTTCATCTGATCCGGAGATTTGTCATGCCGCGCACCAAACTGATCCATGGCTCGCCCGATGAAATCGAGGCCGCCTACTACGACGCCCTCGCCCGCGCCGACCTGGAGGCGCTGATGGAGCTGTGGGCCGATGACGAGGAAATCGTCTGCATCCACCCCGGCGCACTACGCCTGGTGGGCCACGCGGATATCCGCGCCGTGTGGGAAGACATCCTCTCCAACGGTGGCCTGCATATCCGGCCGCGCCAGCTGCACGTGTCGCAGAACATGATGACCTCGGTGCACAGCGTGGTGGAAGAAATCGACCACGGCGGCGAAGGCCCGCCCGATGTGCACGTCATCGCCACCAATGTCTACCTCAAGACCGCGCTGGGCTGGCGCATGGTGATGCACCACGCCTCGGTCGCCCCGGGGGCAGCGCCGGCCGAAGCCGTGGTCAGCACAGCCATGCTGCACTGAGTGCGGCCGTTTTCCGTTTTCTATCCTCCACAGGCAGCATCGAACACGAGCAAGGCCGCATCATGCTTTACATCCCGCCCCGCTGGCTTCCCGGCGGTCATCTGCAGACCATCTATCCCTCGGCCTTCCTGCCCAAGCCGGCCGTGCGCTACCGGCGTGAGCGCTGGGAAGCGCCGGATGGCGACTTCATCGATATCGATTTCGTCGACGGCCAGCCGGGACGTCCGCTGCTGGTGCTGTTCCACGGGCTGGAAGGCTCCTCCGACAGCCACTACAGCCTTGCCCTGATGGCCGAGGTGCAACGGCGCGGCTGGCATGGGGCGATTCCGCATTTTCGCGGGTGTTCCGGCGAGATCAACCTGGCGCCGCGTTTCTATCATTCCGGCGACACGGCGGAACTGGACTGGATCATCCGCCGTATGAAACTGCGCCAGCAGAACCTGGCCGCGACCCACCTGTACGTCTGCGGCGTCTCGCTGGGCGCCAATGCGCTGCTGCGCTGGCTGGGGGAATCACAGCACCAGGCCGAGATCGTCGATGCTGCCTGCGCGGTGTCGGCGCCGCTGGACCTGGCGGGTGGCGGCGCGGCACTGGCGTCGGGTTTCAACCGGCTCTATACCTGGGTCTTCCTGCGCACCATGCGGCCCAAGTGCCTGGCCAAGCTGGACCAGTTCCCGGGCCTGTTTGATCGCGACGCGCTGCTGTCGGCCCGCGACCTGTACGCCTTCGACAACATCGTCACCGCCCCCCTGCACGGCTACCGCAACACCGAGGATTACTGGGACCGCGCCAGCGCCAAGCACATCCTCAACGACATCAGCGTGCCCACGCTGGTCCTGAATGCGCAGAATGATCCCTTCCTGCCGGCGCGCCACCTGCCCCGCTCGGCGGCGCCGGAAGTGGTGCTGGAATACCCGGAGCAAGGCGGCCATGTCGGCTTTGCCGCCGGCGGCCCGCCCGGCAACCTGGCGTGGCTGCCGCGCCGCTTGCTGCATTTCCTGGAGGGCAAGTCGGAGAGCGCCTTCCCGGCCCCTACGGAGCTGGCCCATGGATGAGATCGTGCAGCAGGCCATGGCCCGCTGGCCCAACGTGCCTCATTGCTTCGGCTGGCTGCGGCTGGATGCACGAGGCGGCTGGCGCATGCGCGACGAGCGCGCGCAACAACTGGACTTGCCGGGCGACCTGATCCGCCACCCTGCCCTGCTGGCCTTCATCGACCGCAATTACGCCAGCGATGCGGCCGGCCGCTGGTATTTCCAGAACGGGCCGCAGCGGGTGTATGTGGACCTGGAATGGATGCCGCACATCCTGCGTACCCAGCCGGATGCCCAGGGCAATCTGTCTCTGGTGCTGCATACGGGAATCGCAGTCGATGCGGCGACAGCCGCCTGGATGGATGAAGCCGGACGGCTCTATCTGCGTGCCGGTGAGCTGATTGCCGGCGTCGATGATCGCGATCTGGCGCATCTGCTGCCTTGCCTGCAGGCGGATAACGCGGATGAGGACGCCCTCATGCGCTGGCTGGACGGCGCCGATGAGGTCGCCCCCCGTTTCAAGCACGGTGCTCAATCCCTTCCGCTGCAGCGCGTCGCTACCAGCCAACTGGAACAGATCTTCAGTTTCGTCAGCCGCCCGCACCAGGATTGACGCCGCGTGGCGCGCCTAGCCGCGATCCTTCATGTCTTTCTGTTCATCTTTCCAGCGCGCCTTCCATTCACGCTCGCGCGCGTCGATCTGCGACTGGTCGTAGAAGGTCGCATCGGGCGCCTTGCGCGCAATGCCCAACTGGTCGATGGCCGCCAGCAGGCTGCCATTGAGCGCATACGACTCGGCCAGCGCCATGTGCTGCAAGGCCTGCTTGCCCTGGGCCGCGTAGACCTTGGCCAGCAACTGCTGGACCTGGGCGTCGGCACGGTAGAGCTGGGCCTGGTCGCGCAGGTAGGCCACGGCCTCGTCGTAGCGCCGGGCGGCGATCAGGGCATCGGCATACTGGCGCGCGATGGTGCGTGAAATCGGGAACTGCTGGCGCAGGCTGTCGGCCAGTTGCAGCGCCTGCGGGGCCTGCTTGCGGGCGATCTTGATATCGATGTCGAGGCTGCCGAACATGATGCCGGTCTTCATCGGGATGGCAGCTTCCTGGGCTTCCTTCAAGGCGGTCTCGGCCTGGTCGAAGCGGTTCTGGCGGTAGTAGGTGTAGGCCAGCCCGTACTTGGCGGCGGCGGTCTGCAACTTGGTGTTCTGCTTGGCCTGGTCGGTGAATTTCTGCACATTGTCGCGCAGGCCCTGCACGCTGTCGTTCTGCAGCACCTGGGTGCGCGCCCGCACCAGCTGGAATTCGGGATTGTCCACACGCTGCTTGTAGCGCTGGTCGCGGATGCGGGCCTCGATGTCGGCGATACGGTCGGTGGTCAGCGGGTGCGTCATCAGGTAAGGCGGCACGGCGTCGGTGTAGTTGCGCGAGGCCGCCTGCAGGCGACCGAAGAAGGTGACCATGCCGGAAGGATCGAAGCCGCCATCACGCATGATCTGCAGGCCGATGCGGTCGGCCTCGCGCTCGGCGTCGCGGCTGAAGTTGAGCTGGCGCTGCACGGCCAGGCCGGTACCGCCCATCATGGTGGCCATCGCCGCATCGCCCCCGGCCTTGGACACTCCGGCCAACGCGCCCAGCACGATGGCGGCCAGCTGGATCATCGAGTTCTGCTTCTGCTGGCCCAGCATGCGGGCAATATGGCGCTGCGCCACGTGACCGATTTCGTGCGACATCACGCCGGCCAGTTCGGACTCCGATTGCGCGGCCAGCACCAGGCCGCTATTGACACCGATGAAGCCGCCCGGCAGCGCGAAGGCGTTCAGCATGGGATCGCGCACCATGAAGAACTGGAAATCGAAACCGGCTTCGCCCCTCACCTCGGGGTGGATGGAGACCAGGTTCTGGCCGAAGTTGTTGAGGTATTCCGAAATCGGGCCGTCGTCGACATAGTCGCGGTCGGTCCGGATGTCACGCATGATTTCCTCACCCAGCTTGCGCTCCATCAGCGGCGAAAGACCTTCGCGTTCGGTATCACCCAGCGTGGGCAAGCCCTGGGCCACGCCCGGATGGGGTAGCAGGGTCAAGGGTGCCGCCGGCAGCAACAACAAGGCCGCACTCAGATAGCGGGCCAGCAACCGGCGCGCGGGGAGACGGAAACGGCGGGACACATCGGAAACGGTGGGTGGCATGGACGACATCGGTAACGGTCAGGGCTGGCGTGGAAGTCGGAGCAGCGCGGGCTGCGGGCTGGCTGCTATGATACCCGCTCCTTTCCCTCCATTTCACCTAGAGCGAATCAGCATGAACACATCCGGCGAACACGCGCCCAACGGCGGCCTCACTCACTTCGACCAGGGCGGACAGGCGCACATGGTCGATGTCGGCGGCAAGCACGAGACCCACCGGGTGGCCCTGGCCACTGGCGTGATCCGCATGCAGCCAGCCACGCTGGGCATCATCGAGGCCGGTACGGCCAAGAAGGGCGATGTCCTGGGCATCGCCCGCATCGCCGCCATCATGGCGGCCAAGCGCACCGGCGACCTGATCCCCCTTTGCCATCCACTGGCGCTGACGCATGTCTCGGTGGAGTTCGAGACCGACGCCGGCAGCGCTTCCGTGCGTTGCACCGCACGTGTGGAAACCTTCGGCAAGACCGGTGTGGAAATGGAGGCATTGACCGCCGTGCAGGTGGGCCTGCTGACGGTCTACGACATGTGCAAGGCGGTCGACAAGACCATGGTCATGACTGACATCTGCGTAACCGAAAAGCGCGGCGGCAAGAGCGATATCACGATGGCGCGGCCCTGAAGCGCCACGGCTCCGCGAAATGAAAAACGCGCCTGACGGCGCGTTTTTTCTTGGCATGTCAGACCAGGCAGCGGCTCAACCGCGGCAGTTGGCCGGTGCGTACTTGGCCGGCAGGGAGCCGGCGGCAAAACCGGTGTTGGCAGTGGCGCCTTCCGGCGTAGCGGCCTGTTTCACATCCTTGGCGGCGCACTGCCACTGGATGGTGCCGGAGCTGATGGTCGGGGTCAGCGTCAGCGTACCGCCGTCACCCACGCGTGCGCTGTAGGTGATGGTGATGACGCCGCCCACGCCGCGCTTTTCCATCGGTGAGACGTCGATCTTGCTCACGTTGTCGGTGGGCGTGAAGGTCGGCAGGCCCAGTTGCGCCACGGTGAAGACGCCGTTGTTGGAGCTGATCTGTTCGGTCACGGCCAGCTTGTACGGCTCGGCCAGGTTGAAGCCCTCGGCCACGCGCGCACGGGCGATGTAGTCCTGGTATTGCGAAGCGCCCAGCATGGCGAGAATGCCGATGATGGCCAGCGTGACCATCAGTTCAAGCAGGGTAAAGCCGCGTTGGGTGCGACGGGAGACGACTGGTTTCATGGATTCCTCGTGAAGGTGATAAGGGCGCTTCCAGTATCGGCAGCGTTGGCTAGGCCGACTAGCGAATAAATTGCGAAACTAACAGTTTTGAAGCGGACCGGCGCTGACCTGCGTCAATCGCCACCGGGTCCATCCCGGGGCCAGATGGGCCTATGCCTGCTTCCTGCGCTTGAGCGTGAGGCCGGTCAGCACCACTCCGATGGCGCCCACCAGGCCGGGCAGGCTCAAATGCACGGCGGCGCCGGGCAAGACGAATTCGGTATCGGCGATGAAATCCCGCAGCCAGGACTGCACGGCGCTGTCGCTGAAGATCATGCCACCGGCGATGTAGCCCAGGAGAGCCGCGCCCAGGGTGACGATCACCGGGAATTTTTCCATCAGCTTCAATACCAGCGTGCTGCCCCAGACGATGATGGGAATGCTGACCACGATGCCGAACACCACCAGCAGCAACTGGTGCTCGCCGGCCGCCTGTTCAGCGGCGCTGGCGATGGCGATCACGTTGTCCACACTCATCACCAGGTCGGCCACGATCACGGTCTTGACGGCGCCCCACAGGCGGTCACTGCCGTTGACGTCGGTATGTTCGTCATCCTCGTTGAGCAGCTTGATGCCGATCCACAGCAGCAGGACGCCACCCAGCAGCTTCAGGAAGGGCAGTTGCAACATGGTGACGGCAAAGGCGATCAGGGCGATGCGGATGCCGATCGCGCCCACGGTACCCCAGACGATGCCCTTCATGCGCAGATTGTCCGGCAGATTGCGGCAGGCCAGCGCGATCACGATGGCATTGTCGCCACCGAGCAGGATGTCGATCAGGATGATCTGCGCGACCGCGACCCAGTTCAGGTTGGCCAGGAATTCCATGCTTGTCCTTTGTGAAAACGTGTCCGCCAGAGAGGGCGGCGTATGGCAGGAAGACCACGGTCACTGCGGTTAGTGCCGTCACAGCCTTCTGCGCTAACTCTGGGCGATGCGCGCCCATCGTCAAGACAGACTCCGCGCTTTCCATAAAACGACATGGGGAGCCGGAGCTCCCCATGCTGGTATTGCGTGTACTACCGGTCTGGCTGAGCTTGCCTTTCGCCCGCCTCCGAGGAGACCGGCGAAAAGCGACCGGCAATCTTACAGCACCGACTTCAGCAGGCGACCCATTTCCGACGGGTTGCGGGTGACCTTGATGCCGCACTCTTCCATGATGGCCAGCTTGGCTTCGGCGGTATCCGCACCACCGGAGATCAGGGCACCTGCGTGGCCCATGCGCTTGCCCGGGGGCGCGGTCACGCCGGCGATGAAGCCGACCACCGGCTTCTTCATGTTGTCCTTGATCCAGCGCGCAGCGTTGGCTTCGTCAGGACCACCGATTTCACCGATCATGATGACGGCGTCGGTGTCCGGATCGTCGTTGAAGGCCTTCATGACGTCGATGTGCTTCAGACCGTTGATCGGGTCGCCACCGATACCGACGGCGGAGGACTGGCCAAGGCCCAGGGCGGTCAGCTGGCCCACGGCTTCATAGGTCAGGGTGCCGGAGCGGGAAACCACGCCGATGCGACCCTTCTTGTGGATGTGACCCGGCATGATGCCGATCTTGATTTCGTCCGGAGTGATCAGGCCGGGGCAGTTCGGGCCCAGCAGCAGGGTCTTGGAACCGGCCTTGGCCATGCGGTCCTTCAGGGCCAGCATGTCGCGCACGGGGATGCCTTCGGTGATGCAGATGGCCAGGTCCAGGTCGGCTTCGACGGCTTCCCAGATGGCAGCAGCAGCGCCGGCGGGCGGCACGTAGATCACCGACACGGTGGCGCCGGTGGCGTTCTTGGCTTCGGTGACGTTGGCATAGATGGGGATGCCTTCGAAGTCTTCACCAGCCTTCTTCGGGTTCACGCCGGCGACGAAGGCATTCTTGCCATTCGCGTAGTCGCGGCACATGCGGGTGTGGAACTGACCGGTCTTGCCGGTGATACCTTGGGTGATGACCTTGGTGTCTTTGTTGATGAGGATCGACATTTCTCTTCCTTGACTGTGATGCCTGCGCCGCTGGCGGCGCCCGGTGCTGCAATTGCTCGCAGCCGGCGGCTCGCGCCGCGCAGGCTTTCGTGTTGGGTTACTTACTTGGCAGCTGCCACGACCTTTTGTGCGGCTTCTTCCATGGAGTCGGCCGAGATGATCGGCAGACCGGAATCGGCCAACAGCTTCTTGCCCAGGTCTTCGTTGGTGCCCTTCATGCGGACCACCAGAGGCACCTTCAGCGAGACAGCCTTGGAAGCAGCGATCACGCCTTCGGCGATCACGTCACAGCGCATGATGCCGCCGAAGATGTTGACCAGGATGGCCTTCAGTTCGGGGTTCTTCAGCATGATCTTGAAGGCTTCGGTGACCTTCTCGGTGGTAGCACCGCCGCCCACGTCCAGGAAGTTGGCCGGCTCGCCGCCGAACAGCTTGATGGTGTCCATGGTGGCCATGGCCAGGCCGGCGCCGTTGACCAGGCAGCCGATGTTGCCGTCCAGGGAGATGTAGGCCAGGTCGAACTTGGAGGCTTCGACTTCAGCCGGATCTTCTTCGTCCAGGTCGCGGTAGGCGACGATTTCCGGGTGACGGTACAGGGCGTTGGAGTCGAAGTTGAACTTGGCGTCCAGAGCGATGACCTTGCCGTCGCCGGTCAGGATCAGGGGGTTGATTTCAGCCAGGGAAGCGTCGGTTTCCCAGTAGGCCTTGTACAGGCCTTGCAGGTTCTGGCGAGCAGCCGGGATGGAAGCAGCCGGCACGCCGATCTTGGCGGCCACGTCGTCGGCTTGCGCGTCGGTCAGGCCATCGATCGGGTCGATGATGACGTTGTGGATCTTTTCCGGGTTGCTGTGGGCAACTTCTTCGATGTCCATGCCACCTTCGCTGGAGGCCATCAGCACGACCTTTTGCGAAACACGGTCGGTCACCAGGGAAACGTACAGTTCCTTCTTGATGTCGGCGCCTTCTTCGATCAGCAGGCGACGCACCTTCTGGCCTTCAGGACCGGTCTGGTGGGTGATCAGTTGCATGCCCATGATCTGGTTGGCGTATTCCTTGACCTGTTCGATCGACTTGGCCACCTTCACGCCGCCGCCCTTGCCGCGACCGCCTGCATGGATCTGGGCCTTGACGACCCACACCGGGCCGCCCAGCTTCTGGGCTGCCGCTTCGACTTCGTCGACCGACATGCAAGGAATGCCGCGCGGCACGGTTACGCCGAACTGGCGCAGGATTTCTTTACCCTGATACTCATGGATTTTCATGGGAGCTTCCCTTTAGACACTGAATGAATAAAACTTGCCGGATTGAAATTCGGTAGCCGGCAGCATGCCGGCCGACGAGAAAGCAGACAGCAACCCGCAGGCGGGTGTCACATCCGGAGACGGACGGAGACGGGCGCAGGCGTGAGCTGCGCGGGTTGCTAGTGAATTCGTAGAATTGGGCATGTGCATGCCGTCTGCTTTAGTTGGTCTGATATTCGAAACGCGCCAGCTTGCGCCGAAGCGTCCGCATTATCCATTCCTGCTGCTACATGGGCCTTGCATCGTTGCGCCGTTTTGACAAACCGGCAACACGCGATATCTCCTCAGGCTTGCGCGCCGCAGCAAAAACTTCCGAATTCTAGCACAGGCCGGCCGGGCTGTTAGCCGGTGGCGCTAACAGAAGACCGAAAGGGATAGCTTTTCCATATGGCGGGACAGATGGCTGCCATCTGCGCAAGCTGCTGGAAGAAGTCAGGGACAAGGGGGAACGCAACTGCGGTGGTGAATGGCTGGCCGGGAATGCCCAGGATGCGAGCGCAGGGCGACACCCTCTCGGGCTCAGCGCATCAAGAGACCCAGTTGTCCCCGCTCACGACGATTCCTCCTCGTCGCTCCACGCGGTCTGCAAGGCTTCGCGGATACTGCGGTGGGAAAAACCGCGTTGCTGCAGGAAGCGCATCTGTCTGGCGCGTGTCTCGGCATCGGGAGGGGGCGCACTGAATTTGCGGCGCAGGACCTGTGCGGCACGCTCGCCCTCGCCTGCTGCCAGGTCGGCCTTCAACTCGGCGATGGCTTCCCCTTCGATGCCATGCCCATGCAACTCGGAAAAGATGCGCTGGTTGCCATAACGGGCCGAGCGGCGATGCACCAGCGATTCGGAAAAGCGTTCTTGGGAAAGGAAACGGGACTGCTCCAGCCACTGCAGGAGCGCGTCGATGTCATCACCCTCTTGCGCGTAAGGGGCAAGCTTACGCGCAAGTTCCAGGCGACTATGCTCACGTGAAGAGAGATATTTGAGCGCCCGTGCTTTCAGGCTGATCGGCGGTCTGGGCATGACGTTCGACTACACGGGCGATGTGACGGTGAAGAACACGAAGAAAAAACGATGGAACCGTATTGCATTGAAACGCGGCAGCAACAGAACGATGCGGCCGGTACTTCAGCTCGGCACCCGGCCGGACCGGCGCCGGGGGCGGAGCGGGACAGGCACCACCATGACCTCAAGGCTCAGGCAAACCCTGCCGCCATGGTGGTACGTGAAGACCTTGGGATCAGGAGGCTGGTGCCTCGGCGGTGCCACCTGCCAGTTCAGGCACGCCCAGTGCGACGCGGACCTTGTTCTCGATCTCGCGCGACAGTTCCGGGTGTTCCTTCAGGTAGTTACGGGCGTTGTCCTTGCCCTGGCCGATGCGCTCGCCGTTGTAGCTGTACCAGGCGCCGGACTTCTCCACCACCTTGTGCTCGGAGCCCAGGTCCAGGATTTCGCCTTCGCGGGAAGTGCCTTCGCCATACAGGATGTCGAAGTGAGCTTCGCGGAACGGGGGGGCAACCTTGTTCTTGACGACCTTGACCTTGGTTTCACTGCCGATGACTTCGTCACCGGACTTGATGGAGCCGGTACGACGGATGTCCAGGCGCACCGAGGCGTAGAACTTCAGCGCATTGCCACCGGTGGTGGTTTCGGGATTGCCGAACATGACGCCGATCTTCATGCGGATCTGGTTGATGAAGATGACAGTGGTATTGGTGCGGTTGATGCTGCCGGTCAGCTTGCGCAGGGCCTGCGACATCAGGCGGGCCTGCAGGCCGGGCAGGGAGTCGCCCATGTCGCCTTCGATTTCGGCCTTGGGCGTGAGCGCTGCCACGGAGTCCACCACGATCAGGTCGACCGCGCCGGAGCGCACCAGGGCGTCGGTGATTTCCAGGGCCTGTTCGCCGGTGTCCGGCTGCGAGATCAGCAGGTCGTTCAGGTTCACGCCCAGCTTTTGCGCATAGGTGACGTCCAGGGCGTGCTCGGCGTCGATGAAGGCGCAGGTGCCGCCCAGCTTCTGCATCTCGGCGATGGATTGCAGGGTCAGGGTGGTCTTGCCGGAGGATTCCGGACCGTAGATCTCGATGACGCGGCCACGTGGCAGGCCACCGATGCCCAACGCGATGTCCAGGCCCAGGGAACCGGTGGATACCGACTGGATTTCCTCAGCGACGACGCCATCTTCCATGCGCATCACCGAGCCCTTGCCAAACTGCTTTTCAATCTGTGCCAATGCGGCGGCCAGCGCCTTGCTCTTCTCAGAGTTGTTCGCAGCTTTTTTGTCGTCCATAAATCTCTCTCGGCAAAATGTCGTGAAGAAGGGGTTCAGGGGGGAGTCTTGCGGTCTTGCTGATGTTGCCCGGAGGCAGAGGATGATGACCGCCCCGATAGAGCGATACTGTATAAAAAAACAGTGCTTCGTGCAAGCGTTTTTGTGCACAGCGGCCGCAAACGCCACCAGACAACGATAAACGGCGGCCGAAAACCACAATTATAAGAGAGCCGACCCTTCAGGAAGTCCAAATTCAAAGAGGAATGATGCGTGGAAGGAAAAAAAACGGCACACTCGCGAGTTGGTAGGAATAATTCGTCAGCTATGCGTCAATGAACGCGTAAAACAAGTCACCTCGCCAATTATTGCATTGCAGCAACACCGGGCGCCCGGTGTCGCCCGTCGCAATCAAGACCAATAGATCGTTAGACAGACCGTTCTCATGAGTTTAGTGCCCTTCAGCCATATCAGCGCCCTGCGCTGCCTGGTCATCGACGACATGCCGACGATGCGCCAGAACATCCGCATGCACCTCGGGCAGCTCGGGGTGACCAAGGTGGACCAGGCCGCCACACCGGATGAGGCTATCCGTTTCGTGCAGTCCGGCACGTATGACCTGATCATCTGCGACTACAACCTGAACAAGGAAAGCAACGGCCAGCAGCTGCTGGAGTTCTTCCGCACCCAGAACATGCTCTCGCCGACCTGCATGTTCATCATGGTCACCGCCGAGAGCGGCTACAACCTGGTGGCCAGCGCCGCCGAGTTCCAGCCGGACGCCTACATGCTCAAGCCGCTGACGGCCAGCCGCATCGCCGAGCGGGTGGACCGCCTGCTGGAAAAGCAGCATGCCATGCTGCCGGTGACCGAGAAGATGAAGCGCAAGGATATCTCCGGTGCCATCCTGGAATGCGACAACGTCCTCAAGGCAGCGCCGAAGTGGATCGTGGAAATCATGAAGACCAAGGGCACGCTGCTCATCGAGCAGCGCCGCATCGACGAAGCCCGCGAAGTCTACAAGCAGGCGCTGGCCATGCGCGACGACCTGGTGTGGGCCAAGATCGGCCTGGCCCGCTGCAACATCGTGGCTGGCCAGATGGACGACGCCCGCATCATCGTGGAAGAAGTGCTGGCGCAGAACAAGCAGTTCATCGCCGCCTACGACCTGCTGGCGCAGATCGACGAGGCACAGGGCAATCAGGAAGGTGCACTGGAGGCGCTCACCAAGTCGTCCGAAATCATCCCTTCGGCGCGCCGCAGCCGCCTGGTGGGTGATGTGGCCTACCGCAGCGGCCACCTGGACCAGGCACGCGAAGCCTATGACAGGGTACTCAAGCACACCAAGGGTTCGCTGACGGCACAGCCCACCGACCTGCTGTCGCTGGCGCAGGTGCACGTCGACAGTGGCGACCCCGACGCGGCGCTGCGCCTGCTGGAGGCCGCACCGCGCCGCTACGAGGAATCCAACATCTTCGTCTCGGCGCAGGCCGCTGTCCAGGCGCAGGCCTACGTGCAGCTGGGCGACTCGATCTCGGCCCAGCAGGCGTTCGAGACCGCACGCCAGGCTGCCGCCAAGGAGTCCTCGGACACCACCACGCTGGCGCTGGCCAAGGCCGCCTTCTCGATGGGCAAGGACGAGGAAGGCGCCAAGCTGATCGCCGAGGCCATCAAGTCCGATCACGAAAACACAACCCTGCAGATGCTGGCACGCAAGGTGCTTGCCGATACTGGCCGGGCCGGTCTGGCCGAAGAGCTGATCGACGGTGCCGTCAAGCATTGCATGAGCATCATCGCCGAAGCCAACGCCCTCATGCGCAGCGCCAAGCCGGACGAATCGCTGGCCAAGCTGGAAGAGGCGCTGGCCAGCATGCCCGAGAACACCGGCGTGCTGCTGGCCTCGGCGCAGCTGCATCTGCTGTGGATGAGCCAGCGTGGCTGGAACGAAGAATACGTCAAGCGCGTGCGCCGTTACCTGGCCACGCTGGATCGCCTTATCCCGGGCAACGATAGAGTCGCGAAGATGCACAAGTTCCTGCGCGATACCCTGAGCAAAGTAGCCCCGAAGAGCTGACCATGGACCCCAAGCTTGCCGCGATCATCATTCACGACATCAAAAACTCCCTGGGCGTGCTGGAGGGGGAATTGCGCCGCCTGTCCGACGACGTGCCACGCGCCCAGCAAGCCCATGTCACCTGCCTGGCCTTGCAGGAAAAGCTGATCGCCTTCCTGACGCTGTACAAGGCCGATTCGCAAGGCCTGCGCGCGCAGGTCGAGGCGGTCTCGCCACTGGATTTCCTGGAAGCCCTGGCGCGCGAGCAGGCGGTCAGCCGCAGCAGCGAGATCGCACTGACCGTGGACGAGAGCGATATGCCGGTCATCGGCTTCTTCGACGAACACCTGGTGGCCCTGGCGCTGGAAGCAGCCCTGCAGAATGCCGGGCGTTTTGCCCGCACCCGCATCGTGCTCGGCTGTCGCAAGCGTCCGGAAGGCGGGGTGATCTTCACGGTACGCGACGACGGCCCCGGCATCGGCACCCAGGAAAAGAAGCCCTCGACCGGCCTGGGCATGGACCTGTGCAATGCCATTGCCACCGCCCACAACAAGGAAACGCGTCACGGGGAGGCGCGTCTGTCCAATCATCCGGACGGCGGCGCGCTGTTCGAGCTGTGCCTGCCCTGAAACGGGTCGGCAAGGGCGCGATCGACTGATCGACCCATGGCGCCAGCGTCACATACGCAAAGCGCATATCCAAGTGTGAAAATAGTCGTTCTGTCACTGCGGCTTCGTCCTTAGAGTGTGGCCTTGTCCTGCCTGCGCGATGCGTCAGATGTTGCACGGGTACGCGACGTCGGACTTTCCAACACCGCGAGAACGAATCCATGCAACGCAGACATTTCCTCAGCCTGGCGCCTGCCGCGCTCGGCGCCAGCTGGCTGGGTGCCGCTCCCCTGCTGGCCCATGCAGCCCCGCCCCCCAAGATCATTCGTCTTGACTACGCCTATTACTCGCCCCCCAGTCTGGTGCTGCGCAAGTTCGGCTGGCTCGAGGAAGACCTCAAGGCACAGGGTACGGAGGTCAAGTGGGTATTGAGCCAGGGGAGCAATCGCGCGCTCGAATATCTGAACAGCGATAGCATCGACTTCGGCAGCACCGCGGGACTTGCGGCCTTGCTGGCGCGCGCCAACGGCAATCCGGTCAAGGCGATCTACGTCTATTCGCGCCCGGAATGGACCGCGCTGGCGGTCGGCAAGGAATCGTCGGTCAAGTCGCTCACCGAGTTGAAGGGCAAGAAGATTGCCGCCACCAAGGGCAGCGACCCCTATCTGTTCCTGCTGCGTGCCCTGCACGAGCACGGCCTCAGAAAGAACGACGTCGAGATCGTCCACCTGCAACATGCCGATGGCCGCACCGCACTGGAACAGGGACGCGTGGCGGCCTGGGCCGGCCTGGATCCGCACCTCGCGGCCAGCGAACTGGAAGCCGGCTCGCGCCTGATCTATCGCAACGTCAATTTCAACACCTACGGTTTCCTCAATGTCAGCGACAGCTTCGCGGCGCGCTATCCGGACCAGGTCAAACGGGTGATTGCCGCCTACGAACGGGCAAGGACATGGATCATCGCGCACCCCGACGAAACGGTGGCGTTGCTGTCGGAAGAGTCGAAGCTGTCGGCCCAGGTGGCTCGCCTGCAACTGAAGCGCAATGATTTCTCGCACCCGCAGATCGGGCGCGAACACATCGAAGCGCTGCGCGCAGCCGCCCCAATCCTGCTGGACGAAGATCTGGTCAAGGCCGGCACCGACCTGCCGCGTACCATCAATGCGCTGATCGATCCTTCTTATGCGCAAGGCGTGGTGAAGGCTTGAGGCCGTGAGTGACCCAAGCTCGCTGCGTCGCGCCGCACCGGCCGCCATCCCCGGCAGGGTGACGTCGCCCTCACGCTCCACACCGGTGCGGACCGGCCGCAACAGCTGGCCTTACGACAGCAGCTATCGTCCTGGCCGCTTCACCGGCTGGATCGTCCCGCTGGCCTTTCTCTTGCTGCTGGAGACGGGAGCGAGACTGGGCTGGATTCCGGCGCGTCTGCTGCCGCCGCCCAGCGAACTGGCGCAAACCCTGTGGTCGCTGGCGGTGCGTGGCGAGTTGGTGCCGCACATCAGTGCCAGCTTGGCACGCGTAGCCGCGGGCTTTGTCATCGGCAGCAGCCTGGCCGTGGCAGCAGGCCTGCTGGTGGGCATCAGCCGGCGTGCCGAGGCCCTGCTGGAACCGACTTTCCAGGCCTTGCGCGCCATTCCTAGCCTGGCGTGGATTCCCTTGCTGCTGCTATGGCTGGGCATCGACGAGACGCCCAAGGTCGTTCTCATTGCGATCGGTGCCTTTTTCCCGGTCTATCTGAATCTGGTCGCCGGCATCAGAGACATCGACCACCATCTCATCGAGGTCGGCACCGGCTCCGGCCTGAAGACCGGTCAACTGATCGGCCACATCCTGCTGCCGGCCACCCTGCCTTATCTGTTTGCCGGATTGCGCAGCGGTCTCAGTCTGGCCTGGATGTTCCTGGTGGCTGCAGAGCTGATCGCGGCCACACGTGGTGTCGGCTATCTGCTCTCGGACGGACGGGAGAATAGTCGCCCCGATCTGGTGCTGGCGGCCATCCTGATCCTGGCGCTGCTGGGCAAGCTCAGTGACAGCCTGCTGCGCCGGATCGAATACAAGAGCCTGGGCTGGCGCGATGCACGTCGCTCGTCCGGCCAGCAAACGTCCTGACTTCAACTTTCCGAGTACATCCCATGTCCAAGCATTCCATCGATCCGAACCGCCGCCGTCTGCTGCAGGCCGGTGCCGCGCTCAGCCTGAGCACCCTTGCCCCGGCCAGCGTGCTGGCGCAGAGCACCAGCAAGGCCATTCGCATCGGTTACCAGAAGTCGTCCACACTGCTGACGATCATCAAGGCCAATGGCACGCTGGAAAAGCTGCTCGGCCCCTCGGGCGCGAAGATCAGCTGGCACGAGTTCACCAGTGGCCTGCCGCTGCTGGAGGCACTCAATGTCGGCGGTGTCGACCTCAGTGCCGACGTCGCCGATACCGTACCGGTATTCGCCCAGGCGGCCGGGGCCAAGCTGGCCTATGTGGCGCAGGAATCACCCTCGCCATCGGCCCAGGCCATCGTGGTGCGCGCCGATTCGCCGCTGCGCCAGGTGAGCGAACTCAAGGGCAAGAAGATTGCGGTGACCAAGGCCGCCGGCGTGCACTATCTGCTGATCGCCAGCCTGGAAAAGGCGGGCCTGAAATTCAGCGATGTCGATGCCGCCTATCTGTCGCCAGCCGATGGGCGCGCTGCATTCGAACGTGGCAGCGTGGACGCATGGGTGACCTGGGATCCTTTCCTGGCGGGTGTGCAGCGGCAGTCGCAGGTGCGCATACTGGCCGATGGCCGCGGGGTCGCCGACTATCAACGCTACTACCTGGCGTCGGCCAGTTTTGCCCAGGCACATCCGGAAGTGCTGCAGGTGGTGTTCGACGAATTGAAGAAGGCCGGTACGCAAGCCAAGCAGCAACCGCGGGAAACAGCCGCCTTCCTGGCGCCGCTATGGGGGCTGGATGCCGACACCATTGCGCTGGCCAACAGCCGGCGCAGCTATGAGGTACGGGCGGTCAAGCTGGAGGCCCTTGGAGAACAGCAACGTATTGCCGATACCTTCTTTGCCGCCGGCTTGCTGCCAAAAAAGGTCAATACCGGCGATGTCGCAATCTGGGCACCGGGGCAGGCCTGAACATGGACGGTCTGGACCGGATCACCCTCGTGCTGCTGGTCGTCCTGGTGGTCGTGGCGCTGTTGTTTCCGCTGACCGAAGGGCGCGCCAAGCATCGGGAAAGGCAGAGACAAGACAAACGGGAGAATTGACCGTACCACCGCTGATGCGGTGTTTTTTTTGCCCAGGTGAGGGGCAAACGGCGTGCGGGAGCAATGACGGGCGTGGAATGCAGATAAAAAAACCGCCGGCAAAAGCCGGCGGTAAAACGGACTGGCGACGCTCATCCACTAACCGCCGCCTTCCGCGCCAAACTGATACTTCAAACTGATACTTGCTACATGAACTTCATGGACTGTCGTGCTGCGATCACGCCGACACCGGGTCCAGTTGCTGGATACCTGCCAGCACCCAGCCACCCTGGCCGGCAGCCGGCCTGGACAGGTTCCAGATTTCCGCGAACTGGGCCGGCGAAGCAGTCGGATCTTCCTTGATGAAACCGAAGAACTTGACGCTGGCCAGGTAATCATTGCCCACGGTCTCCACGCCCAGCACTTCAGCATCCAGCGAGACCACATCGGTCTGGTTGGAAGCAGCGCCACGTTCCTGGATCTGCAGACGCAGCTCGGCGAACATTTCGGGCGTGGTGAATTCACGGATGTCGTTGATGTCGGCCTTGTCCCATGCCGCTTGCAGGCGGATGAAATAGGTCTTGGCATTGCGCACGAAGCCCACCGTGTCGAAGCCCGCCGGGACACCGTAGGCCGGCACCGCCTCGGCATTGCCGAAGCCGCCACCGAAACCACCTTGCGGTGCCGCTGCAGGTGCTTCGCCGGTCTTCAACATGGAGCCGATCTGGGGCGTGGCCGAGGCATTGTCAGAGGCTTGCGGCGCGGCGCCAGCCCAGGCCGGCGTCGGCTGCGAAGCTTCCTGCTTGCGACGGAACAGACGGATCACGAACATGATCGCCAGGGCGATCAGGGCCACGGTCAGGATGGTGCTGATCATGCTGGCCAGGGCGCCACCCAGGCCGAGGTGCGACAGCAGTGCGCCCAGGCCCAGGCCCAGCAGCGCGCCACCCAGCAGGCCCTTCCACATGCTCGGCTTGGCTGCGGCAGCGGCCGGTGCGGCGGCAGGCGCGGCCGGCTTGGCGGCAGCGGCCTGGTTCTGTTGCATCGGGGCAGGACTCTGCGCCTGACGGCTGGCGCCGGAGGACTGTTTGCCGATCGAGCCGCCACCGCCAAGACGCTTGGCTTCGACGGTCGAAATGCCAACAGACAGCGTCATCACCGCCACTATCAGCGCGACAAATGCTTTTTTCATGCTTTCTCCTAGAGGATTCTGATGATGTGATGCGGTCACATCGGCCGTAATTCGTAAAACTGGTGAGGTACCCTGGCTGGTTCAGCGCCGGCGCAGGCAGGCGGGCGCAGGTCGCGAACGCGCATGTCACTGCAGTCGCAGCACGCGTGGCCTCAGGGGTTCAAGGGCAATTCAGCGGGCGCGGCAGGACAGTCGCGCTAGGCGACGGGATCAGGCCCGGGGAGGACGTCCTGCGCGGGGCAGGAAGGGAGGTTGCATGGCGGCATCGCTACGCAGAGCGGGCGCCAGACGGGAAGTTTGCGGCACGACGGCCAGGGACTGGATCAGCACGGGTTCGTCGCCGATGCCCGCGTGCGTGGAAAAATCTTCACCGCTGTCGGCATAACCGGCACCGTCATCGTCATTGACGGCGGCGTCGGCCACCACGGCGTGCGACTGGTCGTCGGTAGCGGCATGGTCAGCCAGGGAAACGGTCTTGGCAGCAAGATGCTGCACGGCCACGGTGGCGTGCGCCGGCACCGGGACGGAGAAATCGGTTGCGGCCATCGAGCTGGCGTACGTCAGCACCGCTGCAAAGACTTGCACCGGTAACAGACAGATCAGCAGAAGGACCCACAAACGTTTCATCAGATTTTCCAGCAAATGATGCGAGAAATTATATCAACAAAAATTGCGCTGGCAGCAAGTAAATGTTGCCGGCCTCGATACTATAAGGCCAAAGCGTCGTAGTTCAATGCGCTATCCCGGAATTGTTACATTTCATGCGATCGGTGCATCAAGCTGCCCGGTTTATCAGGATTTCCCTGATTTGCATTGGCAATTGAATTAGTGGAATATGAAGGAAAATTACCATAACAATTCAACCATCCGAGACAAATCAGCCGAGTCCGACTCGCTGACCGATTCCTATGCGCATCCTCCTTGCTGAAGACGACAGCGTACTGGCCGACGGTCTGACCCGGTCCCTGCGCCATTCCGGCTATGCCGCCGATTGTGTCAAGAATGGCGTGGAAGCCGATTCGGCCCTGTCGACCCAGGACTTCGATCTGCTGATCCTGGACCTGGGCCTGCCCAAGATGTCGGGCCTGGAGGTGTTGCGCCGCCTGCGCGCGCGCAATTCGCGCCTGCCGGTGCTGATCCTGACGGCCGCCGATTCCGTCGAGCAACGTGTGCAAGGCCTGGACCTGGGCGCCGACGACTATATGGCCAAGCCCTTTGCCCTGTCGGAGCTGGAAGCCCGGGTGCGTGCCCTGACCCGGCGCGGCGCCGGTGGCGGCCCCACCGTGATCAAGCACGGCCCGCTGTCCTTCGACCAGGTCGGTCGCATTGCCTATATCGGTGAGCAGATGCTGGAATTATCGGCGCGGGAACTGGGACTTCTGGAAGTATTATTGCAACGCACGGGTCGCCTGGTCTCCAAGGAACAACTGGTGGACCACCTGTGCGAATGGGGAGAGGAAGTCAGCAACAATGCCATTGAGGTCTATGTCCATCGTCTGCGCAAGAAAATCGAGGTCGGCGGCGTGCGTATCGCTACCGTGCGCGGGCTGGGCTATTGCCTGGAAAAACTCCCCGAAGCCGGCACCGCACCACTGGTGGCATCCAACAGCGTGGCCTGAGCCGGCGCCCTCCCCCTCACACATCGCACGCGCGCCTGCGCTGATCCGTCATGACAGCGCGTGATCCCTCTTCCGCAGCGTCCGCCACGCCCGAGCCGCAGACGCAGTCGCACCCCGAAGCCCAGCCCGGCCAGACACCCCGCAAGAAGCGGCGCGCCGCCCTGGCCACGCAACCGGTGGAGCGCATCCAGCGCTCGCTGTTCGGTGAAATCCTCGACTGGATGCTGGCCCCGCTGCTGCTGCTGTGGCCGATGAGCATCGCCATCACTTACCTGATCGCCCAATCGATCGCCAACCAGCCCTTCGACCGCGCCCTGGAAGACAGTGTCACCGTACTCGCCCAGCAGGTCTCCGAGGTCAACGGCAAGGTCGTCGCGCGCCTGCCGGTCTCGGCCCGCGACCTGCTGCGCGCCGACGACATCGACAACATCTACTACAAGGTCACCGGCCCCAACGGCGAATATGTGGAAGGCGACGTCGACATGCCGCAGCCGCCGGCCGAAGAAGATCGCAGCACTATCGGCACCGTGCAGTTCCGCAACGACATCCTGCACGGCAGCGATGTGCGCATCGCCATGCTGCAGGTGGACCTGCGTCGTAGTCCGGCCCAGCGCGCCGCTCAGCGCGAGCCGCGACTGGCCACGGTCCAGGTCGGCGAGACCCTGGAAAAGCGCGCCCAGCTGGCCAACGAAATCATCAAGGGCGTGATCCTGCCGCAGTTCGTGATCCTGCCGGTGGCACTGGCCCTGGTGTGGTTCGCACTCTCGCGTGGCTTGTCGCCCCTGTCCGAATTGCAGCAGCGCATCCGCGCGCGCCGGCCGGATGACCTCTCACCCATCGACTCCGGCCAGGTACCCGAGGAAATCTCGCCCCTGGTCCGGTCGCTCAACGACATGCTGGCGCGCCTGTCGCAGACCATCGCCATCCAGAAACGCTTCATCGCCGACGCCGCCCACCAGATGAAGACCCCGCTGGCGGGCATGCGCATGCAATCCGAACTGGCCCTGCGCCAGGATGACCAGGTGGATGTGCGCCGCTCGCTGGAACAACTGGCCAAGAGTTCGGAGACCGCCACCCGCCTGGTCAACCAGCTGCTGTCGCTGGCCCGCGCCGAGAACCAGCAATCGCAGTCCGGCGGCATGGCCGCGCTGGAACTGAACGAGCTGGCCCGCAGCGTGGTGCAGGAGTGGGTGCCGATGTCCTTCACCCAGCGCATCGACCTGGGCTTCGAGCAGCCCAACCACCCCATCATGATCACCGGCAACGCCATCATGCTGCGCGAGCTCTTGTCCAACCTGCTGGACAATGCCCTGCATTACACGCCGCATGACGGCAGCGGCCGCGTCACTGTGCGCGCCCGCACCGACGAAGGGGGCGGCCTGGCCATCCTGGAAGTGGAAGACAACGGCCCCGGCATCCCCGCCGCCGAGCGCGCCAACGTGTTCGAGCGCTTCTATCGCATCCTCGGCACACCCAGCACCGGCAGCGGCCTGGGCCTGGCCATCGTGCGCGAGATCGCCCAGCAGCATGACGCCGCCGTCGAGATCACCCACAACCCGCGCAGCACCGATCCCAAACAACCGGGCAGCCTGTTCCGCGTGAGCTTTCGCATGATGCCCAATACGCCTTTCCTCGACGACATCACCTGACATGGACCACGGCTCCCCTCCCCTCGACCCCGGCAACCAATGGCACCGCACGCGCCGCATGACCGGATGGCTGCTGGCGCTGTGGTTCCTGGCCACGTTCTTCTTCATCTACTTCGCCCGCGAACTGGACCAGGTACACCTGTTCGGCTGGCCGATCTCCTTCTACATGGCGGCGCAGGGCATGATGCTGATCTACCTGGCCATCGTCGTCATCTACGTACGGCGCATGCGGCGCATCGAACAACTGGTCAGACGTGAACAAGGCGAGCCCTGGCATGGAGAGTAACAAGGACTTCTTCCGGCGCCTGTGCCGCTACTATGGTTTCTACACACTGGGCTTCATCGCCTTCCTGTGCGTGCTGGCCATCCTGGAACGCGAAGGCATGCCACGTTCCTGGATCGGCTACCTGTTCCTGTTCGTCACCATCGGTCTGTATGCCGGCATCGGCGTGGTCTGCCGCACCTCCGACGTGCCCGAATACTATGTGGCCGGACGGCGCGTGCCGCCCCTCTTCAATGGCATGGCCACCGCCGCCGACTGGATCTCGGCCGCCACCTTCATCAGCCTGGCCGGTGGCCTCTACCTGCAGGGCTTCGACGGCCTGGCCTACATCCTCGGCTGGACCGGAGGCTATTGCCTGGTGGCGCTGCTGATTGCGCCCTACCTGCGCAAGTTCGGCCAATACACCATCGCCGACTTCCTCGCCGCACGCTATCCCGGCCGCGCCGGCAGCCATGGCGTCAACCTCATCCGCATCCTCGCGGTGGCGGCCACCATCCTCATCTCCTTTACCTATGTGGTGGCGCAGATCTATGGCGTGGGCCTGATCACGTCGCGCTTCACCGGCATCGATTTTTCCATCGGCATCTTCCTCGGGCTGGCCAGCATCCTGGTGTGCTCCTTCCTGGGCGGCATGCGTGCCATCACCTGGACCCAGGTGGCGCAATACATCATCATCCTGTTCGCCTACCTGATCCCGGTGATCTGGCTCTCCGCCAAGCACGCCACGGTGCCGGTGCCGCCGGTGGCCTACGGCACGGTGCTGCCCAAGCTCAGCGCCATGGAACACAAGCTGGAAGACGACCCCAAGGAAAAGGAAGTCCGCCAGATCTTCCAGGCCCGCGCAGACGATTACGAACGGCGTCTGCGCAATCTGCCGCAATCCTGGCTCGATGGCCGGGTGGAAGCGCAGAACCAGGCTGACCAGATCCGTCGCGATGTGCATGCGTCCCTGGCCGACATCAAGGCCGCCAGCCGCGCCCTGTCGGCCTACCCCAAATCCCCCGAGGAAGCCGAACGCAAATGGACCGAAGCCCGCGCCGCCAACCTGGCCCGGGCACAGCCACCGGTCTCGCAGACCGAACCCTTCCCCGGGCGCGACAAGCAGAGCTCCGACATCAAGCGCAACAATTTCCTGGCACTGGTATTCTGCCTGATGCTCGGCACGGCGGCACTGCCGCACATCCTCATGCGCTACTACACCACGCCCACCGTGGCCGGTGCACGCAGTTCGGTCTTCTGGACCCTGTTCTTCATCATGCTGATCTACCTCACCGTGCCGGCCCTGACCGTGCTGGTGAAGTACGACATCTATACCTCGCTGGTGGGCAGCAGCTACAGCCACCTGCCGGACTGGGTCTATTACTGGGGCAACATGGACAAGCTCAATCCACTGCTCTCCATCAATGACTTGAACCGCGACGGGCTGGTGCAACTGGGCGAGATCTCCATGGATGGCGACATCATCGTGCTGGCCATGCCCGAGATCGCCGGCCTGCCCTATTTCGTCTCCGGCCTGGTGGCTGCAGGTGGCCTGGCGGCGGCGCTGTCGACCGCCGACGGCCTGTTGCTGACCATCTCCAATGCGCTCTCGCACGATGTCTATTACAAGGTGGTCGACCCCAGTGCGTCGACCCAGAAGCGGGTGACCATTTCCAAGCTGCTGTTACTGGTGGTGGCGCTGCTGGCAGCCTACGCGGCCTCGCTCAAGCCGGGCGATATCCTGTCGATGGTAGGCGCGGCGTTTTCGCTGGCCGCCTCGACGCTGTTCCCGGCGCTGGTACTGGGGGTGTTCTGGAAACGCGCCAACCAGGCCGGTGCGATTGCCGGCATCGTGTGCGGCTTCCTGATGTGCGTGTACTACATGCTGCACACCAACCCGTCATTCGGCGGCAGTGCAGCCGGACAGTGGTTCCACATCGCGCCGATCTCGGCGGGCATCTTCGGCGTGCCGGTGGGCATGGCGGCCATGGTCATCGTCAGCCTGGTCACGCCGCCACCGGATGAGGCCACCATCGCGCTGATCGACCATATCCGCACGCCCTGAGCACGGAGCATCACCTCAGATCGACAGCTGCAGCCCTCGCGCCTCTTCGCCAGGCATCACGGTGACCGCCACTTGCATGGTCTGCTGGCCGCCGCCGATGAGGACACCACGCAGCGGCGAGATATCCAGGAAATCACGGCCCCAGCCCAGCGTGATATGGCTGGTATCGGGGAAGACGCCATTGGTCGGATCGGCATCGACCCAGCTGCCCTCGCCCCCTGCGGGGTCGGGGCAATACACCGACACCCAGGCATGAGAAGCATCGGCGCCGATCAGGCGTGGCTGCCCCGGTGGCGGCTCGGTCAGCAGATAGCCGCTGACATAGCGCGCCGCCAGACCGATGGAGCGCAGACAGGACAGCATCAGGTGCGCAAAGTCCTGGCAGACCCCGCGCCGGTTGACGAAGACCTCAGTCACCGGAGTGGACACAGTGGTAGCCGTCGGATCGAACGCGAACTCTTCGTGGATGCGCATCATCAGCGCACGTACCCCCTCCACCACCGACACACCCGGCACGAAGCACTCGGCCGCATACCGGATGAATTCACGCTTGATGCGCACGTGCGAGGATTCGAACAGGAAATTGGATGCGTCCAGCATCCCCGGCGCCATCATCCGCCCGCCGTGATAGGCCATCGACATCGCCGCCTCGTCCCAGGCCATGCTCTCCTGCGGCTGGCCACGGGGCGTCAGCGCGACCCAGGAATCGGCCTGCACATCCAGGCTGGTGTGGTCGGTATCGAGGGAAAAGGCCTTGATGATATTGCCGAAATTGTCCGCATAGCTGCGCACCAGCTGGGGTGCCGGCAGCACGTTGACGGTATGCGACAGGCACTGCTGCCAGGGCAGTTCGCGTGGTGTCAGGTGCAGCACCTGATGCGACAGGCGTACCGGTAGCGCATAGCCGTAATGGGTCTGGTGGTGGATGCGATAGACCACGCGCTGGCTGGCCGCACTCATCTCAGACCCCCTGGCTGACCGGTGCGGTCAGCGGCGTGAAGTAATGACGCGACAGGTCATCGGAGAGCATGTAGCCGCCGCTGACCGCATCGCGCATCAGTTGCACCAGGCGTGCATTGGCTTGCTCCATGTTGGGATGATCGTGGGCGAATTCGTTCAGGTTCATCGCCTCCAGCTGGCTGGACAGGTGGGTCGGGATGCTCATGCTGAGCAGGCCAAGCTGCTGGGCGATATCGCTGATGTATTGCTGCAGCATGCGGAACTGGTAGGCCATGCCATGCGGATTGCTGACATCGAATACCAGCAGGTGCAACACCGGCAGCCATTCCGGCGTGCGGCGATAGCGCACCCGATAGGTCACGATACTGCTGGCCGCCTCCAGCAGCCACGACAGCGCCGCCGTCTGGCGCTGCGGCGGCAACCGCAGGAAGTTGTCGAACAGCGCGGCCATGTTGGCCATGCGCTCGATGTGACGGCCCACCATCAGGAACTGCCAGCCGGCGTCGCGCGTCATGTCGTCCAGCGCATGCCCGGCCAGCCCGGAACAGGCATCGATCACATTGCCCAGCACATGCTGGGCCGCAGCCGGGGTATGGATGCGTTCCTGCACCATGGCCGGCATCTTGGTCAGCGCATGCCAGTTGTCCAGCGAAAGATGTTCCCGCACCTGATAGGCGGCATTGGCCAGCTGTCGCAATTGCGTGGCCACGCTGACCGGCACCGACGGATCGATCACCGCCGCCTGCAGGCTCTGCTGCAGGCCGGTGATGGTCGGTCGTGGTTCCGACTTGGGCATCTGCACGCCGAGCTGGCTGCATATCCATGAAACGCTGCCCAGCATGCCCCGGCTTTCGCTCTGGCCATCGAGGGTGTATTCCAGCGTGGTCCGCAACAGGCGCGCGAGATTCTTCACGCGCTCCGAATAGCGCCCCATCCAGAACAGGTTCTCACCAGAGTGCGACGACACATCGACCGTGCCCTTGATGACGGTGACGTTGTTGACACCCTGGGCGACCTCCACGGCACTCGGCGCCCACTGCTCCGCCTCGCGCAACACCCACACATCCTTGCTGGTGCCCCCCTGCTGCATCGACACCACATCCCGTCGCTGGCGCGGCGCCACCCGGGTCAGGCCACCCGGCATCACCTGGTAACCGCCTTCGCCATCGGCCACCACGAACACACGCAGGCTGATGGTGCGGTTCATCAGGCGGTAGTCACCGCTGCGCGACATCACCGGCGCCTGCGACAGGCGCACCCATTCCTGCGCCGCATAGGCGTGCGGCTGCAGCTGCAGGCTTTCGATCAGGCGTCGGCGCGCCGTGCCGGTAAGGGCATGGCCGAACACCGGCTGCATGCGCATCGAGGAAAACGCCGGCACGATCACCAGATCATCGAGATGCGCCAGTGTGTAATCCAGCGCAGGTTTTTCACCGCACCACCACGACGCCACCGAAGGCAGCATCAGCGGCTCGCCAAACAGCCGCTCGTTGATCGCCGGCAGGAAGCCATGCAGCGCGGTCGACTCCAGCACGCCACTGCCCAGCGAATTGGCGATCACCACATTGCCCAGGCGCGCCGCCTGCGTCAGCCCCGGTACCCCCAACGCCGAATCGGCGCGCAGCTCCAGCGGATCGCAATAGTCGTCGTCCATGCGGCGCAGGATGGCGTGCACGCGGCGCAGGCCATTCAAGGTCTTCAGGAACACCTGCTCGCCACGCACCGTCAGGTCCACCCCTTCCACCAGCGGAAAGCCCAGCGTATGCGCCAGGAAGGCATGCTCGGAATAGGTTTCGTTGTAAGGGCCGGGGGTGAGCAGCACGATCAGCGGCACCTCGCCCTCGGACGGCGCCAGGCGCGTCAGCATCGCGCGCAGCGTATGGAAGTAGCGATGCGGCGACTCCACATGCATGTCGCGCAGCGCCTCCGGCATGGCACGCGCCATGATCTGGCGGTTCTGCAGCGCATATCCGGTGCCTGACGGTCCCTGGGTACGGTCCGAGACCACCCACCAGGTGCCATCGGCCGAGCGCGCCAGGTCGATCGCATAGGCATGCAGATGCACGCCGCCCGGCGGCTGCCAGCCATGGCAGGGCATCAGGTAGCCGTGCTGGCCGAATACCAGCGCCGGCGGCAACAGACCCTCGGCGATCAACGACTGCGGCCCGTAGATGTCGGACAGCAGGCCGTTCATCAGCCGCGCCCGCTGCGCCACCGCACGCTCCAGGAAATCCCATTCCTCCGAGGACACCAGGTGTGGCAGCAGATCCAGCTCCCATGGGCGATTGGCGCCCTTGGGATCGACATAGACGTTGTAGGTCACGCCATCGGAGGCGATGGCGTCACGCACCTCGTTGGCACGCCGGCGCAACATCTCCGGCGAGAGGTTTTCAAGCTGGTCGATCAGCGTTCGCCAGTGTGGGCGCAGGCGGCCGTCGGCCGCCAGCATCTCGTCGAAGCGATCGCTGGCTACCGAATAGCTCTCCAGTAGACGCTGGTGCATAGGTCATTGGCGGCCAGGCTGCGCTGCGCGGCGGCCTGCATCGCGCAGCGCCAGAGGCGGCAAGACGCCGCGCCCGGCTCAGTTTTAGAAGTAGCGTAAGTCTAACGTAAAAGGAAACTCGATAGACGGCCGCGCCGGGGTGACTCGCAATTTTCCCGGGGTATGGTTCATGCGGAAGTAGCGCGCCAGGCGGCGACTTTCCGCCTCGAAGGCATTGACCGGGAAGGTCTCGTAGTTGCGTCCGCCCGGATGCACCACGTGGTACTGGCAACCGCCCAGGCTGCGGCCGTTCCAGGTATCGACCAGATCGAAGGTCAGCGGTGAATCCACCGGGATGGTCGGGTGCAGCGCCGACGGCGGCTGCCAGGCGCGGTAACGGATGCCCGAGACGAACTGTCCGACCGTGCCGGTGGGCTGCAACGGCACCGAGACACCATTGCAGGTCAGCACGTAGCGATCCGAGGCCATGCCGCTGACCTTGACCTGCAGGCGCTCCAGCGAGGAATCGACATAGCGCGCAGTACCGCCGCCGCTGTTCTCTTCGCCCAGCACGTGCCAGGGCTCCAACGCCGTGCGCAATTCGATCTGCATGCCCTTGACGGCATAGTCGCCGATCTTGGGGCAACGGAATTCCATGTGCGGCGCGAACCACTCGGCGCGCATGGGATAGCCGGCCTCGTTCATGTCGGCCATCACATCGGCAAAGTCCTGCTCGATGAAATGCGGCAGCAGGAAGCGGTCATGCAGCTCGGTCCCCCAGCGCACCAGGCGTGCCGGCTTGTACGGGTCCTTCCAGAAACGCGCCACCAGGCCGCGCAGCAGCAGTTGCTGGGTCAGGCTCATGCGCGCATGCGGCGGCATCTCGAAGGCGCGCAATTCCAGCAGGCCCAGGCGGCCGGTGGCACTGTCGGGGGAATACATCTTGTCGATGCAGAACTCGGCGCGGTGCGTATTGCCGGTCACGTCGATCAAGAGATTGCGCAACAGCCGGTCCACCAGCCAGGGTGGGCATTCTCCCTTGGCGACCTGCTTGTCCATCTCGGCAAAAGCCAGTTCGATTTCCACCGTCGAGTCGTTGCGCGCTTCGTCGATGCGCGGCGCCTGCGAGGTCGGGCCGATGAACATGCCCGAGAACAGGTAGGACAGCGAGGGATGGTTGTGCCAGTAGGAAATCAGGCTGCGCAACAGGTCCGGCCGGCGCAGGAAGGGCGAATCGCTGGTGGTGATGCCGCCCAGCACCATGTGGTTGCCGCCTCCGGTACCGGAGTGATGGCCATCCAGCATGAATTTCTCGGTGGTCAGGCGCGAGGCGCGAGCAGCGTCGTACAGGTGCGTGGTCTGCTCGACCAGTTCGCTCCAGTTGTTGGCCGGCTGGATGTTGACCTCGATCACGCCCGGGTCGGGGGTGACGCTGAACTTGCGCAGGCGCGGATCATTGGGCGGCTCGTAGCCTTCCAGCAGCACCGGCTGCTTCAGTTCCTCGGCCACGGCCTCGATGGCGGCCACCAGTTCAAGATAATGTTCCAGTTGCGACAGTGGCGGCATGAAGAGGTAGAACACGCCATTGCGCACTTCGGCGCAAAGTGCGGTGCGGGTGACCCAGTTGGCCGACTCGAAGCTGGCCGGCGCCGGCTGGGGGGCAGTCGCCTCAGTAGCGATGGTACCGGCAGTGCCGGCGGTGCCGGTCTTGGCCTCGGCGCCCCCGCCGATGGCCGCTCCCATGCTGCTTGCCCTGTCAACGCGTCCACCTGGCTCCTGGGGGCTACCCAACTGACGACGGATCTCAGTATTGCTGGGCAAGGGTCGGAAGCTCTGGGCGGGATCGGCCGGATACACCGCCGGGTATTCCCCTTCCTTGACCCACGGCAGCGAATCCAGCGGCATGCGATAACCCAGCGGCGAATCGCCCGGATACAGATAGCAGCGCTCGCTGCGCAGGAACCACGCCCCGCTCTGCCAGCCGCGTCCATCATCGCGTCGCGCCAGCGGCAGCACATGCCCCACGGCGCTTTGCAGACCCTGCGTGAAGACGCGCATCAGGCGCTCGCGTTCCTGCTTGTCATCCACCCGCGAGTCGAAGGGGTCGACATTGCCCGGCAGGCGGCGCTCGCGCCACATGTAGTAGAACACGTCTTCGTAAGCGGGGAAGACGTTCTTGCCATCCACCTTCAGTCGCTGCGCCACGCGGTGCAGGAAGTGGCTGGTCACGATCTTGTCGGTCACGTTGGGCTTGGTCTCGTCACCGATCAGGGCGGGGTTCATCCAGATCGGCTCGCCATCGCGACGCCAATAGCAATTGAGCGCCCAGCGCGGCAGTTGCTCACCGGGGTACCACTTGCCCTGGCCGAAGTGCGGCAGGCCCTGCGCCGCATACTTGTCGCGCATGCGGTGGTACAGCTCGGCCGCCAGCGGCTTCTTGGTCGGACCCATGGCGGCGGTATTCCATTCCGGCTCGTCCGGATGATCCAGCGAAACGAAGGTCGGCTCGCCGCCCATGGTCAGGCGCACGTCATTGGTCTGGAGGTCGACGTCGATGGCATGCCCCAGCTGTTCGATCGCGGCCCACTGCTCCTCGGTATAGGGCTTGGTCACACGCGGCGCTTCCCAGATGCGCTTGACCGACATCAGGTGTTCGAACTCCACTTCGCAGGGATCGACCAGGCCACTCACCGGTGCAGCCGATGCCGGCTCGGGCGTGCAGGACAAGGGGATGTGCCCTTCGCCCGCAAACAGGCCCGAGGTCGGGTCCAGCCCCACCCAGCCGGCACCCGGCAGGTAGACCTCGCACCAGGCGTGCAGGTCGGTGAAATCGGCCTCGGGGCCGGAAGGACCATCGAGCGACTTCTGGTCGGCCGTCAGCTGGATCAGGTAGCCGGAGACGAAACGCGCCGCCAGCCCCAGGTGGCGCAGCAACTGCACCAGCAACCAGGACGAATCGCGGCAGGAGCCGGACTGCAGTTCCAGCGTTTCTTCCGGTGTCTGCACGCCCGGTTCCATGCGGATGGTGTAGCCGATGTGCGAGGCCAGCTTCTGGTTCAGCGCCACCAGGAAGTTGGCACTGCCCACCTTCTCGCGCGGAACGCTGTCCAGGAATTTCTTGAACAGCGGCGACAGCGGCAGCTTCTGCCGGTACGGCATCAGTTCATTCAGCAGGTCCTTGGCGTACTCGAAGGGGAATTGCTCGGCATACGGCTCAAGGAAGAAATCGAAGGGATTGATGACCGACATCTCGGCCACCAGATCGACTTCGATCTTGAATTCGGTGGTCTTCTCCGGGAACACCAGGCGTGCCAGGTAGTTTGATTCCGGGTCCTGCTGCCAGTTGATGAAATGCGGCTCGGGCAAGACCCGCAGCGAATAGCTCAGGATGCGTGTACGACTATGCGGAGCGGGACGCAAGCGGACGACTTGCGGTCCCAGGTTGATGGCACGGTCGTACTTGTAAGAGGTGACATGGTTCAGGGCCACGTGGATCGACATGGAATTCCTTTACGACAAGCAATGGTTCAAGCACAGGGCTTGGTTGTTGGCGACATGCAGTGACAGGCGCAGAGCCCCGTCATGCATACCTTGTTTTTCTTACCGCCTGATTACTTTTCTGAAGACATCCTGAGGGCGACCTCGCTGTGAGTGTAAGTGAGACTGTAAGTGCCCGGCCTGCGACAACCTGGATTTCTGATCCGGAAAACCAGGTCCTTCGGCAGGACGGGACAGGCGCCGAAGGCTCACCTGTGATGCATATTAATGAAATCCCGCAGACGCGGATAGATTTCGTTTTCCCAGCGCCGGCCATTGAAGACGCCGTAATGCCCGACCGCCGTCTGAACATGGTGCATGCGCATATAGGGCCGGATGTTGCTGCACATTTCCTGTGCGGCCACGGTCTGGCCGACGGCGCAGATGTCGTCCTTCTCGCCTTCGATGGTGAACAGCGCGGTGCGGCGAATGGCACGTGGCTCCACCACACGCTCGCGATAGGTCAGCTTGCCCAGCGGCAGCGCATGTTCCTGGAAGACCGTGCGCACCGTTTCCAGGTAGAACTCGGCCGGCAGGTCGGACATGGCGAAGTACTCTTCGTAGAAATCCTTGATCTGCGCCGCCTGCGCCTCCTCGCCCTCGACCAGATGATGGTAGAGCTTGCGGAAGGCGTCGACGTGGCGGTTCAGGTTCATGTTCATGAACGCCCCCAGCTGCACGAAGCCCGGATAGACGCGCCGCCCCGCACCCGCATGGCGTGCCGGCACGGTACTGATCATGTTCTTCTCGAACCAGGCGATGGGCTTGCTCTTGGCCAGCGCATTGACGGCGGTCGGATTGACCCGGGTATCCAGCGGCCCCGCCATCAGGGTCATGGTGCGCGGCTGGGCCGGATGGTTTTCCTCGGCCATGACCGCTGCCGCAGTCAACGCCGCCACCGTGGGCTGGCACACCGCCAGCAGGTGGGCGCCCGGCCCCAGCACGGTGAGGAACTGGATCACATGGGAAACGTATTCATCCAGGCCGAAAGGACCATGCTCCAGGGCGATGTCGCGTGCATTGCGCCAGTCGGTGATGTAGACGTCGTGGTCGCGCAGCAAGGTCTTGACGGTACCGCGCAGCAGCGTGGCGAAGTGGCCCGACATGGGCGCCACCACCAGCACCTTGGGCTGATGGGCTAAAGTTTCCTTGCGGAAATGCAGCAGTCCACAGAAGGGCGTATCGGCGACTTCTTCCTCGTGCACCGCAATTGTGCGCCCACCATCGACCACCTCGCCGATGGCGAAGGGTGGGCGGGCATGGGTCAGCTGCGTGCGCGCAAAGACCTCGCAGGCCGACGCCATCTTGCGCAGGTAGGGCTGGGCCGGCACGCCGGGCCAGGTCATGTCCAGCATGGGCGCCATCATGCGGGCACAGGCCCGCAGTGGATCGGTGGCGTCGGCGTAGTTCTGGTAGAGCTGATAGGTATTGATCATGAAAACGCCGCCCTCGGGAGTGTCTCTTCTTGGTTTCCTTGACTGCCGCTCGCTGACCACGGGATGCAATTGTCGTGCCATTGCCGTGCCATCGGTGGGCCGCAAACGCCGCCGCCCACCGCTTTTCCAGGCCCTGCACCGGCATTGATGGCCGCACGGAAACCCCGCGGTCGGGCAGGCGGGCATTTCCCGCGAGCTGGCACAAGCTTTGCAAGCAATCCCCTCGCATGCCGGTGACCGGCCTGTGCCTTTCCTGACGCGCAGACAGGAAGGGCTGACCAAGATGATGAAGATGACACCGCCGCTCACGCGGCAGCGTGCCCAAAGTCAACCTGCACAAAACAGAAAAAGGACTGACATGCCTAAGACGACTTTGCGCATCACCAGCAAGAACTACTCCTCGTGGTCCCTGCGCGGCTGGCTCATGGCCAGGTTCGCAGGGCTCTCCTTCGAGGAAGACATCGTGCCGCCGGACGACCCGTCGGCACGGGCAGAGATCCTGCTCCTGTCTTCCTCCATCCTGGTACCCAGCCTCCACCATGGCGATGTACTGGTATGGGATACGCTGGCCATTGCCGAATATCTCAACGAAATCCGCCCCGGCGCCAAGCTGCTGCCCTCCGACCTGGCCGCCCGCGCCCATTGCCGCTCGGTCTGCGGCGAAATGCATTCCGGCTTCTCGGCCCTGCGCGCAGCGCTGCCGATGAATCTGAAGGGACACTTCCCCAACTTCAAGGTGTGGTCGCGCGCGGAAGCCGACATCGTGCGCATCACCACCATCTGGAAGGAATGCCTGGCCAAGTACGGCGGGCCTTTCCTGTTCGGCGAACAACGCACCATGGCCGATGCCATGTATGCCCCGGTGGTCACGCGCTTCATGACCTATGACGTCAAACTCGATCCCGTCTGCACCGCCTATGCCAAGCGCATCATGGCCATGCCGGAGATGCAGGAATGGATCACCGCCGCCAAGAAGGAGCCGGAGGATATCGACGAGCTCGACGTGGAATTCTAGGGCGCCGCATTGAAGAGGATCGCGCCCGTTTTTTGTCGCAGGCCCATTGCGGGAGACCGCAGAAAGGATGGATGTGATGAATACCGTAGCTGATGCAAGCGTACTGGCGCAAAACACCTTCTCGCATGTGAGCGAGGGCGACACGCCCTATGAAACGGGCGGACTGCGCGACTTCTTCCTCTACCGCGACCTGGGTATCGCCGCAGCCACCGGCGGCCAGGTGGTAGCGCAGCTGGTCAAGGCCAACATGGCACCCGAGACCGGCACCGGATGGCATCGGCACGAGGCCAACTTCCACATCGTCATCATGCTCAAGGGCTGGGCGCGCTTCATGTACGACACCGAGGTCACGCTGGTCAAGGCCGGCGACTGCGTGCACCAGCGACCGGGCATCGTGCACTTCCTGTTCGACTATTCACCGGACATGGAGTACCTGGAAATCGTCAGTCCGGCCGACTTCAAGACCATCGACATGCCGGCGCCCTGCGAGGTACCCGCACCCACTCCATGGAACAACTGAAGCCAATGCGGGTCTGCAGGACATGGCTGCAGGCCCGCGCATGAGAGGAGCAAAAGCGTGCAATTTTCCACTGTCAAAAATTTCAGGGCTCTGTTAGTCTTTCTTCGTGCACGCCCCCTCTGGCGTGCCGCTGCAGTCCCCTAGGGTCATTGCTTCACGCTGCAATCCCGCTGGTGTTTTGCCGTACCTACCGCCTCTGTTTTCGTTACAACCTACTTAGAAAGATTCCCGCTCCCCACGGGAACGCGAAGCAAACCTATGGCACATTTTTTTGATGAGATGTATTCAGGAGGCTCCGGCAGCGAAGATCGTGAAGTGCGTCAGCACTATGCAGAATTCGCCAGCTGGCTTTCCGCGCAATCGCCGGAAATCATCGCCCGCAAACGTGCCGAATCCGACCTGATCTTCCGCCGCGTCGGTATTACCTTCGCCGTCTATGGAAACGATGCCGGCACCGAACGCCTGATCCCCTTCGACATCATCCCGCGCATCATCCACAAGGCCGAATGGGCCAAGCTGGAAGCCGGGCTGGTCCAGCGCGTCAAGGCGCTCAACATGTTCATCCACGACATCTACCACGAGCAGAAGATTGTCAAGGCCGGCATCATCCCGCCCGAGCAGATCTTCCAGAACGCCCAGTACCGGCGCGAGATGCAGGATGTGAACGTGGTCAACGACATCTACGCACACATCGCCGGGGTCGACATCGTGCGCGCCGGCGAGGGCGAGTTCTACGTGCTGGAAGACAATCTGCGCGTGCCTTCCGGCGTGTCCTACATGCTGGAAAACCGCAAGATGATGATGCGGCTCTTCCCCGATCTCTTCAAGCGCCACAAGATCGCGCCGGTCGATCACTATCCCGACCTGCTGCTGGACAATCTGCGCTCGGTGGCCCCTGCCGGCGTGACCGATCCGACGGTGGTGGTAATGACCCCGGGCATGTACAACTCGGCCTACTTCGAGCATGCCTTCCTGGCCCAGCAGATGGGCGTGGAACTGGTCGAGGGGCAGGACCTGTTCGTCAAGGACAACGTGGTCTACATGCGCACCACGCGCGGCCCCAAGCGGGTCGACGTGATCTATCGCCGCATCGACGACGACTTCCTCGATCCGCTGGCCTTCCGCCCCGATTCGGCGCTGGGCGTACCGGGACTGCTGCAGGCATATCGCGCCGGCAAGGTCACGCTGACCAATGCCATCGGCACCGGCGTGGCCGACGACAAGTCGATCTATCCCTACGTGCCGGACATGGTGCGTTTCTACCTTTCCGAAGAACCCATCCTCAACAACGTGCCGACCTACCAGTGCCGCAAGAAGGAGGACCTCTCCTACACGCTGGCCAACCTGGAAAAGCTGGTGGTCAAGGAAGTCCACGGCGCCGGCGGCTACGGCATGCTGGTCGGCCCGGCCTCGACCAGGCAGGAGATCGAGGACTTCCGTGCCCGCATCATCGCCAAACCCGACGGCTATATCGCCCAGCCCACGCTCGCGCTGTCGGTCTGTCCGACCTATGTGGAGTCCGGCATCGCGCCGCGCCACCTGGACCTGCGCCCGTTCGTGCTGTCGGGCAAGCAGATCACGATGGTCAAGGGCGGCTTGACGCGCGTGGCCTTGAAGGAAGGCTCGCTGGTGGTGAACTCGTCGCAGGGCGGCGGCACCAAGGACACCTGGATTCTGGAGAAATAACGATGTTGAGCCGCACCGCCGATCACCTCTTCTGGATGGCCCGCTACACCGAGCGCGCCGAGAACACCGCCCGCATGCTCGATGTGCATGTACAGACCGCGCTGCTGCCGCAATCGACCGACGACGCCGAGCAGGGCTGGCGCGCCGTGCTGGGTATCTCGGAACTGCTCTACGGCTACAACCAGAAATACGACAAGCTCACGCAGAAGGACGTCATCGACTTCATGGTGCGCGACCCCAACAACCCGTCGTCGATCGCCTCCTGCCTGCGCCAGGCCCGCGAGAACGCGCGGGCCGTGCGCGGCGCGCTGACCACGGAAGCCTGGGAAATCCAGAACGCCACCTGGATCAAGATGCAGTCCTACCTGCAGACCAATGCGCTGGAGCAGAACCCCAGCGATTTCTTCGAGTGGGTCAAGCATCGCTCGCACCTGTCACGGGGCGTGACCATCGGCACCATGCTGGAGGATGAGGCCTTCCACTTCATCCGCCTGGGGACCTTCCTGGAACGTGCCGACAACACGGCGCGCATCATCGACGTCAAGTTCCACGGCGCCAAGGAAGCGCAGTCGCAGAAACAGAACGGCCAATCGCAATCGCAATCCCAATCACAGAGCCAGGCCGCACGCGATGAAGCCGGGCAACTGGACTTCTACTACTGGGCCGCGATCCTGCGTTCGGTGTCCGGCTTCGAGATCTACCGCAAGGTCTATCGCGACGTCATCACCCCCGAGCGCGTGGCCGAACTGCTGATCCTGCGCGCCGACATGCCGCGCTCGCTGCTGGCCTGCATGGGTAATGTGATCTCCAACCTGCACCATGTGCGCAACGATGTCTCGGCCGACACCGAGCGCTTCGCCGGCAAGCTGCATGCCGACCTGAAGTTCGCCCGCATCGAGGAAATCCTGGAAGCTGGTCTGCACGACACCCTGACCGAATTCCTGGAACGCATCTTCGAGCTGGGCAATCGCATCAGCCGCGATTTTCTTGTTCCGTTGGCAGCGTAAGTGACTCCGGCTGTGCTCTGCAGCATGAGAAAGGAGCACAGCCGCTGTCATCTTTTCCGGAAACAGGCCGTTACTGTAGGTACGTCACGACAGATGTCCCCGGTGCGCAAGCTCTGGCGCCGGGCCTTACGGTAAAATCCGGCTTTACGTTTCCAAGTACCAAGATTCCATCATGACCTACTGCGTAGCCATGCGCCTCAACAGCGGCCTGGTGTTCCTGTCCGATTCTCGTACCAATGCGGGTGTCGATCATATCGGCACCTTCCGCAAGATGAGTGTTTACGAGAATCCGGGCGACCGCGTCATGGTCTTGATGACCGCCGGCAACCTGTCGATTTCGCAATCCATCCGCCAGATGCTGACCGAGCGCACCAATGCCGAGGGCCGCAGCATCTGGACTGCGACCTCCATGTACGAGGCGGCCCAGATCCTGGGCGACGCCATCCGCGCCGTGCATGACCGCGAAGCGGCCGAGCTCAACAAGTTCGGCATCGACTTTAACGTCAGCATCATCTTCGGCGGCCAGATCCGCGGCGAGCGCTGCCGCCTGTTCCAGATGTACTCGGCCGGCAACTTCATCGAGTCGCACGACGAGAACACCTATTTCCAGATCGGTGAATCCAAGTACGGCAAGCCCATCATCGATCGCGTGGTGACCCCGCAGACCTCACTGGACGAAGCTGCCAAGTGTGCGTTGATCTCCATGGATTCCACGCTGAAGTCCAACATCTCGGTGGGCCTGCCGCTGGATCTGCTGGTCTATGAGAGCGAAGACCTGGCCGTGACCCGTTTCGTCACCATCGACGAGCAGAACCAGTATTTCCAGATGATCCGCCGCAGCTGGGGTTCGCAGTTGCGACGCGTCTTCGAGGCCATCGACGACCCGGTCTGGGACGCCCTGCCGGAGGACACGCTCAATGTGCTCTCGACCGCCTCCGACATCAGCGAACCGGTGCGCGTGCCGCCGCCCAATGGCATGGCGCGCGGCGTACAGACGGGACCGCGACAGATCCTGGCGGAGCAGGATGGGGATGTGGGACAGGCGGGCTAGTCAAAATTTCCCGCGAGAAATCCGGTGCCATCCTAACAAGACAAGTCGCCACACATCGGGAAAGCCCCGCAAAAATGAAAAAGGCTGCATCAAAGCAGCCTTTTTCATTTTGCGAAACGATTTACACCATTCAACGCACGATGGTCTGCGCTTCACCCTCCGCGCGGGCGCGGATGGTACCGATGCGGTAGACGGTCTCGCCAGCGGCCTTCAGGTGGGCTTCGGCGACGTCCGCGTTTTCCTTGGAGACGATCACGGTCATGCCGATGCCGCAGTTGAAGACGCGGTGCATTTCTGCATCGGCCACGCCACCATGCTGCTGCAGCCAGGTGAACAGCGGCGGCATGGTCCAGGACTTGGCATCCAGTTCGGCGGTCAGGTGGTCCTGCAGTACGCGCGGGATGTTCTCGACCAGGCCGCCACCGGTGATGTGGACCATGCCCTTGACTTCCAGCTTTTCCATCAGCGACAGCAGGGGCTTGACGTAGATGCGGGTCGGGGCCATCAGCACGTCGGCCAGCTTGCGGCCGTGGAAATCGGCTTCCAGGTCCGGCTTGGCCACGTCCAGGATCTTGCGCACCAGCGAATAGCCGTTGGAGTGCGCGCCCGAGGAAGCCAGGCCCAGCACCACGTCGCCCGGGGCGATCTTGGTGCCGTCGATGATCTTGGATTTTTCCACCGCGCCGACGGCAAAGCCGGCCAGGTCGTATTCACCGTCCGGGTACATGCTGGGCATTTCGGCAGTTTCACCACCGATCAGGGCGCAACCGGCCTGTTCGCAGCCGGCGGCGATGCCCTTGATCACATCGGTGGCCGAAGGCACGTCCAGCTTGCCGCAGGCAAAGTAATCCAGGAAGAACAGCGGCTCGGCGCCCTGCACCAGGATGTCGTTGACGCTCATGGCCACCAGGTCGATACCGACCGTATCGTGACGATTCAGGTGGAAGGCCAGCTTGAGCTTGGTACCCACGCCGTCGGTCCCGGACACCAGCACCGGTTCCTTGAACTTCTTGCTGATCTCGAAGAGCGCACCGAAACCGCCAATGCCGCCCAGCACGCCTTCGCGGGTGGTGCGCTTGGCGAAAGGCTTGATCGCTTCGACCAGGGCGTCACCGGCATCGATATCGACGCCAGCGTCACGGTAGGAGAGGGAGACATTGGAAGGTGAAGTCATGATGAAATATTGCCAGTGAAGACGGTAAAATAGGGGATTCAGGGTGGAGAATGCCCTGCCAAAGCGTGATTTTAACAAAACCGACACTCCCGAACTCCGAATCCATGCCTTTTTCTTTGTCCGAAGAGCAAAAACAAAACCTGGCGTGGCTGATTGTCGGCATTTTGCTATTGTCCCTGCTGGTGGCGCTGGGGCCGATGCTGTCCCCTTTCGTCGCTGCCGGCATCCTCGGCTATGCACTCAACCCGGGCGTGGACTGGATCGCCAGCCGCCGGCTGGGCCCGGTGCGGGTGCCGCGCTTCGTGGGCGTGACCATCATGGTGTTGCTGCTGATCCTGGCCGGCCTGGCGCTAGTGCTGATCGTGGTGCCGCTGGTGCTGCGCCAGATTCCGTTGCTGCAGGCCCAGGTGCCGCCGCTGCTGGACAAGCTGAACGCCTTCCTCTCGCCGCGGCTGCACCAGCTGGGCATCGATGTGCGTCTGGACATGGCCGGCATCAAGGCCCTGCTCACGCAGCAGATCAGCACCAGCGGCGACGAACTGTGGAGTTCGGTGCTGGCCTCGGCCCGGGTGGGCGGCACGGCGTTGCTGGCGTGGCTGGCCAACCTGCTGTTCGTGCCGATGGTGTTGTTCTACCTGTTGCAGGACTGGCATCCCTTCCTCAAGCGGGTGCAGATCATGATTCCGCGCCGCTGGGCCGGTCGCGTCAATACCATGGCTGCCGAGGTCGATGGCCTGCTGGGACAGTATCTGCGCGGACAATTGCTGGTGATGCTGGTGCTGGCAGTCTATTATTCGGTTGCGCTCACGGTGGCAGGCTTCGACAGCGCGCTGCCGGTGGGCGTATTGACCGGCTTGCTGGTATTCATCCCCTACGTCGGTTTCGGCCTGGGGCTGGTGCTGGCGATCCTGGCGGCGATCCTGCAGTTCGATGGTGCCATCGGCCTGCTGTGGGTGGCCCTGATTTATGGCGTGGGACAGGTGCTGGAAAGCTTCATCCTCACGCCCAAGCTGGTGGGCGAGCGTATCGGCTTGCATCCGCTGGTCGTGATTTTCGCCCTGCTGGCCTTTGGCCAGCTGTTCGGCTTCGTCGGCGTGCTGCTGGCGCTGCCGGCCTCGGCCATTGTCTCGGTGATCGCCATGCATGTGCGGCGCGAGTACCTGGCCAGCAATTTTTACAACCGCTAGATAGAGTGTCCATGTCTTATCACAGCCTCCATGCAGGACCGGGAAGCTGCGCAGTGTCCGGCGCCGCGCGCCGACCTGCATTAACTTGCCGCAGCACAACTGCGGCACCCGTAGCTGATACACGCCGATGAAACAGATTCCGCTCGATTTGAGCGCGGACCAGCCGCAAAGCTTCGACAGCTTCGTGACCGGCCGCAACGCAGAACTGCTGGAGCGCTTGAAGCTGCTGGCCTCTGCCGGCGTGGGCAAATCCACCCATACCGGCAGTGCCAGCACCGATCGCTTCATCTATCTCTGGGCCGAAGCCGGGGCCGGCAAGAGCCACCTGCTGCACGCCCTGGCCACCAAGGCCGGCCAGGAAGGCAATCATGCCCGCCTGATCCACGCCGACTCGCCCGAGTCGGCCTTCGAATACAGCCCCCGCACCAGCCATTACCTGCTCGACGACGTGGACCAGTTGTTCGAGGAGCAGCAGATCGCTGCCTTCAACCTGTTCAACCAGATCCGCGAACAGGGTGGTTGCATGGTCTGCAGCGGCACCTTGCCCCCTACCCGTCTGGAGTTGCGCGAAGACCTGCGCACCCGCCTGGGCTGGGGCCTGATCTATCAGGTCCATGATCTCTCGGATGACGAGAAGATCGCCGCCCTGCTGCAGATCACGCTGGACCGCGGCCTGGAAATCCCCCCGGCCGTGATGATGTACATGCTCACCCACTACCGGCGCGACATGCCCTCGCTGTCGCGCATGCTCGACGCGCTGGACCGCTACTCGCTGGCCACCAAGCGCGCCATCACCCTCCCCTTGCTACGCGAACTGTTACAACAGGAATCCGGAGAACAATGAACCTCGCCCTTTTCGATCTCGACCATACCCTGCTGCCGCTCGACTCCGACCACGAGTGGGGCGAATTCATGGCGCGCATCGGCGCCGTGGATGCCGACAGCTTCCGGAAAGCCAATGACGAATGGTTCGCCCATTACCAGAACGGCACGCTGGACCCGGTGGCCTACCTGGAGTTCGCGCTGGGCAACCTGTCGCGCATCCCGCGCCAGCAACTCGACGAGATGCACCAGCAGTTCATGGAAGAAGTGGTCAAGCCGGCCATCCTGCCGCAAGCCGTGGCCCTGGTGAAGAAGCACCTGGACGCCGGCGACCTGGTGGCCATCGTCACCGCCACCAACCATTTCGTGACCAAGCCCATCGCCTCGCATTTCGGCGTGGAGCACCTCATCGCCGCCCTGCCGGAGCTGGACGCCCTGGGCAACCTCACCGGCAAGCTGCGCGGCACGCCGACCTTCGGCCCGGGCAAGATCGTCCATACCGAAGCCTGGCTGGACCAGCTGGGCCACACCCTGGACAAGTTCGAGCGCAGCTATTTCTATAGCGATTCGCAGAACGACATCCCCCTGCTGGAACGCGTCACCGACCCCATCGCCACCAACCCCAACGACAAGCTGCTGGCGCATGCCCAGTCCCGTGGCTGGCCGGTACTGAACCTCTTCGCCGACGGCCACGTGCAATGATCAAGAAACTGATTCGCTCCATCCTGGGCCGCGGCAAGGCTGCTGCAGCCGCAGAGAGCGCCGAACCGGTCAAGAAATCGCGGGCCAAGGCCGGCGCTGCGGGCGGCAAGATCGAACCCGACGTGCTCGGCCCCAAGCAGCATGGCATCGACCCGGCGCTGGTATCCCCCAATGCGGTTCGCGTGACGCAGACCCTGCAGGACGCCGGCTACAAGGCCTTCATCGTCGGCGGTGCAGTGCGCGACCTGCTGCTGGGCATCAAGCCCAAGGACTTCGACGTCGCCACCAACGCCACCCCGGAACAGGTCAAGCAACTGTTCCGGCGCGCCTTCATCATCGGCCGCCGTTTTCAGATCGTCCATGTCATGTTCGGTCAGGAACTGATCGAGGTCACCACCTTCCGTGGCGCCTCGGCCGAAGCTGCACCCAAGGATGAACATGGTCGCGTGCTGCGCGACAACACCTTCGGCGAACAACATGAAGACGCAACCCGACGCGACTTCACCATCAACGCCATGTACTACGATCCGGCCAGCCAGACGGTGCTGGATTATCACGGCGGCATCGCCGACATCCGCGATAAGAAGCTGCGCATCATCGGCGAGCCCGAAGCGCGCTATCGCGAAGACCCGGTGCGCATGCTGCGCGTGGTGCGCTTCGCGGCCAAGCTCAAGTTCAGCATCGACCCCGCCAGCAGCGCCCCCATCCGCGTGATGGCACCGCTGATCGACAACGTGCCGGCCGCACGCGTGTTCGACGAAATGCTGAAGCTGCTGATGAGCGGCCATGCCCTGGCCTGCCTGCAGCAACTGCGCAAGGAAGGCCTGCACCATGGCCTGCTGCCGCTGCTGGATGTGGTGCTGGAACAGCCCCTGGGAGAGAAATTCGTCAGCCTGGCGCTGGCCAATACCGACGCCCGCGTCAAGGAAGGCAAGGGCGTCTCTCCGGGCTTCCTGTTCGCCTCCCTGCTATGGCATCAGGTACTGGAGAAATGGCGCGCCTACCAGGCTGCCGGCGAATACCCGATTCCTGCACTGCACCTGGCCGCTGACGATGTGCTGGATGCCCAGACCGAGAAACTGGCGCTACAGCGCAAGATCGCCTCGGACATGCGTGACATCTGGGCCATGCAGCCACGCTTCGAGCGCCGCGTCGGCAAGGCTCCCTACAAGCTGCTGGAACACCTGCGCCTGCGCGCCGGTTTCGACTTCCTGCTGCTGCGCTGCCAATCCGGTGAACTCGATGCCGAACTGGGCGAATGGTGGGAAGCCTTCATCGCCGGCAACGCTGCGGAACGCGAAGAACTGATCGCCCGCAAGCCGGCCGATACTGCCAGCGGCAGTGCCGGCGCCGGCCCCAAGAAGCGCAAGCGGCGCGGTGGCCGCAGCCGCAGCAAGTCCGTCGGCGACAGCGGCGGCAATGATGGCGGTGACGAACAGCAGGCCGCGCCGGCAGAAGTGGCCGACGCGCCAGCCTGGAAGCCTGCCGCGGCGCCCGCCGAAGCCATTAGCGAAGCCGGCAGTGAAGGCAGCAGCGCCGAAGCGCCCAAGCGCCGTCGTCGCCGCAGCCGCACCAGTACCAGCGGCGCAGGCCCCGATGCAGCGCCCACCGGCGACGACCAGTAAGCCGGCATGAACCGGCCCGAGACCCTGGCCTGGATCGGCATAGGCGGCAATCTGGGCGACGCCCGGGCCACGGTCGAGCAGGCCATCGTGCGGCTCGCGGAATTGCCGCAGTCAAGCCTGATGCACAGCTCCTCGCTGTATCGCACCGCCCCCATCGACTCCAGCGGCGACGACTATGTCAATGCGGTGGTGCTGGTCAGCACCACCCTGCCCGCACTGGAGCTGCTGCACGCCTTGCAGGCGATCGAACTGCAGCACGGGCGCGAGCGGCCCTATCGCAACGCGCCGCGTACGCTCGATCTGGATGTACTGATGTATGGAAATGCCAGCATCGCCAGCGCGGAACTGACCGTCCCCCATCCGCGCATGGCAGAGCGCGCCTTCGTCCTGGCACCGATGCTGGAGATCGATGAAACAGTGGAGATTCCCGGACTGGGACCGGCCCGCCCGTTTCTGGATGCCATCACGGATCAGCCGGTCAGCAGGCTGTGAACCCGCCGCTGCGGCCTTGTCCGTCGCCTACGCGACCCCGCCCGTAGCCGCCCCGCGCCCCAGCGGTCGCAACTCGTGCAGGCGGCGATGATGTCCCTTCAGCCACAGCGACAACTCATTGGCCGGCATGGGCTTGCCGATCAGGTAGCCCTGTCCCAGGCTGCAACCGAAATCCTGCAGCAGGCGCCAGTCTTCCATGGTCTCCACACCTTCGGCGACGGTCACCAGTTCGAGGCGCTGCGCCATGTCCAGCGCGGATTGCAGGATCACGCGCAAGTTCTTGCGCTCATGCGCACCATGCACGAAGGAACGGTCGATCTTCAGTTCCGTGAAAGGGATGCGGGCCAGTTGCTGCATCGATGAGAAGCCGGTGCCGTAATCGTCAATCGACAGGCCGAAGCCCTTGAGCCGCAGACGCGCCAGCATGCCCAGGGAATTTCCCTTGTGCGCGACCACCGAGCTTTCGGTGATTTCCAGCACCACGTTCTCGGCCGGCAAGGCATGCTTGTCCACCAGTTCCAGGATGCGATGCAGGAAGTCGGGTTGCTCCAGCGACAGCGGCGACAGGTTCACCGCCACCTTGATCGCCAACCCCCGGCTATGCCACACCGCCGCCTGCGCCATGGCCTGGTCCATCATGCGGATGGTCAGGTCGTGGATCAGGCCGCACTGCTCGGCCAGGGGAATGAAACGGTCCGGCGGAACCATGCCGCGTTCCGGATGAATCCAGCGCGCCAGTGCCTCGACGCCCTTGAGGATGCCCGTCTGCACATCCACCTTGGGCTGGAAGTAAGGCAGCACCTGTCCACCCTCGAGTGCCACGCCCAGGTCGGTTTCGCACATCGAGGGCAAGGGATCGTCATGCGCATGCGCATCGCCGCCATGACGCCGGAAGCCTTGCAACGCGGCGCGCAACTGGCCGAGATTGAGTGGTTTCTGCAGCACGCCGATCAGGTTCATGCCCAGCGCATGGATCATGGTTTCCACCGACAGCAGCAAGGAAGTCTCGCGACTGGAGGCCACGATCAGCGGAATGTCGATGCCCTTCTGCTGCAATTGCTGGATCAGTTCGATGCCATCCATGCCCGGCATTTCCAGATCGATCACCACCAGCCCGGGAGGCAGCTTGAGCAGCGCCAGCAGATCCAGCGCTTCGTTGCCGTTACCGGCCTCGTAGATCAGATCGATGCCCAGCTCCTGCAGCAGCGACACGCTATGGCCGCGCTGCAAGGCACTGTCGTCGACGACCAGCGCGGATTCGATCAGCTCATTGAGATTCTCTAGAGGCATATTTTTCGATCACGGCAGAGATATTGTCGAGCGGGAGGACATCACCGACGCCTCCCATGTGTATCGCTTCTTTCGGCATGCCGAAGACCACACTGCTGGCCTCGTCCTGGGCGTAGGTCGCGGCGCCGCAATCGGCCATCTCCCGCATTCCCCGCGCTCCGTCGTCCCCCATGCCTGTCATGATGATGCCTACTGCATTGCTGCCGGCGGCCTTTGCCAACGAGCGGAACAGCACGTCCACCGATGGCTTGTGCCGGCTCACCAGCGGCCCTTCCAGGGTTTCCACATAGTACTGCAGGCCATCGCGCCGCACGACCAGGTGCTTGCCGCCCGGCGCGATCAGCACGCGCCCGGGCAGGATCACATCGAGATGCTCGGCTTCCTTGACCTCGGCTCCCGAAAGACGATGCAGCCGCTCGGCGAAGCTGCGCGTGAAACGCTGCGGCATGTGCTGCACCACCACGATGCCGGGACAACGCCGGTCCAGCCGGCCCAGCACCCGCTCCAGCGCCTGCGGTCCGCCGGTGGAAGCACCGATGGCGACGATGCGCGCCGTCGGTGGGCGGTAGCCGTCTTCCGGCCCTGGCGGGTTCAGTACGGCATCGGCGGTGTAGCGCTGCAAGCCCGAGGTCCAACCCGCATCATGCAGTATTTCGCGCGATGCTGCTTTGACCGGGCGCAGCCTGGACAGCTGCGGCACGGACCGTGTCGGCGCCGGTACCGGGGTGGCTACACCGTTGCGGCTGCCGGGTCCGGCCTGCATCGCGGTGCGGATGGCGCTGGCCAGTTCGACCACGGCCTCCTGCAGGAACTCGCGCACACCCAGTTGCGGCCTGGCAATGACGCTCACCGCGCCGGCCGCCAGTGCTTCGGCCGCGACCTGGCTGCTGTCGCCGGCCCGCGCGCTGCACATGATGACCGGCGTGGGTCGGGTGGCCATGATCTGGCGCAGGAAGGTGATGCCATCCATGCGCGGCATTTCGATATCCAGCAGGATCACGTCCGGCCACTCCTGATGCATCTTGCGCAAGGCAAACACCGGATCGGGCGCCGTGCCGATCACACGGATGTCGGCAGTCTGCGCCAGCAGTTGTTGCATCAACTGCCGTACCACCGAAGAGTCATCGATGACCATGACCCGGATTGCCGGCGGCGCATTCATTGCGGCCTGCGGTAGATGGAGGGTGAATGCATCAGCAGGTCCAGCTCCATACCGTGCAGGGATTCCGAATGCCCGACCACCAGATAACCGCCCGGGCGCAAGCGCGCAATCACGTCGCGCAATACCTTGAGCTTGGTCTCGCAATCGAAATAGATGATCACGTTGCGCAGGAAGATCAGGTCATACATGCCATCGTCATGGGCATGCAGTGCGGTCAGGTTGCGCTGGGCAAACTCGACCTTGGCGCGCAGGTCGGCCTGCACCAGGAACTGGCCCTCGTATTCACCGGTACCAAGCAGGCAATAGCGGCGCAGGTAAGGGCGCGGAATGTTCTGGCCGCGCGCCATCGGATACAGGGCGCGGCGCGCGAAACGCAGCACCCGCGTGCTGATGTCGGAGCCGAATACCGACCACGACGCCGTGGGCCGGTGATGGTCCAGCAGCATGGCCAGGGTATAGGCCTCTTCCCCGGTGGAACTGGCGGCGCTCCAGACGCGCAGGCTCTTGCGCTCGCTCCACAGCGGCAACAGTTCGTCGGCCAGGAAATCGAAATGCCCCTGCTCGCGGAAGAAGTAGGTCTCGTTGGTGGTGATGAGGTCGATGGCGCGCTGCCGCTCCTGGCCACCCTGCTCACTGCTGATGAGGGCATAGTACTGGCCCAGCTCGCGCAGGCCCAGCTCGTGCACGCGGTTGCTCAGGCGGCTTTGCAGCAGGGCCTTCTTCGATAGCGGCAGGTGCAGGCCGATATGCTTCTTGAACAACTGCTGGAACAGCTGCATGTCATGATCGCTGACCTCATCATCCAGTTGCAGACCCAGGCCTGCGCTGCCGCTCAGGTGGGTGATGCCGCCGGAACCGCCGATGCTGGCCATGGCCGCTACTCCCGCGTAGCCTGGACCGACAGCACCGGCACGCCGCCCAGCGCGTCGTCGGCGCTCATGCCCAGCAGGCTGGCCAGCTCATCGACCGACAACACGCGCTGCACGTCGAGCACCACCACGAAACGCTCGCTGACGTTGATCATGCCCTCGATGAAATCGGCCCGGATGCCGGCGCCAAAGGAGGGCCGTGGTTCGATGTGGTCCACGCCGATGCTCAGCACCGCGCTGACCGCGTCGACCATCACGCCCAGCAGCAGCATCTGCTCGTCCTGCACCAGTTCCATGATGATGATGCAGGTGCGCTTGGCCTCGACGGTGGGCGGGCGACCGAAACGCACCGACAGGTCGATCACCGGCACCACCGAGCCGCGCAGGTTGATCACCCCGCGCAGGAATTCCGGCATCAGCGGCACTTCGGTCAGGCCGCCGAATTCGATGATCTCGCGGATGTTGACGATGGGCATGGCAAAGCATTCCGCTCCGACCAGGAAGGTCAGGAACTGGCGGGTCTCGATGACTTCTTCCTGTTGCCGCTTGCGGGCCGATTCGCCGTTCAACGATACGCTGGGCATGGCCTGCTCTCCTGGCTGTGCCGGCGGGGGCCGGACCGGTTCACTGCGCGCTGCACGGGCGCTGAGGTGAGGATGGATGCAATCTTGCTCATGGCTTGCGACCTCAGAAACGCTTGAACGCGGACTCGTCCACGCCGGGCTCGTTCTCGTCCACATCCAGCATGAACAGCCGGCGCACCCGCTCGTGCTTCACACCAGGGGTGCGGGGCTCGCCGGGCTTGTCGCCACGCGGAGGCATCTTCTGCATCTCGCCCACGCGGAAGAAGCGCATCAGGTCCTGCAGATGGATGGCCTGGGCACTCATCTCTTCCGAGGTGGCCGACAGTTCTTCCGAGGCCGAGGCCGTCATCTGCGTCGTTTGCGCCATCTGGTGCACGGCGTTGTTGATCTGTTCCAGACCGGTGGATTGCTCGGCCGAGGCCGCAGCGATCTCCTGCACCAGGTCGGCGGTCTTGCGGATCGATGGCACCATCTGGTTGAGCAGGCCGCCAGCCTTTTCGGCCAGGCCGACGCTGTTCTCGGCCACGGCAATGATTTCCTGGGCGGCGGTCTGAGAGCGCTCGGCCAGCTTGCGCACTTCGGCGGCGACCACGGCAAAGCCCTTGCCATGCTCGCCGGCGCGTGCCGCTTCGATGGCCGCATTCAGGGCCAGCAGGTTGGTCTGGTAGGCGATGTCGTCGATGATGCCGATCTTGCTGGCGATCTGCTTCATCGCGGCCACCGTTTCGCGCACCGCTTCGCCGCCTTCGGTGGCGGCATTGGCCGAGAGGCTGGCGATGCCATCGGTGGTACGGGCGTTGTCGGCGTTCTGGGCGATGGTGGCGGTGATCTCTTCCACCGAGGCACTGGTTTCCTCGACGTTGGCGGCCTGTTGCGAAGCATTGTGCGACAGCGCCTGGGAAGACGATGAAATCTGCTCCGATGCCGAGGCCAATGCGCCGGCCGTACCACTGACATCGCCGATGACGTCGGTCCACTTGGTGACCATCTGTTGCGTGCTGTAGAGCACGCTCACCTTGTCGCGCTTGCGCAGCGGCACGGTCACGGTGAGGTCGCCCTCGGCCACCCGGCGCAGCACGCTCATGGCGTCGCGCGGTTCGCCCCCGATCTGGGAACGGATGGTGCGATAGGCAAACCCCAGGCAGGCGAACAGCACCACCACCGAGGCAGTGAGCAGCCAGAAGATCTTCTGTTCCAGTTCCGCGTAGTCGGTACCGGCCTTGACCACCCGGGCCTGGGTGCGCTCATCGACCAGGCGCAGGAAATCATTGACCGGGCTCATCACCTTGCCGAACAGGGTGCGATAGGTCTGGTCGAACACCAGCTCCTGTGCCATGGCCTGGTTGGGCGCACCCACCACACTGTACTTGCCTTCGCCATCGTCGAACTCGCCCTTGACGGCGTGGAAGGCGGTGATCTCGATGCGCGACAGCTGGTCGGCCAGTTTCAGCGCTTCCTGCATCTTGGCCAATTCCTGTTCGGTGAAGCCGGAGCGCTGCATCAGCTCGGACAGCGGCACCGCCTGGGCACCCGCTTCCAGCGGAAGCTTGCGGGCGCTCACCAGGTCCCAGTTGAAGCGGTCATAGTTGGCAGGACGAGGACGCTTGCCGTTACGGATGTCCAGGATCATGTAGTAACGATCTTCGTCGTTGGGATCGCCCGTGGTCACATAGGCACGCGCGAACTTGGTCATGTCCTCGGTGGTCCGGCGCAGCTCATTGGCCAGCGCAGCCGACGAATAGCGCGACTGGTGGGCATGCTCCAGGGCCGTGTTGGCCTGCCTGAGGGTATCGGTGAGACTGATCACCACCGCCACCAGGATGGACAGCACCACTGCCAGCCAGATGAAGATCTGCTTGATGCTCATTCTGTTGGTCATCGATTCTTGCATGCTCGCGTCCCCTTGTGCTGCACTCGTCATTGCGCGGACGTCACGCCGCGTTCGGCGTAGACCGCCGTATTGCCTTGTTCCTGCTGCTGGGTGTGATGGACCAGGTGCGGGATGTCCAGGATCAGCGCCACCCGGCCGTCACCGAGGATGGTCGATCCCGACAGTCCCTTGACCTTGCCGAACAGCCTGCCCAGCGGCTTGATCACCGCCTGGCATTCGCCGAGCAAACCATCGACCAGCAAACCTGCGCGCAACTGGCCGTATTGCACGATCACCAGGCTCTTGCGCGCACGGCCCTGCTGGCGTTGCGGCAGGTCGAACAGCTCGCGCAGCGGGACAAAGGGCAAGGGTTCGTCGCGCACCGCCACGATGTGGCTGCCGCTCTGGTGCGGCGGCATGTCGATGCATTCCACCACCATGTCCAGCGGGATCACGAAGACTGCATTGCCCACCACCACCTGGAATCCGGAGATGATGGCCAGCGTCAGCGGCAGGCGGATGCGCACCACGGTGCCGCGCCCGCCCTCGGTATCGATGGAGACTTCACCATGCAAGGCCTCGATATTGCGCTTGACCACATCCATGCCGACCCCGCGTCCCGACAATTCGGTCAGCTGCCGGGCCGTGGAAAAACCGGGCTCGAAGACGAAGCGATAGATGTCGGCATCACTGAGGTCTTCTTCGCCGGTGGTCAAGCCCTGTGCCACGGCCTTTTCCAGGATGCGGTCGCGATCCATGCCGCGACCATCATCCATGACTTCGATCAGCACGCTGCCCGATTCGTGGGTGGCATTCAGGCGCAGGGTGGCCCTGGGTGGTTTGCCGGCGGCGAGGCGCTCGTTGGCCGGTTCGATACCGTGGTCGATGGCATTGCGCACGATGTGCATCAGCGGATCGGCCAGCCGCTCGACCATGGATTTGTCCAGCTCGGTATCGGCGCCGGTCATGATGAGGTCGATGTCCTTGTCGAGGTCGCGCGCAATGTCGCGCACGATGCGCGGGAAGCGCTGGAACACTTCATTGATCTGCACCATGCGCAAGGTCAGCGCGGCATCGCGGATCTGTTCCATCAGGCCGTCGATGGCCTGGGTCGCTTCCTCGAACTGGCTATCCTTGCGGCGCCGCGCAATCAGCCGTGCACTGGCGCCGGCAATCACCAGTTCGCCCACCAGGTCGATCAGTTGATCAAGCTTGGACACTTCGATCTTGATGAACTTCTGCTCTTGCGCACGACGTTCGTCCAGCAGGCGCGGTCGCTGGCGCGTATCGGGCGCGGCCACCGGCACCACCGGTGCGGCGGCCTCGTCGACCGTGGCCGCGCCCAGGCAGCGCCATTGCGTTTCATTGAACAGTCCGTGGTGGCGCCAGAGACCGGCCAGACGCGCCGCATCCTCACGCGCCAGGCGTTGCAGCACGGTGGCGTAGTCAGCCAGCACGCTATGTGGGGACAGGATATCGATGCGACTGTCGTCACGCACGAACTCGAAGACATCCTCCAGCGTCTGGCGGGAAGAGCCGGAGGCAAAACAGATTTCCACGCCCAGGTAGCAGCTTTCGGCATCCATGCTGGCGGCATCGGGGATGCCGCTTTCCACCGGCAGGATGGCGACGATACGGCCGAGCGAGCGCAGATAATGCAGGAAGGACAGGGGGTCGAGGCCATCACGCAGCACGTTCTCGTTGAACTGCAGCGACAGATGCCAGTAGGGATAGTCGGCCGGGGCCTGGGCAGTGAGGTCGTCGATCGCCCCCAGGCCCTCCCGCTGGCCCGCCACCGCGTCGCCTGCTGCGGCAGGCTGACCGGCGCCGGCTGCCTCGGCTGCATCGGCCGTGCTTGCAGTCAGCGCCACCAGGGCCAGCTCGGCCAGCAGCGCCATGCGCCGCTCGGCATTGGGTTCCTCGGCTTCCTGGCCGCGTTCGATGGCATCGACCAGTTCACCGATGTAATCGCCACACTGCAGCAACAAGGACATCAGGTGGCCATTCAGAGGCAGGCGATCCTGGCGCACCAGGTCCAGCAAGTGCTCCACCTGGTGCGTGAACTGGACGATGCTGTCGAAGGCGAACAGCCCGGCCGATCCCTTGATGGTATGGGCGGCACGGAAGATGGCGTTGATGCACTCGCGGGTCGGCCCTTCCATCTCGATCTGCAGCAATGCGGCCTCCATCGCCACCAGCAGTTCGCGGGCTTCCTGTACCACGGCGTCGCGGGCGGAATCCTTTTTCATGCGTCCTCCCCTGCCGGCAGGAGCAGGGCATCGGCAGGACTGAAGCGCTCATGCAGCTGCAGCAGGTCCAGCGCCGCCACCACCGCCGGACTGTAGGCGCCGATCTCCAGCTGGCGGCCCCGCTCAGCCAGTTCGCGTCGCAGCAGCAACAGCAACTGGATGCCCGCGGTGTCGATCTCGTCCACTCCGGCCAGGTCCAGCACCACGCGTGGCTGCACCATCGTCAATGCGTGCAGCAGCTCCGGCTTGCGCTCGGCCGCCTGGAAAATGCTCAGTCCGCCGCTCACGGTGAGCAGCAGGCTGTCCTCTTGCACGGAGTACGTCAGTGGCATGTGGTGGGTCTCGGCTTTCTATCGGTCTTCTATCGGTCGCTTGGTGTCGGTCCGTGGCTATCGTTCGGCGGTTCGGCGGTTCGGCGGTTCGGCGGTTCGGCGTTCAGGGTTGTACCAGCTTGGCCACCGCATCCAGCAGCACCGGCGGCTGGAAGGGCTTGTGCACCCAGGCGCGGATGCCGGCAGCCTTGCCTTCCTGCTTGCGCGCTTCGCTGCTCTCGGTGGTCAGCATGATGACGGGGGTGAACTTGTAGGCGGGCATCTGCTTCATCTCGCGCACGAAGGACAGGCCGTCGAGGTTGGGCATGTTGAGGTCGGAGATGACCAGGTTGAACTTGCGGCCGTCCAGTTTCTTCAGGGCTTCGCGCCCGTCAGCGGCCTCTTCCACGTGGTAGCCGGCACTCCTCAAGGCGGCCGAGATGGTCTGCCGCAGGCTGAAGGAATCGTCGACGATCAAAATGCTTTTTTCCATCTCGGTTCCTCAGAAGAAATCCACTTGGGACGGCGGTGCGGGATGGCCCTGCTGGCCGGCATGTATCTGGCGCTGTTCCTGCGTGGTATAGGTCTTTTCGAGATCGGCCAGCCATTGCTGGGGGGAAGGCAGCGCGTCCTGGCCGGGCTCGGCGGCACCTCGCAGGCGGCCGATATCCTGTTGTACGTGGTCCAGGATCTGGCTGATGCGGTCCTGGAATTGCAGGTGGACCAGGATGTCGCAGACTTCGCGATCGACTTCGCGGCCTTCGTCTTCCAGTTCCTCCACGGTGGTGGTCAGCTTCATGGCGGACTGGCGGAAGTCGGCGATGATCTGGTCGATCACGGCCCGCGAGTTTTCCACGATCTCGCTGGCGCCGGCGGCCATCTCGCCGGTGCTGCCAATGGCAGCCAGGATCTGCTGGCGGGCACCCTTGGCGCGGGCGGCGATCTGCCGACTGTTCTCGGCCGAACGCTCGGCCAGTTCCTGCCAGCTCTGAGCATCGCTCAGGAGATCGGTCACGCCGGTCTGGCCGGCCAGTTGTTCGTTCTGCTGGGCCAGACGGCGGATGTCGTCATTGGCGGCCATGAGTGCGTCGAAGCGGGTCGCCAGCACCTGGCGGGCGGCCTGCATGCCTTCCAGCGCCGAGGCGATGATGCCCAGTTGCTCGGCGGCATCCTGGATGGTCTGCAGGATGTCGCCGTTGGCCGCACGGCTGGCGGGGTCCAGCGTGCCACCAAGGCGCTCGTGGATGCCGACGAAACGGGCCGTGAGACTATCAATGGCCGACTGGGTCTGTGCACGTGCCAGCTGGACATTGCCTTGCCACACCGGCAGCACTTCGCGCAGCAGGTCGGCCAGCGGGTGGGCCTGAGTGGCGCTGGAGGTGGACGCCCATGCCGGCTCCAGGACGGGTTCCAATGCGGGCGCCAGGGTTGGCTCTACCGCGCCTGCTCCCGAATCGTGGGCGCTCGCTGCGTCGGGGGCCTCGTGCGCCTCGGGGGCCTCGGGGGTCTCGACCACGGCGGTCCGCGGGACGTCCGCGGCAGCGGGTGCCGGCAGGCAAGTCAGATAGAACGCACCGCCGATCAGGAGGCCGACCAGCAAGCCCAGCCACCAGTGCTGGGCCAGCATCATGAATAGCAGCAGATTGACCAGGCACAGCACTGGCAAGATATTGCGAAGCGATTTCAAAGCCATGATCCCGATGTGTTGTTCTCAGCTTGGGTCAATGCGCGTGGCGCCACGGGCACACCATGCGCTTGACGGCGTTTACGGCAGGTATTGGCCGAACTTGGGGCAACAGACCGCTGCACCGCCTGTTGCACGCTGCCAGGACACCGTCTGTTCGGCAGGCCGCCCTGCAGCGAACCCGGCACTAATCTCCCACCGGGTTGGTCTATCCTGCGCGCACCAACCCACAGCCTATTGTGCTGGTTGCCCGAGTGTCGCCTTTCGTCGAATAAAGGCCAATTTCCGTTTGAGTTGTCGACGCAGTGGATGGGCGAACGGAAATTATTGCAATAGTTACAATAAAACCAAGCTTCCGCGGGTGTCGCCCGCCGGGAGAAATCAACTACAATGCCGCACCCGGCGTGCCGGGGGAAAGAGGACGCATGGAACTGGAAAGCTATCGCTACATTGCAATCGACGGGCCGATCGGCGCCGGCAAGACTTCCCTGGCCAAACGCCTGGCCAGCTTGTGGGACGCCCAGGTGGTGCTGGAACAGCCGGAGGAGAATCCCTTCCTGGCCGACTTCTACCGCAATGCCGGCCAGCATGCCTTCCAGACCCAGGTGTTCTTCCTGTTGCAGCGGATCCGACAGTTGCAGGCGCCGCTCGATCCGGCGCTGCTGGAGGGGCGCTTCGTCGCCGATTTCATGCTGGAAAAGGACATGCTCTTCGCCGGGCTGACCCTGGCCGGCGAAGAACTGGCGCTCTATGAAACCTTGTACCTGCAGCTGCGCCCGCAGGCGCGGCTGCCGGACCTGGTGATCCATCTGCAGGCCGCGCCCGAGATATTGCAGGCGCGCATTGCCGAGCGCGGCGTGGCCATGGAAGAAGGCATTTCGCTCGATTATCTGCAACGGCTTTCCGAGTGCTACAGTCAGTTTTTCTATCATTACGAAGGGGCGCCGGTATTGACCGTCAATACCGAGCACCTGGATCCGGCGCACAACGACGCCGATCTGCGCACGCTGCTGCAGCACATCGAAGAGATGCGCGGCAAGCGCGCCTTTCTCAATCAAGGAGGTTGAATTTCCCATGGCAGGCTATCTTCAGGAATCCGGCGCGGCGCGCGCCAAGCCGGTGACGACCCACACCCTGCAGGCCATGCGCGCCAAGGGCGACAAGATCAGCATGCTGACCTGTTACGACGCCAGCTTTGCGACGCTGATGGAGCGCGCCGGGCTGGAGACGGTATTGATCGGTGACTCGCTGGGCATGGTCTGCCAGGGTCATGATTCGACCCTGCCGGTGAGCATCCAGGACGTGGCCTACCACACCGCTGCCGTGGCGCGCGGCAGCCACACCATGCTGATCATCGCCGACCTGCCCTTCGGCACCTATCCGACCCGTGAAGAAGCCTTCCGCAACGCCGCCCTGCTGATGCAGGCGGGGGCGCAGATGGTCAAGCTGGAAGGCGGTGTATGGCTGGCGGACACGATCAAATTCCTGACCGAGCGCGGCATCCCGGTCTGCGCCCATATCGGCCTGACGCCGCAGTCGGTGCACCAGCTGGGCGGCTTCAAGGTGCAAGGCAAGACCAGCGATGGCGCTACGCAATTGCACGCCGATGCACTGGCCGTGCAGCAGGCGGGGGCGTCGCTGGTGGTGATCGAGGCGGTACCGGCAACGCTGGGCAAGGAAGTGACCGACCGCCTGGCCATTCCCACCATCGGCATCGGCGCCGGCCCGGACTGCTCCGGCCAGGTGCTGGTGATGCATGACATGCTGGGCGTCTTCCCGGGGCACAAGAGCCGCTTCGTGCGCAACTTCATGGACGGCGCCGGCAGCATCGAGCAGGCCGTGCGCGCCTATGTGGCCGCGGTCAAGGACGGCAGCTTCCCGGCACTGGAGCATTGCTTCTGAGACTGCCTGAGGCATCGACCGCCTGCAGCATGACTTAGGCGGACAGCAAAACGGCCAGCGATCTGCTGGCCGTTTTGCTTTGCTACTGTCGCGCGAAGGAGCTCCGGTCTTACTCGAAGAATTCCTTGACCTTGTCCTTCCAGGTCTTGGTCTGCGGGCTGTGCTTGGCGCCGCCTTCGGTGGTCAGCTGCTCGAACTCGCGCAGCAGTTCCTTCTGGCGTTCGGTCAGCTTGACCGGCGTTTCCACCACGACGTGGCAGAACAGGTCGCCGGCATAACCGGAGCGCACACCCTTGATCCCCTTGCCGCGCAGACGGAAGGTCTTGCCGCTCTGGGTTCCTTCGGGAATGGAGAAGGACGCCTTGCCGTTCAGGGTCGGGGCTTCGATCTCGCCGCCCAGCGCTGCCTTGGCAAAGGAGATCGGCATTTCGCAATGCAGGTCGTCGCCATCGCGCTGGAACACATCATGCGGCTTGATGTGGATTTCCACATACAGGTCACCCGGAGGACCGCCGTTGACACCCGGCTCGCCGTTGCCGGAGGAGCGGATGCGCATGCCGTCGTCGATGCCTTCGGGAATCTTCACCTCCAGCGTCTTGTTGCGCTTGATGCGACCGGCACCGGCGCAGGTGGGGCAAGGTTCAGGAATGATCTTGCCGCTGCCGTGGCACTTGGGGCAGGTCTGCTGGATGCTGAAGAAGCCCTGCTGCATGCGCACCTGGCCATGACCGCCGCAGGTGGTGCAGGTGACCGGCGAGGTGCCGGGCTTGGCGCCGCTGCCGTGGCAGGTGTCGCACTGGTCCCAGGAGGGCACGCGGATGGTGGTATCGAAACCGTGGGCCGCCTGCTCCAGGGTGATTTCCAGGTTGTAGCGCAGGTCGGCGCCACGATAGACCTGCGGGCCAGAATTGCGCCCGCCACGTCCGCCGCCGCCACCGAAGATGTCGCCGAAGATATCGCCGAAGGCGTCGGCAAAGCCGCCCGCGCCGGCACCGCCGCCGGCTCCCATGTTGGGATCGACACCGGCGTGTCCGTAGCGGTCGTAGGCCTCGCGCTTCTGCGGGTCCGACAGCATCTCGTAGGCTTCCTTGACCTCCTTGAACTTGTCTTCCGCGCCCTTGCTGTCGGGGTTGCGGTCAGGATGGTACTTCATCGCCAGCTTGCGATAAGCCTTCTTGATTTCGTCGTCGCTGGCGTTCTTCGCCAGTCCGAGCACTTCGTAAAAATCGCGTTTTGCCATGTTGTATAACCCACCTTGTTATTGTGTTCCGTCGCTGCTGCGAAGGCCTGCACTGCGGCCGCCCTTGCGCGACCGGAAACCAACAATGTGAAAAAGCCGAGTTCAGCTTTTGACTGCGGACTCGGCGTACCGGCCTGGCCGATCAGACAACCCGGCCGGGTGGATGCTGCTGGAGCTGATTTCCTAAAAATCCGCCCGGGCTGCGGAAAAACCGCACCCGGGCGCGAGCGCTGACGTCAGGTGAAACGACGCGTCAGTCCCGGATTACTTCACTTCCTTGAAGTCGGCGTCGACCACGTTGTCGTCCTTCGCGGCTGCACCACCGGCACCGGCCGCCCCCCCCTGGGCGCCTGCAGCACCGGCTGCGCCACCGGCGGCAGCGGCTTGCGCCTGCTGGTCGGCGTACATCTTCTCGCCCAGCTTTTGCGCCGCGGTCGACAGGGCAGCGGTCTTGGCATCGATGGAGGCCTTGTCGTCACCCTTCAGGGCCTCTTCCAGCTCCTTGATGGCCGCTTCGATGACTTCCTTCTCGCCGCCTTCGAGCTTGTCGCCGTACTCGCCCAGGGCCTTCCTGGTCGAGTGCACCAGCGCGTCGCCCTGGTTGCGGGTCTCGGCCAGTTCCTTCAGGCGCTTGTCTTCCTCGGCGTTGGCCTCGGCGTCGCGCACCATCTTTTCGATCTCTTCCTCATTGAGGCCAGAGTTGGCCTTGATGGTGATCTTGTTTTCCTTGCCGGTGGCCTTGTCCTTGGCGCCCACGTGCAGGATGCCGTTGGCGTCGATGTCGAAGGTCACTTCGATCTGCGGGGTGCCGCGCGGTGCCGGCGGGATGCCTTCCAGGTTGAATTCACCCAGGGCCTTGTTGCCCACGGCCATTTCACGCTCGCCCTGATAGACCTTGATGGTCACGGCCGGCTGGTTGTCGTCGGCAGTGGAGAACACCTGGCTGAACTTGGTCGGGATGGTGGTGTTCTTCTTGATCATCTTGGTCATGACGCCGCCCATGGTCTCGATACCCAGCGACAGCGGGGTCACGTCCAGCAGCAGCACGTCCTTGCGATCACCCGAGAGGACCGAACCCTGGATCGCGGCGCCCACGGCGACGGCTTCGTCGGGGTTGACGTCACGGCGCGGGTCCTTGCCGAAGAACTCCTTGACCTTCTCGATGACCTTGGGCATGCGGGTCATGCCGCCGACCAGGATCACGTCGTCGATGTCGGAGACCTTCACGCCGGCATCCTTGATGGCGGTGCGGCAGGGTTCGATGGTCTTGGCGATCAGTTCCTCGACCAGGGATTCCAGCTTGGCGCGGGTGATCTTCAGGTTCAGGTGGACCGGCGCGCCATTGGCCATGGCGATGTAGGGCTCGTTGATCTCGGTCTGCTGCGAGGACGACAGCTCGATCTTGGCGCGTTCGGCCGAGGCCTTGATGCGCTGCAGGGCGATGGCGTCCTTGGACAGGTCCAGACCGTTGATCTTCTTGAATTCCTCGATGATGTAGTCGATCAGGCGCTGGTCGAAGTCTTCGCCACCCAGGAAGGTGTCACCGTTGGTGGAGAGCACTTCGAACTGCTTTTCGCCATCGACGTCGGCGATTTCGATGATGGACACGTCGAAGGTGCCGCCACCCAGGTCATACACGGCGATCTTGCGGTCGCCCTTCTCTGCCTTGTCCAGGCCGAAGGCCAGCGCAGCCGCGGTCGGCTCGTTGATGATGCGCTTGACATCCAGACCGGCGATGCGACCGGCATCCTTGGTGGCCTGGCGCTGTGCGTCGTTGAAGTAGGCCGGCACCGTGATGACGGCTTCGGTGACTTCTTCGCCCAGGTAGTCTTCGGCGGTCTTCTTCATCTTGCGCAGGACTTCTGCGGAGATCTGCGGCGGTGCCAGCTTCTTGTCGCGCACGCCGATCCAGGCGTCGCCATTGTCGGCAGCCACGATCTCGTAGGGCATCAGGTTGATGTCCTTCTGCACTTCCTTTTCGGTGAACTTGCGGCCGATCAGACGCTTGGAGGCGTAGATGGTGTTGCGCGGGTTGGTCACCGCCTGACGCTTGGCGGGTGCGCCGACGAGGATTTCGCCGTCTTCCTGGTAAGCAATGATGGAGGGCGTGGTGCGCGCGCCTTCCGAGTTTTCGATCACCTTGGGCTGATTGCCTTCCATGACGGAAACGCAAGAGTTGGTGGTGCCCAGGTCAATGCCAATGATTTTTCCCATGATTTTTCCTTCGATCTTTCAGCCCTGGATGCCGGGCTACAGTAGTTTTGGATGTTTTTAATATGTGGAGAAAAGATGGACTTTCAAGCGTCGAAACCACCGGAACAAGCAAAAATGATGCCTTTGGCGCTGTTCCCCCTTCGACGCCGGTCCGCTTACTTTCCCTGGGCCACCGTCACCAGCGCGGGGCGCAACAGACGGTCGGAAATCATATAGCCTTTTTGCAGCACGGCCACGACGGTATTGGCTTCCTGCTCGGCCGGCACGGCCGAGACGGCCTGGTGTTTCATCGGGTCCAGCTTGTCGCCGGTTTGCGGGCTGACTTCCTGCAGCTTGTTCTTGTCGAAGGCCGAGGTCAGTTGCTTCAAGGTCATGTCCACGCCTTCCTTCAGGGATTCCAGCGAGGCGTTTTCGATCTTCAGGGCCATTTCCAGGCTGTCCTTGACGGCCAGCAGGGATTCGGCAAAACCTTCGATGGCGAACTTGTGGGCCTTGGCGATGTCTTCCTGAGCGCGACGGCGGATGTTCTCGCCTTCGGCACGGGCGCGCAGGAAGGCGTCCTGCATCTCGGCAGCACGGGCTTCCGCGGCGGCCAGCTTGTCTTCCAGGGTGGGCTCGGCCGGAGCAGCCTGCTCGGTGGCATGGGCGGCAGCGGCGGCATCCTGCGACTGCGGATCTTGCTGGGCGGTTTGGGCTTCCTGTTTTTCCATGTCTTGCATTCCTGAATTACCTCCAACGAATCGATTGGTGACGTGCATCCGGCAAATTGCGTGCAGTATCGCCGGCGCAAGATGCGGCTCAAGTAAGGCATATCCCTGCATTTTCAAGGGCTATTTAGCCTTTTTTGAGTGGTTTTTTGCCTGATTCTGCCGTTACCGCGTGAAATCCCGAGCGTTGGATAGCGCTTTGGACAGTGTTTACCAGGCCGGCCTTCATGTTCACTCGATGCCGACCTAATATGAATTTAGCCCCCATAGCGGGCTGCCCTCGGACTTATCGTATCAACAAGGTGACATCATGAAACCGCCACTGATTGCGGCCACCATCCTCATCGCCGCCTACAGCCTCTTGGCCACCGCCTGGATCAGCTATACCCATCTGGTCGGCGAATTCACGCTATGAGACTGCCTCCGGGCTGACATCCTGCTTCTGCCGTCGCGACCGCTGGCAAGCTGTGGCGACCCGCGGAACGGCTGCTTTGTTCTTCTATAGAGCAGGCGATTGCGCAGCAGAGGGTTGCATAATAAACAACAGCGATGCATCCCGTCCGTATTCTAGCAGGCTGCACGCAGCATTCCGTCGATTCCGGGCAACTTGTTGTTGCCCCATGACAATGCATTATTGGGAGGCCCCCAGGGCCTTGGCGCGTTCGACGGAAATGAGCGCTTGCCGGGCGGCCTCGTCGCGGGCCGCCACGTTGCTCATGGTGGGCCAGCCGGCCAGGTGCTGCTCGACGATCTCCACCATGCCACCGATCCAGGCTGGGGCTTCATTCAGACATGGAATAAAGTGAAACTCCTTGCCTCCAGCCTGCAGGAAGTCATGCTTGACCTCCATGGCGATTTCTTCCAGCGTTTCCAGGCAGTCACTGGTGAAACCGGGGCACATCACATCGACCCGGCGCACACCCTGGCGCCCCAGTTCCTGCAGGGTCGGGGCGGTGTAGGGTTGTAGCCATTCCGCCTTGCCAAAGCGCGACTGGAAGGTGACCAGATATTCTCCTTCGGACAAACCCAGCGACTGCGCCAGCAGGCGGGCCGTCTTGTAGCACTCGCAATGATAGGGATCGCCCAGCAGCAGCGTGCGCTTGGGAACACCGTGGAAACTCATGACCAGCTTGTCGGGGCGCCCATTGAGCTCCCAATGATCCAGCACCGACTGGCGCAGGGCCTGGATGTAGCCGTCCTGGTCGTGATAATTGCGGATCAGGCGCAGCTCGGGGATGTTGCGCACCTGGCGGTAGTGCTCGAACACGGCATCGAAGATGGAGGCCGTCGTGGTGCCGGAATATTGCGGATAGGCCGGCAGCACCAGGATGCGGGTGCAGCCCTGTTCCTTCAGCTGGTCCAGCACCTGCGGCAGCGAGGGTGTGCCGTAGCGCATCGCATACGTCACCTGCAATTGATGATGGCCGCGCGCAGCCAGCTGCACGCCCAGTGCGGCCGCCTGGCGCTGCGTATGCACACGTAGCGGCGAGCCCTCCTCGGTCCAGATGCTGGCGTACTTGGCGGCGGATTTGGAAGAACGGAACGGCAGGATGATGCCATTGAGGATGAACCACCAGACCGCCCGCGGGATTTCCACCACGCGCGGGTCCGACAGGAACTGCCTGAGGTAGCGGCGCAATGAGGGGGCATCGGGAGCGTCGGGCGTGCCAAGGTTGACCAGCACCACCGCAGTGGAGGCCGGACTGCCGTGGGTGTAGGGAGGTTCTTTGCGGAAGGCCATGGTCGCTTGATTGGATGTTCTTGTGGTGATCGCGGACGATAAGGGATCTGGGATCAGGAGGCCAGCAGTTCGCGTGCGTGCTTGCGCGTGGTGGCGGTGATTTCCAGGCCACCCAGCATGCGGGCGATTTCCTCGACACGGGCCTTGGCATCCAGGCCGTCGATGTCGGACAGGGTCTTGCCACCCTCGCTGCGTTTCTTGACCTGGTAATGCTGGTTGGCCTGGCTGGCGACCTGCGGCAGGTGGGTCACGCACAGTACCTGGCGTTCCTGTCCCAGGCGCTTGAGCAAGCGCCCCACCACTTCGGCCACGGCGCCGCCGATGCCGCTGTCGACTTCGTCGAAGATCAGGGTCGGCACGGTCGTGGCCGCCGAAGCGATCACCGAGATGGCCAGCGAAATACGCGCCAGCTCACCGCCCGAGGCCACCTTCGCCAGCGCACGCGGTGCCACCCCGGCATGACCGGCGACCAGGAACTCCACCTGTTCCAGGCCGTACGCAGCGGGCTCGCCGACATTGAGCGCGATCTCGAAACGACCGCCGGCCATCGACAGGTCCTGCATGGCCGCCGTGACGGCCTCACCCAGTGCAGTTGCCGCCTTGGCCCGGGCCTTGGACAATTTCTGCGCCTGAGACAGGTAGGCGGCCTGCAGCTTGTCTTCCTGGGCGCGCAGGGCGTCGAGGTCGCTGGCGTCGGCCAGCTGCTTCAATTGTTCGGAGAGCTTGCGATATTCCTCGGGCAGTTCATCGGGCTGCACATGGAATTTGCGGGCGCTGGAATGAATCGCTTCCAGGCGCTCTTCCACTTCCTGCAGACGCGCCGGATCGAGCTCCACCCGCCCCAGGTAATCATTGAGCGCATACACGGCTTCCTGCAGCTGGATCTGGGCCGGCTCCAGGGCGTCGAGCACCGGCTTGAGGGCGGTATCGACATCCACCAGCTTGCCCAGCTTCTGCGTGATCGAGGACAGTTGCGAGAGGATCGGCGACTCCGATTCGGAGATCACGCCCAGCGCTTCCTGCGCGCCGCCGATCAGTGCTGCCGCATGCGAGAGGCGGCTATGCTCGGTGCTGATCTCGGCCCACTCACCGGGCTTGACGGACAGTTTCTGCAACTCCGCCACCTGCCACTCCAGGCGCTCGCGCTCCAGCAGCACATTGCGGGCATCCTGCTCGAACTGTTCGCGTTGACGTGCCAGGGCGCGCCAGGTGCGGTGGGCAGCGGCGACCTCACGCGCCTGGTCCAGCAGGCCGGCCTGGCTATCCAGCAACTGGCGCTGGGCATCGGCCTTCATCAGCGACTGGTGCGCATGCTGGCCGTGGATATCGACCAGCATCTCGCCGACCTCACGCAATTGCCCGGCGGTGGCGGCGCTGCCATTGATGTAGGCCTTGCTGCGACCGGCATTGTCGATCACCCGACGCAGCAGCACACCGCCATGTTCGTCGGCGAACTCATGCTCTTCCAGCCAGGCCTGGACCTCGGGCGTAGCGGTGAAATCGGCGCTGACGTCGGCCTTGGCCGCGCCCTCGCGCACCACGCTGGGATCGCCGCGCCCGCCCAGGGCCAGCGCCAGGGCATCGATCAGGATGGATTTGCCGGCGCCGGTTTCGCCGGTGAAGACGGAAAATCCGCGCGCAAATTCGAGCTCGATGGCATCGACAATCACGAAGTCGCGGATCGTTAAGGTACGCAGCATGGTGGTCTCGCAGCGGGTTGGACGGACAGGCCTGAAGAATGGCGCAAGCCGGCATGCGCCGGCCGCGCTTATTGTAATCGGCCTTCTATCGAGGGGTATTCATTCCAGTGCAGCTTCTCGCGCAGGGTGTCGAAATAGCTCCAGCCCTGGGGATGCAGGAAGGTGATCTTGTGCGCCGAACGGCGGATCACGATGCGGTCGCCATGCAGCACGCTGGTGAGCGACTGCATGTCGAAGTTGGCGCTGACCTCGCGCCCGGAAACCACCTGGATCACGATCTCGCAGGAATCCGACAGCGTGATCGGACGATTGGACAGCGAATGCGGCGAGATCGGCACCATCACGATGCCATGCAGGCTGGGGTGCAGGATGGGTCCGCCGGCCGAGAGCGCATAGGCGGTGGAGCCGGTCGGGGTGGCCACGATCAGGCCGTCGGAGCGCTGGTTGTACATGAAGCGGCCATCGACCTCGACCCGCAGCTCGACCATACCGGAGGTGGAACCCCGCGCCACCACCACATCGTTCAGGGCCAGGGCGCGGAAGATCTCGCCGCCCTCGCGATAGACCCGCGCTTCCAGCAGCGAGCGCGACTCGGCTTCGACATTGCCGTCCAGCATTTCGGCCAGAGCCGGTATCATGCGGTCTTGCGCGATGTCGGTGATGAAGCCCAGGCGTCCCTGGTTGATGCCGATCAGCGGTACGTTGTACGGTGCCAGCTGGCGCGCGATGCCCAGCATGGTACCGTCGCCGCCGACCACGATGGCCACGTCCGCGTGATGACCGATCTGCTCGGGAGTCATGCTGTCATAGCCTTGCAGGGCGATGTTCTCGGCGGTTTCGGTCTCGAAGACCACGGTGTGGCCGTGCGACTCCAGGAACACGGCGATGTCCGACAAGATCTGCGCGATGCCGACGGCCTGGTACTTGCCGACGATGGCGACGGTTTTGGGTACGGCTGCCTGAACGGGTAATTTGATGGGCCACATGCTGCGGATTAGACCATAATTTGAGATGACATTGTAATGAAACCAAGCGCTTCCACCCTGCCTCCCCCGCCTATCGAAGCGGTCCTGTTCGACCTCGACGACACCCTCTGGGCCATCGAGCCGGTGCTGGTGCGCGCCGAAGGCCTGCTCTACGACTGGCTGCGCCAGCACGCACCGGCCGTGGCTGCCGCGCATACCGTGGCCAGTCTGCGCGAGCGCCGCATGGCCCTGATGCAGACCGATCCGATCTACCGCATCGACCTCTGGAAGCTGCGCCACACCGCCTTGACCGAGGTCTTCCGCGAACACGATGTGGACCTGACCCTGGTCGATCCGGCCATGGCCCTGTTCTCCGAAGCACGCAGCACGGTCGCGCTGTTCGACGATGTGGAACCGGCACTGCTGCGCCTGAAAGACAAACTGACGCTGGGCTCGGTCTCCAATGGCTTCGCCGACCTCGAACGCATCGGCCTGGCCGGGCACTTCGGCGTCTCCATCGCGGCCCACCGCTTCGGTCGCGCCAAGCCCGATCCGGCGATCTTCCACGCCGCCTGCGAAGCGCTGCAGGTGGCGCCAGGCGCCACGGTCTATGTCGGCGACGATCCCCTGCTGGATGTGCAGGGCGCACAGCAGGCGGGCCTGCGCGCGGTGTGGATGAACCGCTTTGCGCGGACGCTGCCCGATGGCATCTACCCCGATGCCATCTGCCGCGATCTGCACGAGCTGCACGACTGGCTGGCGGCGCAGGCCTGAAGCGCCGGCTGGCGCCAATTCACCTCCGCCGTCACGTCGCTGTCACTCTTTGCATCATAAGCCGCTAGAATATGCACCATGCAACTCGATAACCGCGCCCGCACACTCCTGAAGGCACTGGTCGAACGGTACATCGCCGACGGCCAGCCGGTGGGCTCGCGCGCCCTGTCGAAACTGTCCGGCCTGGAACTGTCACCAGCGACCATCCGCAACATCATGGCCGATCTGGAAGAGATGGGCTTCGTCGCCAGCCCGCACACCTCGGCCGGCCGGGTGCCGACGCCGCGCGGCTACCGCATGTTCGTCGATACCCTCCTGACGGTCGAGGCGATCGACGAAAGCGCGCTGGAAGGCCGCCTGCAGGCTCGCCTGCAGCACAACACCTCGCCGCAGAAGATCATCACCAACGCCGCCCAGGTGCTGTCGTCGCTATCGCAGTTTGCCGGCGTCGTGATGACGCCCAAGCGTGAATCGGCGTTCCAGCAGATCGAATTCCTGCGGCTGTCGGAAAAGCGCATCCTGCTGGTGATCGTGGATCAGGGTGGCGATGTGCAGAATCGCATGCTGCTCACCGAGGTCGATTACACCCCCAGCCAACTGGTCCAGGCCGCCAACTACATCAACCAGCATTACGCCGGCCAGTCCTTCGACCAGGTGCGGCTGCGCCTGCAGGGCGAGCTGCGCCAGTTGCGCGACGACATGACCGTGCTCATGCAGGCCGCCGTGGAAGCCGGCAGCGACGCCATGAGCGAGGAAGCCGACAACAACGTGGTCATCTCCGGCGAGCGTAACCTGCTGTCGGTGAGCGACCTGTCCTCCAACATGAATTCCCTGCGCCGCCTGTTCGACATGTTCGAGCAGAAGACCGGCCTGCTGCAGTTGCTGGATGTGTCCAGCAAGGCCACGGGCGTGCAGATCTTCATCGGCGGCGAATCGCAACTGGTACCGATGGACGACATGAGCATCGTCACCGCCCCCTACGAAGTCAACGGACGCATCGTCGGCACCCTGGGCGTGATCGGCCCCACCCGCATGGCCTACGAACGCGTCATCCCCATCGTCGACATCACCGCCAAGCTGCTCTCCAGCGCGCTGAGCCAGCACTGAAGACGGATACGGCTTCCGCCGACGGAGCCAACGAAAAAAGCCACGTGGGACATCACGTGGCTTTTTCATCTTCTTTGCAAAGGATTGCCTGCGTAAATATCCGCAAGCAAGGCCCCTGGTTTATTTCTTCAGCTTCTTGCAGTTCTTGCAATGTCCGTACAACGCCAGGGCGTGGTCGGCGATTTCGAAACCGTGTTCCTGGGCAATCTTGAGCTGGCGCTTCTCGATCTCGGCATCGAAGAATTCCTCGACCTTGCCGCAGTCCAGGCAGACCAGGTGGTCGTGGTGCGAGCCTTCGTTCAATTCGAAGACCGCCTTGCCGGTTTCGAAGTGGTTGCGCTGGAGCAGGCCGGCCTGCTCGAACTGCGTCAGCACGCGGTAGACGGTGGCCAGGCCCACGTCCAGATTGTCGGAGAGCAACTGTTTGTAGACGTCTTCGGCGCTCAGGTGGCGCACGGAGGTGTTCTGGAAGATTTCCAGGATCTTCAGGCGTGGCAGGGTGGCCTTCAGGCCGCTGGCCTTCAGTTCGGATGGATTGTTCGGCATGGTAGAGTGGGTTCCCGGTTTTTACTGGTCTCAAACAGGCGCGCTGGTCCGCTGGGAGGGCCTGGGGACCGCTCCGGCCGGGCTGGTGGGGCAGCCTTTTGCGTCCGGAACGCACTCATGCCTATTTAAGAAGTAAGTTCTAGCTTATCATATAGCGCTTTAGGCTCATGGCTCAACCCGGTTGAAAACTTTATGCGCATGCTTTCCCGAATGAAGTCCCGTCATCAAACCGCCGCAATCGGCGTCGTCGCGGTCCTGGCCCTGCTGGCGGGCTGTTCCTCGACCAAGTCGCCCGAGCAGGCGGCCCCGACCGACACCTCGGGCGTGAAGGTAACCGGCAAGAGCAACAGCCTGTTCGGCTTCCTCAAGCCCTACCGCATCGACATCCAGCAAGGCAATTTCGTCTCCAAGGAAATGGTGGCCCAGTTGCGCCCCGGCCTGACCCGCGACCAGGTGCGCTTCGTGCTGGGCACCCCGCTGCTGACCGACATGTTCCACGCCAATCGCTGGGATTACGATTTCCGCCTGGCCAAGGGCAATGGCGAAATCATGACCAGCCGGGTCTCGGTCTTCTTCAAGGATGACCTGCTGGATCACGTCGAAGGCGGCGAGAACCTGCCCACCGAGAGCGAATACCTGACCCTGATCACCGACTCCAAGGTCGGCGCCAAGGCCAGTTTCGGCGCCGACAAGGACAAGGCCGACAGCGAAATCAAACCGGCCTCTCCCGTGGCGCCCTCCTCGGCCACAGGCAAGTAAGCAATACCCGTCTCCCGTCATCCGTCATTCCGAGTTTCCCATGACAGTACTGAATATCGCAGTCGCCGGCGCCTCCGGGCGCATGGGCCGCATGCTGATCGAAGCCATCCTCAACGCCGACGACCTCAAGCTCTCCGGCGCCCTTGACACCCCCAGCGCACCGGCCATCGGCACCGATGCCGGCCTGTTCCTGGGCAAGACCACCGGCGTGCTCATCGAATCCGACCTGGCCCGTGGCCTGGCCGGTGCCGACGTGCTGATCGATTTCACCCGTCCTGAAGGCACGCTGAAGCACCTGGAGTTCTGCGCTGCGCATGGCGTGAAGGTCGTCATCGGCACCACCGGCTTCGACGCCGAGGGCAAGACCGCCATCGCCGAATTCGCCAAAAAGACCGCCGTCATGGCCGCTCCGAACATGAGCGTGGGCGTCAACGTGACCCTCAAGCTGCTGGAACTGGCCGCCAAGAACTTCTCGCACGGCTACGACATCGAGATCATCGAAGCGCACCATCGCCACAAGGTGGACGCCCCCTCCGGCACCGCCCTGAAGATGGGTGAAGTCATCGCCGACGCGCTGGGCAAGAATCTCGACGACGTCGCCGTCTACGCCCGCGAAGGCGTCACCGGCGAGCGCGATCCGTCCTCCATCGGCTTTGCCACCGTGCGCGGTGGTGACATCATCGGCGAGCACACCGTGCTGTTCGCCGGCATCGGCGAACGCATCGAGATTGCGCACAAGTCGTCCAGCCGCGTCTCGTACGCCATGGGCAGCCTGCGCGCCGCGCGCTTCCTGGCCGGCAAGGAGAGCGGTCTGTACGACATGCAGGACGTGCTGGGCTTCAAGTAAGCCTGGCCCGGAACCACAGGAAATGCCCGACGCTGCCGCGCCCCACCAGGTCCGGCAGCGAATTTTTTTGGGGCAGGCCGCTCCAAGCGACAGCCCCCCTTGATTGCTTCCGATTGACCCATCGCCGCGCTGGCGCGGCGCTTTCCCGAAAGAACGCAATATGGAACCGAACGTTGGATTTGCCCACTACTGGGCGCAAGGCGATGCCGTTTCCCACTCCGTCGCCTATCTGCTGCTGATCATGTCGATCGCCAGCTGGTACTACATCCTCTCCAAGGCCTGGGCCGCCTGGCGCATCCGCCGGGGTAGCAACGCGCTGGAACAGTTCTGGCAGGCCCCCACCCTGGCCGACGCCACCGGTGCCATGCAGCGCCTCGACAGCGAGCAGATCTACAGCCCCATGGCCGAGCGCGCCGCCGAAGCCGCCGACATCGGCACCCGCCAGCAAGGCACGCCCTCGCTGAATGCCGCCACCGACCCCGGCGAACTGATCACCCGCACCCTGCGCCGCGAAATCAACCGCGTCTCGGCCCGTCTGGAACGCGGCCTGACCCTGCTGGCGTCGGTGGGCTCCACCGCCCCCTTCGTCGGCCTGTTCGGCACCGTCTGGGGCATCTATCACGCGCTGGTGGCGGTCTCGGCCAGCGGTACGGTACAGATCGACAAGGTCGCCGGCCCCGTCGGCGAGGCCCTGATCATGACTGCGCTGGGCCTGCTGGTGGCGATTCCGGCGGTGCTGGCCTACAACGCCTTCACCCGCATCAACCGCGTGGTGCTGGCCGAACTCGACGGCTTCGCCCACGACCTGCACGCCTATCTCACCACCGGCGAACGCGTCGGCGGCATGCGCAAGCCATGACACCCGGGAGCCCATCATGAGTTTCGGCGGATTCAACGACAACCAGAACTCGGCCCCGATGGCCGACATCAACGTCACCCCGATGGTGGACGTGATGCTGGTACTGCTGGTGATCTTCATCATCACCGCGCCCATGTTCACCCACGCCCTCAAGCTGGACCTGCCCACCGCGCAATCGGCGCCGGCCCCTGAAAAACCGGAAACCATCACCCTCGGCATCGATGCCGCTGGCAAGCTGTACTGGAACGACCAGCCGGTCAGCGAAGAGGAAATGGACAGTCGCCTGGCCGATGCCGCCGGCAAGAAGCCACAGCCCGAGCTGCAGCTGCGCGCCGACAAGTCGACCCGCTACCAGACCATCGCCGAGGTGATGTCGGCCGCGCAGTCTGCCGGCCTGACCAAGCTGGGCTTCGTCACCGACCCCAAGGCCAGCAGCAAGACGCAAGCCAAAGCCAACTGAAAGAGATAGCACATGGCCACCGTAACACTGGCGGGCGACCGCATCACCGACTGGGAGAGCTTCCACACCGAGAGCGCGCAAGCCTTCGGCTTTCCCGATTTCTATGGCCGCAACATGGATGCCTGGGTGGATTGCCTGTCCTACCTGCGCGATGACGAAGGCATGTGCAAGTTCAAGCTCAAGCCCAAGGAAGTGCTGGTCATCGAGATCAGCCACAGCGCCGAGTTGCATCAGCGCCTGCCGGACCTGGTCGAGGATGTGGAATTCTGCTGCACGGCCATCAATGACCGCTGCGAGGATTACGGCGAAGCGCCGGTGATCGAGCTGATCTGGAAGTAGATCGGCGCGGTTGACTTATCTTTCGTATCGCTGCGGCCGGATGAATTGATCTCTATTGCAGATCAATCCATCCGGCCCCTTCAATCACATTCAATCGACTTCAATCGATCAGTTCATCGCCGTCATAGAACGGATACGGCCCATCGAACTCACCGATGAATGCCGTATGGCTCACCAGGCTGCGCGCCTGCGCATCCCACCAATGCAACTGGTAGCCCGGCGGCTCCATCACGAAACAGGATGGCGCCTGCGGATCCAGGTCCAGTTGCACCTGATGTGACACCCCCGGACAGGTGGTGGCCAGCGTGCCCGCGAAACGCCGCTGGATGGAGCGATGCAGGTGACCGCACAGGATGCGCTCCACCTGCGGGTGCTTCTTCACCACCGCTTCCAGCACCTGCGGATTGACCAGCCCCATGTCATCCATGTGTCCGATGCCGGTCGTAAACGGCGGGTGGTGCATGGCGATCACGGTGGGCCGCTCCGGCTGCTGCGCCAGCACCTCATCGAGCCACTGCATGCTCTGCACCGACAACTCGCCACCGCTGGCACGCGGGATCACCGTATCGAGTGCCACGATGCGCACCGGATAATCCTCGACCACATACTCGATGCGTTCACCGCCCTGCTGCAGGTAGGCGTGCCCGGGAAAGGCCGCCCGCAGCGCGTTGCGCTCGTCGTGGTTGCCCGGCAGCAGGTAGTAGGGCATCGTCAGCGGCGCCAGCAGCTCGCGCAGGCAGGCATATTCGGACGGCTTGCCGAAGTCCACCAGGTCGCCGGTGATGACCAGCACATCCGGACGCTGCTTCAGGCCGTTGACCTGCGCCACGCAACGGCGCAGGCTCTCGGCGGTATCTACCACCCGGTACGACTTCTTGCCATCGGTCTTGATGTGCAGGTCGGAAATCTGTCCCAGTATCATGCATTCTCCTTCTCGGCGGCGGGCACCATCTTCACCAGGGCCTCGGCCGGCACCCGCAGCGCGATCTGCTGGCCGGCTTCCCACCAGCCACGGCGGCTGGTCTCGGCGATGACCGGGCGCTCCGCCCCGATCTCGATTTCAAAGCGGGTGCGGTCACCCAGGAAAAAGGTATTGATCAGCTTGCCGCGCAGGCATTGCGCATCGGCTTCGGTGATATCGACCACCTGCACATCCTCGGGACGGAACATGGCCCACACCGGCTGGCCCTGCTGCGTCGCATTCATCGGATTGCCGGCATCGGGCAGCGGCAGGCTGCCATTGGGCAGCAACAACCTATCTCCGGAAACGATACCTTGCACGCGATTCATCGCACCGATGAAATCGGCCACGAAGTCATTGGCAGGATGATAGTAGATCTCCCGGGGCGTGCCGATCTGCGATATCTTGCCGCGCTCCATCACCACGATGCGGTCACCCAGCGCCATCGCCTCACCCTGGTCGTGGGTGACATAGATGGCGGTGATGCCGAGGCTGCGCAAGAGCTTGTTCAGGTCACTGCGCACCGCTTCGCGCAACTTGGCGTCGAGCGCTGTCAGCGGTTCATCCAGCAGCAGCACGCGGGGCTCCATTGCCAGCGCCCGGGCCAGCGCCACACGCTGCTTCTGGCCACCGGAAAGCTGGTCCACGCGACGATGCGACAGCCCCTGCAGATGCACCATCTCCAGCAGCTTTTCCACGCGCTCGGCGCGCTCGCCGGCCGGAATCTTGCGGATCTTCATGCCGTAGGCGATGTTCTCGCCCACGCTCATGTTGGGGAACAGCGCATAGTTCTGGAATACCATCCCCACGCCGCGCTTTTCGATTGGCAGCGCGGTCACGTCATCCTCGCCGAAGAGCACACGACCGCCCTCGTCGGGAAATTCCAGACCGGCAATCATGCGCAGCGTGGTGGTCTTGCCGCAGCCCGACGGGCCCAGCAACACCAGGGTTTCACCGGGATGGATTTCCAGATCCAGCGGCTGCAGTGCCCGCGTACCGTTGGCGAAGGACTTGGCACACTGATGTAGGCGAATGGAAACGGCTTCTTTCTTGGACTTCATAGACTGACTTTCTTGCGTGTTGCCTGGGTCGCCCACTGCATGCCGATCAGGAGCGGAATGATCATGAAAAAGAAGATCAGCGTATAGGCCGATCCCACCTCCAGCCGCATCGATGCATAGGCATCGGCCAGGCCCACCGGCAGGGTCTGGGTCAGCGGCGTGTGCAACATCCAGGTGATATTGAATTCGCCGATCGACAGGGTCACCACCATCAGCGCGCCGGCCAGGATGCCGGAGGCCGCATTGGGGATCACGATGCCGAAGAAGCGACGCAGGCGCCCCGCGCCCAGGCTGGCAGCGGCTTCTTCCAGCTGCGCCAGTTGCGAGGACTGCATCACCGCCAGCACCGGGCGCACCATGAAGGGCAGCGTGAAGAGCACATGCCCCACCAGGATGAAGAGGATGCTGGCGCGGAACTGGCGATACTGCCCATAGGCCATGATCAGCGCCAGCGCAGTGGCCAGGCCCGGCACCGCCACCGGCATCATCAGCAGCTCCTCGATCACCCGTGCCAGGCGGCTATGCCCACCGCGATAGCGCGCCAGCATATAGGCCAGCGGTACCCCCGCCACCAGCGTCACCGCCAGGCAGGCCAACGCAATGAACAGCGAGCGCCAGATGGTGGGCTGGTACATCTCCCACACCTGGGCCACCCAGCGCAGCGTGAGTCCGCTGGACAGGCCCACGAAGAAATTCTCGGTGACGCCGGCCAGCATCGACAGCACCACCGGCACCACCAAGAAAGCGCACACCAGCAGCGTAAAGGCCAGTTGTACGTAAAAACGCAATCGGTTCTGCATCATCGTTCCTTGCGCGCCTTACGCCGCAGCCGCCACGCCGCTGCCGGTGAGCGAGCGCGCCAGGGCCAGCATGGCCCAGGTGATCAGGCCCAGCACGATGGACAGCGAGGCCGCTGTGGCGAAGTTGGCGTAACCGGTAAATTCGTTGTAGATGGTCATGGGCAGCACATCGATATTGGCGGCCAGGGTAAAGGCCGTACCGAAGGCGCCGACGCTGGTGGCAAAGCAGATCGCCCCCGACGAGATCAGGGCCGGCAGCAACGCCGGCAGCACCACATGCAGCAACACCTGCCAGGGTCTCGCGCCCAGCGAACGGGCCGCCTCTTCCAGCGAGGGGTCGAGTTTCTCGGCCGCCGCCACCACCGTCAGGATCACCCGCGGAATGGAGAAGTACAGGTAGCCCAGGAACAGCCCCGCCAGCGAGTACGCAAACACCAGCGATTCCCCGAACAGCCAGTTGGTGAAGCTGCCGATCAGGCCTTGGCGCCCGGCCAGCATGATCACCATGAAGCCGACCACCACGCCGGGAAACGCCAGCGGGAAGGTCAGCATGGCCAGCAATACCGACTGGCCGGCAAAGCGGTTGCGTTGCAGGAACAAGCCCACCATCACCGAGATCGCCAGCGTGGCCAGGGTCACCACCGCCGACAGCGCCAGCGTGGACAAGAGGCTGGCGAAATAATGGCGATTGGTCAGCACCGACAGATAGGCCATGGCACCGTCCGGGCCGGATGCGCCGACCCCGATCAGGCGCGCCATCGGCAACAGCCAGAAGGCGCAGAACAGGGTCAGGCCCGGTGCGGCAAACCACAGCCACACGCCGCTGCCGGCGCTGCGCACACCGGCGCCCGGTTTGCGCTCGGGCTTGAGCACGCCCGGCGCACCTGGCGTAGCGGGGATGGCGTTTTTCATGCTTGCTCCTGCGTCCCGCATTTATCGCACTTCAGCCAGGTAACGCTCGCCGAACTTGCGCTGCGCTTCGGCCATCTTGCCGTAATCGACCGACTTGGCGCGGGCGTATTCCGAGGCCGGCAGGAAGCGCGATTCGGCTTCCTTGGACATGGCCGCAGCACGCAGCGGACGCAGATAGGCGTTGGCCCAGATGGCCTGCCCCTGGTCCGACAACAGGAAGTCCAGCACCTTCTTGGCCTCGGCCTGGTGCGGCGCATTCTTCACCAGCGACACCACGTAGGGCACGGTCACGGTGCCTTCGGTGGGGATCACGAAGGCGACGTTGGCGTGGTCCTTGTACTTGGCGCGATAGGCGTCGAAGTCATAGCCCAGCAGGATGGGAATCTCACCCGAGATCAGGCGCGCATAGGAGGTCTGCTTGGGCACGATGGGCTGGTTCTTCTGCAGGTTCTTGAAGTAGCCGATGGCGGGCGAAAAGTCGTCCAGCGTGCCACCCAGGGCCTGGTTGATCGCCACCGCGCCGACGTAGCCGACGAAGGCCGAGGCCGGATCCAGGTAGCCGATCAGGCCCTTGTATTCCGGCTTCTGCAGGTCAGCCCAGGACTTGGGGACCGGCTTGCCCTTGAGCGCGTCGACGTTGACCATGATGCCCATGGTGCCGGAGTGGATGGTGAACCAGTAACCGTCCGGGTCCTTCAGGCCATTGGGAATGTCGTTCCAATTGGCCGGCTTGTAGGCGGCTACCAAATCCTTGTTCCTGGCTTCGATGCCGAAGGACACACCCAGGTAGGTGAAGTCGGCCACCGGGCTGGCCTTTTCGGCCGTCAGCTGGGCCAGGGCCTGGCCACTGTTCTTGTTGTCGGGCGGCACGGTGATGCCGGTCTTGTCCTTGATCGCCTTGATCTGGGCAGCCCAGTCGGCCCACTCCGGCGGACAGTTGTAGCAGATCGCGGTCTGGGCAGAAGCAGCAACGGAAGCCGACAGCAGCAGTGCGCCGGCAGCGGTTTGAATAACACGTTTCAGGAACATGTCAGATCCTTTCCTAGAGGTTGAACAACGAAAGCACGACAAAATTCAGGACAGCGAATGCGCAGCCGGCGGCGGCGCCACCGACCCGCCCTCGCGCAGTACATGCGGCAGGATGTGACGCAGCGCCGGCTGGGCAGACTGCGGGGACTGCGATGACGGGCCGTCGGCCGCCGCCGGCACGGCACGCTCGATGGCTTCCACCAGCGTGCGCAGGGCGACATCACCGATGCGCTCGGAAGGCTGCACCACGCTGGCCAGCACCGGAGCCATCAGGGCGCCGACCGGGATGCCGTCGAAGCCCATCACCGAGATATCGCCCGGCACCTGCAGACCCAGTGCGCGCAGGTCGCGCATGGCGCTCAGCGCCAGCAGGTCGTTGGAGCAGAACAATGCGGTGGGGCGCTGCAGCGGGTCGGCCATCATCTGCTGGTAGTCGGTGGCGGCGGTGAGGGTATGGCGCTCCACTTCGATGGCCGGCAGCGGCGCCAGGCCGGCCGCCTGCATCGCATCGAGATAGCCGTAATAGCGCTGCATGGCACGGTCGGACGCATTGAAGCGCCCCGACAGCATCTGGATACGCCGATGGCCCAGCCCGATCAGGTGGGCCACCGCATCACAGGCGGCAGCCCGGTTATCCACCGAGACCGAGGCGCGATGGGTGGTCGGGCCGGATGTGGCCAGCTGGTTATAGGTGAGGACGAAAGGGATGCGTTCACGTTCCAGCAGGTCCAGCGTGGCATTGGAGCCGGCATCGGCCACCGTCAGGATCACCCCGTCCACCCGGTGCCCCAGCAACAGCTCGACGGCCGCCGATTCTTCCTCCGGCAAGTATTCGGTGGTGGTAAACATCACCGAGTAATCCAGCGCGCGCGCCGCCAGTTCTATGCCCTGCAGGCACTGGGCGAAGACGGTATTGGACAGCGTCGGCACCACCACCCCCACGGTGCGCGAATTGCCGGCCCGCAGATTGCGACCGGTGAAATTGGGCCGAAAACCCAGTTCGGCGATGCTGCGATGGATCTTCTCGGCCGTTTCCGCGCTCACCGAACCAGGCTTGTTGAGCAGGCGGGACACCGTGGCGATGGACACACCGGCCAGATGGGCAACTTGTTTGATGGAAGGACGCACGGCGGCACCAGGGGGCGAATGAAAACGATTTCATGATGCCGTCCGATTGTTACGACCTCATGACCATGCGCGACCAGCATGCGGTATGCCGCAGGCGGCCGGGGCGCCGGGACGCCGGGACGCCCGGGGGGCGGCCCCAACCAGGGGCGCCAAATTCATCGGCTCTATCGTAAAAAAATAGCTTTTTCGCAATTTTTCGATATTTGATGAGAACAAATTCGAGAATCGACATCGCCCGACGTGAAGATGGTTTCATACGTCTGCTCGATCAACAACACCGCCTACAGCCGCGCGAATCCAGCCGATCCGTCCCCCCTGACCGGCCGGATGCACGTAGCTGCGGTCCCTGTTGCCGCCCTGCTCTGGCACAGGGATCTTTGCCCGCCTCCGGCTTTTTCCAGGGGGGCGGGCTTTTTTTGTTTCCCGTCGGAAAACCCCCATCCAGGCCTGCCCCTGGCCTGAGGGGCGCAGACTGCGTCGACGGGGTGGCGAGCCGGTATAATGCAGGGTTTCGAATCGCATTCCCTTCCCAACCGAATCCCATCCGTATCAGCCCGTCATGCAAGATAAATACAGCCCAGCCGAAGTCGAACAATCCGCGCAGCAGCACTGGAACGCCATCGACGCCTACAAGACCGTCGAAAACGCCCGTGACAAGCAAGGCCGCGACAAGAAGAAGTTCTACGCCTGCTCGATGCTGCCCTACCCCTCCGGCAAGCTGCACATGGGCCACGTGCGCAACTACACCATCAACGATGTGATGTATCGCTACCTGCGCATGAACGGCTACAACGTCCTGATGCCAATGGGATGGGACGCCTTCGGCATGCCCGCCGAGAACGCCGCCATGGCCAATGGCGTGCCACCGGCGCAGTGGACCTATTCCAATATCGACTACATGAAGTCGCAGATGCAGTCCATGGGCCTGGCCATCGACTGGTCGCGCGAGATGACCGCCTGCCGTCCCGAGTATTACAAGTGGAACCAGTGGATGTTCCTGAAGATGCTGGAGAAGGGCATCATCTACAAGAAGACCGGCACCGTGAACTGGGACCCGATCGACCAGACCGTGCTGGCCAACGAGCAGGTCATCGACGGCCGCGGCTGGCGCTCGGGTGCGGTGATCGAAAAGCGTGAAATCCCGATGTACTACGCCCGCATCACCGACTACGCCGACGAGCTGCTGGAACACGTCGAGACCAAGCTGCCCGGCTGGCCCGAGCGCGTGCGCCTGATGCAGGCCAACTGGATCGGCAAGTCCACCGGCGTGCGCTTCGCCTTCCCGCATGAGATCAAGGACGCCAGCGGCCAGCTGATCAACGACGGCAAGCTGTTCGTCTTCACCACCCGCGCCGACACCATCATGGGCGTGACCTTCTGCGCAGTGGCCCCGGAACATCCGCTGGCCACCCTGGCCGCCGAGAACAACCCGGCCCTGCAGACCTTCATCGCCGAATGCAAGCAAGGCAGCGTCATCGAAGCCGACATGGCGACGATGGAAAAGAAGGGCATGCCCACCGGCCTGTACGTCACCCACCCGCTGACCGGCGACAAGGTCGAGGTCTGGGTCGGCAACTACGTGCTCATCACCTACGGCGATGGCGCCGTGATGGGCGTGCCGGCGCACGACGAGCGCGACTTCGCCTTCGCCCGCAAGTACGACCTGCCGATCAGGCAGGTCATCGGCGTGGAAGGCAAGACCTACTCCACCGACGCCTGGGAAGAATGGTACGGCGACAAGGAAGCCGGCAAGACCATCGCCTCCGGCAAGTACGATGGCCTGGGCTACCAGGCGGCCGTCGATGCGGTGGCAGCCGACCTGGCTGCACAGGGCCTGGGCGAAAAGAAGGTCACCTTCCGCCTGCGCGACTGGGGCATCTCGCGCCAGCGCTACTGGGGTACGCCCATCCCCATCATCCACTGCCCGGATTGCGGCGACGTGCCGGTGCCTGAAAAGGACCTGCCGGTGGTGCTGCCGGAAGACTGCGTACCGGACGGCAGCGGCAATCCCCTGAACAAGCATGAGCAATTCCTCAAGGTCGACTGCCCCAAGTGCGGCAAGCCGGCCCGTCGCGAAACCGACACCATGGACACCTTCGTGGACTCGTCCTGGTACTACATGCGCTATACCTCGCCGGGCAGCAACGACGCCATGGTCGATTCCCGCAATGATTACTGGATGCCCATGGATCAGTACATCGGCGGCATCGAGCACGCCGTGCTGCACCTGCTGTACGCGCGCTTCTGGACCAAAGTCATGCGCGACTTCGGCCTGGTCAAGTTCGACGAGCCCTTCACCAACCTGTTGACGCAGGGCATGGTCCTCAACGAGACCTACTATCGCGAAGAAGCCTCGGGCAAGAAGATCTGGATCAACCCGGCCGATGTGGAACTGACCTTCGACGACAAGGGCCGCCCGGTCTCGGCGATCCTCAAGACCGACGGCCAGCCTGTGGAAATCGGCGGCACCGAGAAGATGTCCAAGTCCAAGAACAACGGCATCGACCCGCAAGCCCAGATCGACCAGTACGGCGCCGATACGGCCCGTCTGTTCACCATGTTCGCCTCGCCCCCGGAACAGACGCTGGAATGGTCGGGTGCCGGCGTGGAAGGCGCCAACCGCTTCCTGCGCCGCGTGTGGGCCTTCGGCTACAACAATGCCGCGCGCATCACCGCAGCCGGCGCCATCGCTGCCATCGACGCGACCCAACTCGACGATGGCCTGAAGACCCTGCGCCGTGAAGTCCACAAGGTGCTGCAACAGGCCGACAACGACTTCAAGCGCATCCAGTACAACACCGTGGTCTCGGCCTGCATGAAGATGCTCAACACGCTGGAAGCCGCCAAGCCGGCCGCCGGCGCGGCCGGCGACGCGGTCCTGGCGGAGTGCTTCTCGATCTTCCTGCGCGTGCTCAATCCGGTGGCGCCGCACATCACCCACGTGCTGTGGCAGCAACTGGGCTACGCCGCCGCCCAGGGCGACATCCTCGACGCCGACTGGCCGCAGGTGGATGCTGCCGCCCTGGAACAGAGCGAGCTCAAGCTGGTGGTGCAGGTCAATGGCAAGCTGCGTGGCGAGGTGACGGTTCCCAAGGATGCCGACAAGGCCGCCATCGAAGCCGCTGCCCTGGCCAACGAGGATGTGAAGAAATTCCTCACCGGCGCCCCCAAGAAGGTGATCGTGGTGCCCGGCAAGCTGGTCAACATCGTCGCCTGATCCGGCCCAACCCAACTGACGGAACTCCATGCACGCTCAAGTCCAAATCAAGCGTTTCTCGCAATGGCTGCTGATGGCCCTCGCTGCCGTGATGCTCACGGCCTGCGGCTTCCACATGCGCGGCGCGGCCGATCTGCCCTTCAAGACCATCTACCTCGGCTTTGCGCCCAACTCCGCCGTCGGCGTGGAACTCAAGCGCAACATCGAGGCCAGTGGCGCCAAGGTGGTTGCCGACGCCAAGGATGCCGAAGCCAACCTGAAGGTGTTGGCCGACTCCCGCGACCGCCAGGTGCTGACCTTGAACACCAACGGCCGCGTGCGTGAATATGCGCTGTTCCAGCGCTTCACCTTCTCCGTCACCGACCCCAAGGGTGTGGTGGTGATTCCGCCCACGGCCATCACCCTGCGTCGCGTCATCACCTATGACGAGAACCAGGAACTGGCCAAGCAGGCCGAGGAAGCACTGCTCTACCGCGACATGCAGTCCGACCTGGTGCAGCAGATCCTGCGTCGCCTGGCGGCCTCGAAGTCGGCCATCAGCACCGAGAAGGCGCAGTCGGATTCCTGATCCGGCCACGCACAATCATGCAATTGCGCCACGACTCCCTGGACGCCCATCTCGGCAAATCGCTGGCGCCACTCTATGTGATCGCCAGCGACGAGCACCTGCTGGCACTGGAAGCGGCCGACAAGATCCGCCGCAGCGCCCGCGCCAATGGCTATACCGAGCGCGAAGTGCTGGTGGTGGAACGCAGCTTCAAGTGGGGCGAACTGCTGGCGGCCAACCAGTCGCAATCGCTGTTCGGCGACAAGAAGCTGATCGAACTGCGCATCCCCACCGGCAAGCCCGGCAAGGATGGCGGCCAGGCCCTGCAGGATTACGCCGCCAATCTCTCGCCCGACAACCTCACCATCATCAGCCTGCCCAAGCTGGACTGGGCCACGCAGAAGGCGGCCTGGGTCGGCGCCCTGCAGCAGGCGGCGGTGTACATCGACATCCCGCTGGTGGAACGCGCCCAGTTGCCGGGCTGGATCGGCAACCGCCTGGCTGCCCAGCAGCAGAGCGCTGACCGTCCCTGCCTGGACTTCATCGCCGACCGCGTGGAAGGCAACCTGCTGGCCGCGCACCAGGAAATCCAGAAGCTGGCCCTGCTCTATCCGCCCGGCAAGCTCGGTTTCGAACAGGTGCAGGACGCCGTGCTCAATGTGGCACGCTACGATGTCTTCAAACTCAACGAAGCCATGCTCTCCGGCGACATCGCCCGTCTCACCCGCATGATGGACGGCCTCAAGGGTGAAGGCGAGGCCCTGCCGCTGGTCCTGTGGGCCGTGACCGAGGAAATCCGTACGCTCCTCAAGCTCAAGTCCGGCATGGCCCAGGGCAAGCCGGTAGGCGCGCTGCTCAAGGAATACCGCATCTGGGGTCCGCGCGAACGACTGATGGAACCGGCCCTGCGCCGCATCAGCCTGGCCGCGCTGGAACAGGCCCTGCAGGAAGCCGCCCTGGTGGACCGCATGGTCAAGGGCCTGCGCGCCCGCACCTTTGCCGGCGACCCGTGGGACGCCCTGCTGCAACTGGGACTGAAACTGGCCCGCGGGCGCTGAGCCGCCGGCAGGCCCATCTAGATCGCGCAACACAGACATACCAACACGGCCGCGCCCATCGCGCTGCGGAGGAACCAGAATGGAAAACATCGAACTCTACATGAACCGCATCGGCCAGCAGGCCCGTGCCGCCTCGCGTGCCATGGCGCGTGCCGATACCGCCGCCAAGAACCAGGCGCTGCTGCTGATCGCCGCCGCCATCCGTCGCGATGCGGACGCGCTGCGCGCCGCCAATGCGCTGGACCTGGATGCGGCCCGCGCCAATGGTCTGGCCGAGGCCATGCTGGACCGCCTGACGCTGTCCGACAAGGCCATCGCCACCATGGCCGAAGGCCTGGAGCAGATCGCCTCGCTGCCCGACCCGATCGGCGAGATCAGCAACATGAAATACCGCCCCACCGGCATCCAGGTCGGCCAGATGCGTGTGCCCCTGGGCGTGATCGGCATCATCTACGAGGCCCGTCCCAACGTCACCGTGGACGCCGCCGGACTGTGCATCAAGAGCGGCAATGCCACCATCCTGCGCGGTGGTTCCGAAGCCATCCATTGCAACCAGGCGCTGGCCAGGCTGGTGAAAGAAGGCCTGGCCGGTGCCGGCCTGCCCGAAGATGCGGTGCAGGTGGTCGAGACCACCGACCGCGCCGCCGTCGGTGTGCTCATCACCCTGCAGGAATACGTGGACGTCATCGTGCCGCGTGGCGGCAAGGGCCTGATCGAACGCCTGATCAAGGAAGCCAAGGTCCCCATGATCAAGCACCTCGACGGCATCTGCCACGTCTACATCGACGACAAGGCCGACACCCGCAAGGCGCTGGACGTGGCCTTCAACGCCAAATGCCATCGCTACGGCACCTGCAACACCATGGAGACCCTGCTGGTGTCGCGCAACATCGCCGCAGCCGTGCTGCCCCCGCTGGCCGAACTGTATCGTGTCAAGGAAGTGGAACTGCGCTGCGACCCTGAGGCGGCCGATATCCTGGCCGACTACCCCTTCCTGAAGCCGGCCACGGCTGAAGACTGGGACACCGAATACCTGGCCCCGATCCTGGCCGTGAAGGTGGTGGCCGACATGGATGAGGCCATCGATCACATCAACCGCCATTCCTCCCAGCACACCGACAGCATCATCACCGAGGACTACACCCGCGCCATGCGCTTCCTGCGCGAAGTGGATTCGGCCTCGGTCATGGTCAACGCCTCGACCCGCTTTGCCGATGGTTTCGAATACGGCCTGGGTGCCGAGATCGGCATCTCCAACGACAAGCTGCACGCGCGCGGCCCGGTGGGCCTGGAAGGCCTGACCTCGCTGAAGTATGTGGTGCTGGGCCAGGGCCAGGTACGCCAGTAACCGATCACGTCAACCCGAACGCCAACGCCAAGGACCGTCATGCTCTGGATCAAAGCCCTGCACATCGTCTTCATCGCCTCCTGGTTCGCCGGCCTGTTCTATCTGCCGCGCATCTTCGTGAACCTGGCGCAGGAGACCGACCTGGTCTCCCGCGAACGCCTGCTGGGCATGGCGCGCCGGCTGTACCGCTTCACCGGCATGACCGCGCTGGTGGCGCTGGTGCTGGGCGCATGGCTGCTGGCCATCACCTGGCAATTCTGGAAGGGCCCGGGCAACGGCTGGCTGCATGCCAAGCTGTTCCTGGTGGTGCTGGTGATCGGCTACCACCACGCCTGCGGCGCCCTGCTCAAGAAGTTCGAGCACGGCAAGAATACCCGCAGCCACGTCTGGTTCCGCTGGTTCAATGAAGTTCCGGTGCTGCTGATGCTGGCCATCGTGATCCTGGTCGTCGTCAAGCCGTTCTGATATCCCCAAGCCACGTACCTCTCACCACACACCATCATCCCTTCCGGAGCCGGTCATGAGCAAAGTCTGTGAATACTTTTTCGCCCCGCATTCTCCGTTCGCCTATCTGGGGCACGAACGTTTCGTCGCCCTCGCCGAGAAATACCAGGTGCAGATCCTTCCCAAACCCTTCGACCTGTCGAAGATCTTCGGCGTCTCCGGTGGTCTGCCGCTGGCCAAGCGCGCCCCGCAGCGCCAGGCCTATCGCCTCAAGGAACTGGCGCGCTGGAGCGAATTCCTGGGTAAGCCGATGATCCTGCAACCGACCTATTTCCCGGTCAACAGCGATACCGCCGCCCGCCTGATCATTGCCACCCAGCTCGCGCACGGCACCGCCGCGTCGCTGCGCCTGACCGGGGCCATCATGCGCGCCGTCTGGGAGGAGCAGAAGAACATCGCCGACACCGATACCCTGGTCGCCATTGCCAACGCCCAGGAGCACGATGGTGCGGCCCTGCTGAAATCGGCCGAGACCGCCAGCGTGCAGGCCGAGTTCGACCGTTTCACCGATGAAGCCAATGCCGCCAGCGTGTTCGGCGCCCCCTGGTTCGTCTACGAAGGCGAAGGCTACTGGGGCCAGGACCGCCTCGATTTCGTCGAGCGCGCCTTCGCGAAAGGCTGAGCGGCCAGCGTACAATGACGCCGGGCTGCGCAATGAACAGAAGCGCAGCCCGGCGTTCTGATTTTTGAAGCCCTGTTTTTCAACGGATAAAAGGTACTCCCATGCAACCCCAAGACACCCAATACTCTTACTTCTGCCCCTGCCCGCGTGGCCTGGAAGTGGCACTGGCAGAAGAACTCAACGAGATCGCCGCCCATGCCGGCCCCGCCGCCAATCTCAAGGTGCACAACCAGGTCCCGGGTGGCGTGCATTGCTCCGGCACGCTGCTGGCGGCCTACCAGATGAACCTGCATTCGCGCATCGCCAGCCGCGTGCTGCTGCGCATGGGTCACGGTTCCTACAAGAACGAAAACGACATCTACGACCTCACCCTGGCCCAGGCCTGGGAAGACTGGTTCAAGGTCTCGCACACCATCCGCGTGGACCTCACCGCCGTGAAGTCGCCGCTGCGCAGCCTGGAATTCAGCACGCTCAAGATCAAGGATGCCATCTGCGACCGCTTCCTCGACCAGTTCAAGCTGCGTCCCTCGGTCAATACCCGCACGCCCGACATGCGCATCGCCGGCTTCGTCGATGCCCACAACTTCACGGTCTACCTGGATACCTCCGGCGAAGCGCTGTTCAAGCGCGGCTGGCGCGAAGAGACCGGTGACGCCCCGCTGCGCGAGAACCTGGCGGCAGGTCTCTTGCGCACCTCCGGCTGGAAGCCGGGCGTGCCGCTGTTCGATCCCATGTGCGGCTCCGGCACCATCCTGGCCGAAGCCGCCCAGATGATTGCCGGCGTGCCGCCCGGCGCGCGTCGCCGCTTTGCCTTCGAGAAGTTCAGCAACTTCGACGCCGATGCCTGGTTCGCCATCAAGGGTGACTTCAAACCCAACCCGATACCGACCACGCCGACGCTCTTCGGCAGCGACATTTCCGGTGACATGGTGGAACTGACCCGCAAGAACCTGCTGCGTGCCGGCGTGCATTTCGAGGTACCGCTCAAGCAGATCGAGGCGCAGGAGATCAAGCCACCGCTGGATGCCGATGGCCAGCCGCTGGTCGGCATCATCCTCTCCAACCCGCCCTACGGCGAACGGATCGGCGTGCGTGGTGATCGCGCCCTGCCGACCGAAGAACTGTTCACGCAATTCTTCAGCGCCTTCTCCAGCACCCTGAAGCAGCGCTTTGCCGGCTGGAGCGTGTTCCTGTTCTCGGCCGACCTCGGCCTGCCCAAGCTGATGCGCCTGAAGGAATCGCGCAAGACCCCGTTCTTCAACGGCGCCCTGGAATGCCGCCTGTTCCGCTTCGACATGGTGGCCGGCTACAACCGCCGCGAAGAGGCCAAGCCGCATTCCCGCGACAGCGAGGACTGAAGCAGGACAGGCGGGACCGGATTGTCAACCGCACCAAGACAATCCATCCCGCCGCAGGCGGTTTATCCGGCCCGCATTCTTCCCTACAGTGTGGACATGGCCCATCTCCATCACGCCCGCCAGAGAGCGCGCAGGATAGCTGGCCTGCCTTCATCCACTCCACACTTCCCGGGATCATCATGAGCACCGTCACCGTCAATACCCGCGCCGACTACGCCGCCTTCCTGCTGCGCGTCACCATGGGCATCTTCTTCCTGGTCCACGCCGGACTGAAAATCTTCGTCTTCACCCCGGCTGGCACCGTGGGCTTCTTTGCCTCGCTGGGTGTACCCGGCTGGTTCGCCTATCCCGTGATGGCGCTGGAAGTGGTGGGCGGCATTGCGCTGGTGCTGGGCTACTACGGTCGTTGGCTGGCACTGCCCCTGGCGGCCGACCTGCTGGGCGCCATCGTGCTGGTCCACGGCAAGGCAGGATTCTTCTTCACCAACCCCAAGGGTGGCTGGGAATACCTGGCGCTGTGGATCGTCGGCCTGGTCGCCGTGTTCCTGCTGGGCGACGGCGCCTTTGCCCTCAAGCGTGAAGAGCGCAGTTGATCGCCCTGTTTGCCGAAATCATCCAGCCGGGCCACGCGCCCGGCAAAATTCATCTAGATTCAGTTTGATCGTCGATATCTCTTAGTTCAGTTCTTGCATGCGGGAAATCAAGTTTTCCACAGGCGACTCAAGGAAACCATCATGTCCGATACCCTCCACCTGCCCTCGCTGTTCGTCTCGCACGGCTCGCCCATGCTGGCCGTGGAACCCGGCCGTACCGGTCCGCTGCTGGCCGGCATCGGCGCCGCCCTGCCGCGCCCGCGTGGCATCGTGATGATGTCGCCACACTGGGAGACCTTCACCCCGCGCGTGGGCAACCAGGCCAGGCCGCGCGTGATCCACGATTTCGGCGGTTTCCCGCAGGCGCTCTATGCACTGGACTACCCCGCACCAGGCGCGCCCGCACTGGCCGAACATGTGGCCCAGCGGCTGCGCGATGGCGGCCTGCCGGCCAATACGGATGACGGCTGGGGGCTGGACCACGGTGCCTGGGTACCGCTGCGTTATCTTTATCCACAGGCTGATGTGCCGGTGATCCAGCTGTCGCTGCAATCGCAGCAACCGCCGGCCTATCACTTCCAGGTCGGGCAGTTGCTGGCACCGCTGGCCCGCGAAGGCATCCTGCTGGTCGGCTCGGGCAGCTTCACGCACAATCTGCGCGAACTGCGTCGCAATGATGCCGATGCGGGCGACGCGCCGCATACGCTGGAATTCCTGCAATGGTTCCTGGAGCGCATGCAGGCCGGTGACCTCGAGGCGCTCTTCGGTTACCGGACCACGGCCCCGCACGCGGTGCGCACCCATCCCAGCGACGAACACCTGCTGAGCCTGTTCTTCGCCATGGGCGCGGCCGATGACTGGACCCGGCTGGTTCACCTGGACAGCGGTTCGACGTATCATAGCCTGCGCATGGACGCCTTCGCCTTCGGCACGGCCTCCAGCCTGCTGGCACAACTACCGGCTGCCGCCTGAGCCCCCGTCTCCCTGACGGCGCCGGCGCGGCGCCATCTGGGGGATAGACGGGTTGAACAAACTGCGTGAAATCGAATGCTTCATTGCCGTGGCCGAGCTGGGCAGTTTCGTCAAGGCCGCCGATGCGCTGGGCATCTCCAAGGCGGCCGTCTCGCGCACCGTACTGGAACTGGAAGCCCGCCTGGGCTCCCGCCTCATGCAACGGACCACGCGCCGGCTCTCGCTCACCGAGGCCGGCGGTCTCTACCTCGAACGCTGCAAGCAGATCGTGGCCGACCTGGAAGCCGCCGACGACCTGCTCTCGGCCGGCGCCGCCCGACCGGCCGGCCTGCTGCGCATCAACGCCCCGGTCACCTTCGGCGTGCTGCACCTGGCGCCACTCTGGCCGATGTTCCTGGAGCGTTACCCGGAGGTGGAGCTGGACATCACCTTGTCGGACCGCATCGTCGACATCATCGATGAAGGCTACGACCTGGCCATCCGCATCGCCCGGCTGGCCGATTCCACCCTGATCCACCGCAAGCTCACCAGCACCAGCCTGCCGGTATGCGCCTCGCCCGCCTATCTGGAAAAACACGGCACGCCCCCCCATCCGCACGACCTGGCGCGGCACCAGGTCATCAGCTACAGCTACAACCAGGGCAAGGATGAATGGCAGTTCAGTGGCCCGGAAGGACCGGTCAGCGTGCGCGTGAATTCGCGCATGCACGCCAACAACGGTGACAGCTGCGTGCAGGCGGCGCTGGGCGGCGTGGGCATCACGCGCCAGCCCACTTTCATGATCGACCAGTATCTGCGCAGCGGCCAGCTGGTCCCCATCCTCGCCGACTACGGCACGCCTTCGCTGGGCATCTACGCCGTCTATCCCAGCCGCGCCCACCTGCCAGCCAAGGTCAGGGCGATGCTGGACTTCCTCGCCGAGGCATTCGCCCAGGTCCATTGGGACCACTGACAGCGCCACGCACCCGCTGGCACCCGGCCTCACCTTCCCATCCCCTGCAGCAGCGCTCCCGCCCGATGGCTTGAACGTCATCGGCGCATAAATTTCATCATTCCAGGCCAGCCCCTTGCGCTCGTGTTGCGTGCCTCGGCCTGCCTTTGCCTGCCTGACGCTTGATCGATATCAAGGATGGCGACTCGCTTTTGTGGAAACGGGATCGGGCCACTACGCTGTTGACTTTCACTTTCTGATCATTCAAAGTGACCATATTGCAGACGCATTGTTCATATCATGGACAATAAAAGACAAATATCCCGCCTGGAGACCTCATGAGCACACTCATGCCCGCTGACGCGAAGATGCAGCCCTATCAATTCCCCAACCCCAAGGAAGCCCCGCTGGAAATCGTGGTCAACCCCGCTGTCCCCGAGGACGAGCGCGTCTGGGTACCGCAGGCCGACAACGTCTGGTTCCGCCCGCTCTGCCTCAATGTCTCGCAGGGCTACTGGACCAATCTGCTGCGCGTGCGCAAGTCCGGCGTGCTCTCACGCCACCGCCATCCCGCGCCCGTCCACGGCATGGTGCTCAAGGGGAAATGGCGCTACCTGGAGCATGACTGGATCGCCGAACAAGGTAGCTATGTCTTCGAACCGCCCGGCGAGACCCATACCCTCTACGTACCGGAAGACGTGGAAGAAATGATCACCTACTTCCACATCACCGGCGTGATGTTCTACTGCGACCCCTGGGGCAAGTTCGAAGGCTATGAAGATGTCTTCACCAAGCTCGATATGTGCCGCAAGCATTACGAAGCAGTCGGGCTGGGCAGCGACTACGTCGACCGCTTCGTGCGCTGAGGGCGGAGCGCATGCATTACGACACTGCGAACTACGATTTCCCTGACTGCGTGGCCGTGGTCACCGGCGGCCATGGCGGTATCGGCGCGGCCATCGCGGCGCGCCTGGCCGAGGCCGGCGCACGCGTGGTGGTGTGGGACCTGCACCAGGCTGCCAGCTCCCCCTACCGACAGCAACAGGTGGACATCACCGATGCAGGCTCGGTCGAGGATGCGGTCCATCAGTTGCTGGTGGAGACCGGCCGCATCGACTTCCTGATCAACAATGCCGGTTATGCCGGCCCCACCGTGCCGCTGGACGAATACGACGTGGCCGAATGGCATCGCATCGTGCAAGTCAACCTGCTGGGGGTCTTCCACGCCTGCCGCAGCGTGGTCCCGGCCATGCGTGCGGCCGGACGCGGGCGCATCGTCAACATCGCCTCGCTGGCCGGCAAGGAAGGCACGCCCAATGCGTCAGCCTACAGCGCCGCCAAGGCCGGCGTGCTGGCGCTGACCAAGTCGCTCGGCAAGGAACTGGCCGAGACCGGCATCCTGGTCAATGCCATCGCCCCGGCGGCGGTCAAGACGGCGCTGCTGGAACAGATGTCGCCGGCCCACGTCCAGACCATGATCGCCAAGAGCCCCATGCACCGCCTCGGCAGCGTGGAAGAAGTGGCCGAACTGTGCGCCTGGCTGTGCTCGGGCTCGTGCAGCTTCAATACAGGTGCCGTATTCGACCTCTCCGGTGGCCGCGCCACCTACTGAGCAGAGCAGGAAGGCAGAACCGCAGAATCATCCGGGCAAGCGAGGATCACGGCCAGGGGCGATGCAGACATCACCCCGGCCGTGCCGGAGCAGTAGCAGGGACGGCATCCACAACGTCCTCAAGACCGCGTCCTCGCATGACGCTTTCGCCATGTCACCGACACAGAGCGCCGCAGCAGACGGCGCCGGCAGGAAGCACGCCAATGGCATCAACTCATTCACTCTGGAGACGTAACCCATGGAAGTCCAAAAGGAAAAGAGCCCCCGACTCAAACGCATACAGGTCGTCGCACTGACCTTCCTGATGCTGGCAGGCATCGTCAACTATCTTGACCGCAGCACCCTGTCCATCGCCAATCATTCGGTGAGCCAGGAACTGAACCTGAGCGCCTCGCAGATGGGCCTGCTGCTGTCGGCCTTCTCGCTGGCCTACGCCTTCTCGCAATTGCCCATCGGCGCCATGCTGGACAAGTTCGGCGCGCGCGTGATGCTGGGCGCCGGCATGTTCGTCTGGTCGCTGGCGCAACTGGCCGGCGGCTTCGTCAACACCCTGCAGCAATTCCTGGTGGCCCGCGTGTTCCTGGGCCTGGGCGAGGCACCGCAATTCCCGGCCGGGGCCAAGGTGGTCTCGGAGTGGTTCGCCATGCGCGAACGCGGTGGACCGACCGGCATCTTCGTGGCCTCCTCCACCATCGGCCCCGCCCTGGCGCCGCCCATCCTCACCATCCTGATGCTGTCCTTCGGCTGGCGCATGATGTTCGTCATCATGGGCGTACTGGGCATCGCGGTGTCGGTGGGCTGGTATCTGTTCTACCGCAATCGCAACGAAATCGAACTGACCCCGTCCGAGGTGCTGTACCTGGCCGACGACCACGACACCGATCCCAATGCCAACGCCAAGCTGACCTGGAACGAGTGGAAGAGCCTCTTCAAGTACCGCACCACCTGGGGCATGCTGTTTGGCTTCATGGGCGTGATCTACATGGTCTGGCTGTACCTGACCTGGCTGCCGGCCTATCTGGAGCATGAGCGTCACCTGTCCATCGCACGTACCGGCTGGGTGGTGGTCATCCCCTACATCTTCGGCACCCTCGGCATGCTGTCCTCCGGCTATATCGCCGATGGCCTGATGAAGCGCGGCATGCCCGCCATCCGCAGCCGCAAGTGGCCGATCTGTGCCGGCCTGATCGGCGCCGGCGCATTCACCATCCCGGCCGCCTACACCCCCAGCACCACCCTGGCGATCGTCTATATCTCGCTGGCCATGGCCTTCGTGAACATGGCCTCGGGCGGTGCCTGGGCACTGGTGTCGGTAGCCATCCCGCGCCGTCTGGTGGCTTCGCTGGGCAGCATGCAGAACTTCGGCGGCTACCTCGGTGGCTCGCTGGCGCCGGTCATCACCGGGGTGGTGGTGGACCAGACCCACTCCTTCGTCAACGCCCTGCTGATCAGTGCGGCGGTGGCCTTTGCAGCAGCGCTGGTGTACATGTTCGTGGTCGACAAACCCATCGAATCGCACGCCTGATCCCGTTCTACGCAGTCGCCTGACCCGATGCCGCCGCCCGCGGGTAGCGGCATCCAGCCAGTCCCCTGCCACCCTCGCTATCCACAAGGAACACCATGAGCTTCATTCCCGATCTTCTGCAGGGCAAGACCGCCCTCGTCACCGGCGGCACCCAGGGCATAGGCGGCGCCGTCGCACGCCAGCTGGCAGCACTCGGCGCCCGCGTCGTTGCAGCCGGATTGCCGCCCTTCGCCCACGAGGAATTCACCGGCACCGACATCACCCTGGTGGAAATGAACGTGGCCAGCGAAGAGAGCGTACGCGCTGCCCTGGCCGGCCTCAAGCAACTGGACATCGTGGTCAACTGCGCCGGCATCATCAAGCGCGGCGCGGAACTGGAGACCGAAGTCTTCGAACAGGTGATCGCCGTCAACCTCACCGGCACCATGCGCGTGTGCGCGGCTTCCCGTGAATTGCTGCGACAGTCCGGCGGCTGCATCGTCAACACCGCCTCCATGCTCAGCTTCTTCGGTGGTGGCCTGGTCCCCGGCTATAGCGCCAGCAAGGGCGGCGTAGCGCAGCTGACCAAGTCACTGGCCATTGCCTATGCGGCCGACGGCATCCGCGTCAATGCGGTGGCGCCGGGCTGGATCGCCACCCCGCTCACCCAGGCCCTGCAGGACGACCCGACCCGCGCCGGCCCTATCCTGGCGCGCACTCCCTTGAACCGCTGGGGCCGCCCGGAAGACATCGGCAATGTCGTGGCCTTCCTCTGCTCACCCGCCGCCTCCTTCATGACCGGCACCATCATCCCGGTCGACGGCGGCTATCTGATTGCCTGATCCCCCCATGCCATGCATGCCTTTTCCCGCGTCCGCTGCTCCAGGCGGCGCGGGCTTTTTTGCGCTGGGACGCTACCAGGCTCCGCTATAATCTGCCCGCTCCCGCTCCCGCTCCCGATTCTGCTCCTGTCTCCTTAAGCCTGCGCCCATGCCAGACCACGACAAACATCCCGACGATCCGAACAAGATTGCCGGCACCGCCGCCTTCTCCAAGTTCGTCGCCGTGCTGCAATTGATCGCCGACCAGGACGCGCCGCTGAACATCGCGCAGCTGGCGGCGCTCTCTGGCTATCCGCGCCCCACCGTCTATCGCATCCTGGCCGCCCTGATGGCAGAGGGCATGGTGGTGGAAAACCCACGCAGCAAACAGTTCGAGGTGGGACCGCGCCTGATCAACCTGGCCAGCCGCGCCTGGGACCGCAGCGATATCCGCACCACCGCCATCGAACCGCTGCGCCAGCTGCGCGACATCACCCGCGAGACCATCCACCTGGCCGTCCCCAGCGACGTCAGCATGGTCTACATCGAGAAACTGGAAAGCCCGCAAGCCGTGCGCATGGCCTCGCGCATCGGCACCCGCGTGACGCTCTATTCGAGTTCGGTGGGCAAGGCCTATCTGGCCGGCCTGGAAGAATCGCGCCGCGAAAACCTGATGCGCACGCTGCAGATGGAGCCCTTCACCGAGCATACCCACACCGATCTGTCGGCTCTGCGCCAAGACCTGGAACAGACCCGCGCCCGCGGCTATGCCGAAGACCGTGAAGAGAACGAAGCCCAGATCTTCTGCTACGGTGCCGCCATCGTCGGCGCCGATGGCTTGCCGGTGGCCTGCGTGAGCGTGAGCATCCCGCTGTTCCGGCGCCTGCCCGATCCACAGCAGGCCTATGTGGCGCCGCTGCTGCAAGCCTGCGCCACCATCTCGCGCAAGCTGGCCGGACCGGGCTGAAACCGGTCCGGCCTTCAGCTCAAGGCCGCATCAGGCATTGAACATCAGGCCTCGGGCGGCAGTTCAACCTTGTAGATTTCCTTGCCGTCGGTATTGTGCAGCGTCACGGTGAGCGTCTCCGATTTCGCATCGATCTTGCCGATACCGAAGAACTGCAGCAGCTCCGCCGGGGAGCGGTTCTGCTTCATGTCCGCCGGAATGCTCACGAAACGCACATCCGGACCGAAGGTGCGATCGATCTCGCCCGGGCCGAAGGTACCGGCGTTGATCGGCCCCCCGACGAATTCCCAGAAAGGCTTGAAATCGGTGAACTGCGCGCGTTCGGGCGCATAGTGGGTGGCCGAGGCATAGTGCACATCGGCCGTCACCCACACCACGTTCTTGATGTCGTGCTGCTTGATGAAGCGCAGCAGCTCCGCCACCTCCAGTTCACGCCCCGACGGCTTGCCATTGTCGGCATTGGCCCAGGCCTCGAAGGTGCCGGGCGACACATCGACATTGAGGTCCGGCACCACGATGGACAAGGGCATGTCGCTGGCGATCAGCTTCCAGGTCGAGCGTGAGCGCAGCAGCGCCTGCTTGATCCAGCGCATCTGCTCCGGCCCGAGAAACTCGGCATCGTGACCGCCGCGCTGGCGATTGGGCGAATTGCGACCGCGATAGCTGCGCTCGTCCAGCATGAACACCTCCAGCAGCGGTCCGTGATTGAAGGCGCGATAGATGCGGAAAGGATCGGCCTGGTCGATGCGGAAGGGATTGTGTTCGAACATGGCCTGGCGCGCACGGGCCGCCAGCACATCGATGTTGCGCTCGTCGTAGCGCTTTTCCTGGGCGCCGATCACCTGGCCCGGATACCAGTTGTTGCGCACCTCGTGGTCGTCCCACTGCACCAGGAACGGCACCTCGGCGGCGAAGCGGCGCTTGCTGGCATCCAGCATGTTGTAGGCGAAGTTGCCGCGATAGTCGTCCAGCGTCTGCGCCACCTTGGACTTGGCCTCGGTCACCACATTGCGCCACAGGCTGCCATCGTCCAGCTTCACCTCGGCCTGGATCGGACCGTCCGCATAGATCTGGTCGCCCGAATGGATGAAGAAGTCAGGACGGAAGCGGCGCATGCTCTCGTACACCCGGTAGCCACCCCATTGCTCATTGATGCCCCAGCCCTGGCCGGCTTCGTCCCCCGAGAAGGCGAAGGTGATGTCGCGTGCCTGCCCGCGCGCCGCGGCCGGCACCACCAGGCTGCCGGTCAGCGGCTCGCTCAGGGCCGACTCATGCACCAGGTCCTGGAAACGCACGCGGTAATACACCCGCTGCCCTGCCGGCAAAACCCGCAGGTCCACGCGGGCGGTGTAGTCGTCCCGCGCCAGCGCGGTGGGGCCGGCGATGCGCACCGCATCGGCGAAGTTCTCGCTGGTGGAATACTCCACCAGCATGCGCGCATTGCGGTCGGCGCGCGCCCAGACGATGGCGCTGTCGCGGGTAACGTCGCCGCTCATGATCCCGCCCGGGAACTGCGGGCGCAGACGCTCGGCGGTGACGATGGCCGGCGCGGCAGCCAGGCTGGCGGGGCTGGCGATCACGGCCACGCTGCCGGCGGCGGCGGCAGTGACGGCGCTGTCGCGCAGGAAGCGGCGACGGCTGGGTTCGGCTGGCGAATTCTGGTCTGGCATGGCAACTCCTGAGGGTGAGGAAAAAAGAAGGGAGTTGCAATTTAGCAATCGCGTATGACCGTTCCATGAAAGCACGATGACCAATGCTGACCGGATCCCCCAAAACGGCTAAATGACGTGATTTTCAAAAAAATTCGAGCCGCCCTGCTCTCGCACCAAAACAAACCGCACCACCGTACCGCCCGCCCACATCGCACAATTTTCGTGCGCATCACAAGCTGACAAGCACCTGACGCACCTGAAAAGTCCTTTTGAATCAAGCCACTGCAAAATAATCACCAAAATGGAACGAAAATTGCATCAGTCCGGGCTTTCGACTCTTTCCTTGCACAATTTTTGGGAGATTTTCTGGTGGACGATCACAAAAACGGCGCAGACGCCCTCTTCATCCTGCTGGGGGCGATCATGATCCTGGCCATGCATGCCGGCTTCGCGTTCCTGGAACTGGGGACGGTGCGCAAGAAGAACCAGGTCAATGCCCTGGTGAAGATCCTGGCCGACTTCGCGGTCTCGACCATTGTCTATTTCTTCATCGGCTACTACGTCGCCTATGGCGTGAGCTTCTTTGCCGGTGCCGAAACCCTGGCCGAGCGCAGTGGCTTCGAGCTGGTGAAGTTCTTCTTCCTGCTGACCTTCGCCGCCGCCATTCCAGCCATCATCTCGGGCGGCATCGCCGAGCGCTCCAAATTCAACCCGCAGCTGCTGGCAACAGCCGTACTGGTCGGCCTGGTCTATCCCTTCTTCGAGGGCATCGCCTGGAACCAGCACTTCGGCGTACAGGCCTGGCTGGCGGCCACCTTCGGCGCCGAATTCCACGACTTCGCCGGTTCCATCGTGGTCCACGCCGTCGGCGGCTGGATCGCCTTGCCCGCCGTGCTGCTGCTGGGTGCGCGCCGCGGCCGCTACAGCAAGGAAGGCGCGGTCGCCGCCCATCCCCCCTCCAACATCCCCTTCCTGGCACTGGGCGCATGGATCCTGACGGTGGGCTGGTTCGGCTTCAACGTGATGAGCGCGCAGACCCTGGACAAGATGAACGGCCTGGTCGCGATGAACTCCCTCATGGCCATGGCCGGTGGCACCCTGGTCGCACTGCTGATGGGCCGCAACGACCCCGGCTTCGCCTACAACGGCCCGCTGGCCGGCCTGGTCGCGGTATGTGCCGGCTCCGACCTGATGCACCCCCTGGGCGCGCTGGTCACCGGCGGCATGGCCGGCGCCATCTTCGTGTGGATGTTCACCCGCACCCAGAACAAATGGAAGATCGACGACGTGCTGGGTGTCTGGCCCCTGCATGGGCTATGCGGCCTGTGGGGCGGCCTGGCGGCTGGCATCTTCGGCTTGCAGGCGCTGGGGGGACGCGGTGGCGTGTCGTTCATGTCGCAACTGGTGGGCAGCGTGATGGGCATCGCCATTGCGGCGCTGGGCGGATGGATCGTGTACGGCCTGCTGAAGAAGACGGTCGGCATCCGCCTTGATCCTGAACAGGAATTCGAAGGCGCCGATCTGGCGATCCATAAGATTTCGTCGACGGCGGAGCGGGAGACGAGTTGGTGAAGATGACGGTGGAATGAAAATTACCGCCCTATTTTCACAATAAAGTCGGCTGAGCCCTAACATCCGCCGAGCACCCTGATAGTGGGCTGATAGCGTAGTCAAAGGCGGATCAGCTCCCATGGAAAGACCACCAGTATGGTGGTCTTTCCGCTATTGGAGCACGATAACCGCCACTGTCCACCTTCGAGTAGTCGCGCACTTAGTGCATCGCCTGAACTTTTCAGCCAGTGATTGCGGGTATATGTCGTCGCACAACCGCCAGCGCCAACAACACCAACGTCATCGCGCCAGCCAGCAACACCAGGTAGGAAAACGCGCCACCGCTGGTGATCACTGATGCGCCGGCGAACGCGCTCAAAATGGAGCCCAGGCGGCCGAATGAAAATGCCGAGGCAGTGCCTGTGGCACGCACGCTGGTTGGGTATACATGGGCACACAAGGCAACCATGGTCACCTGCACGGCGTTGACGAACATACCGTGTGCGAACAGACCACTCATGGTCGCGGCGACGTTGCTGCTCAGGTTCAGCCTTGTCAGCAACAATACACTCAGCGTCGCACCCAGGCAGCAGAGCAGCAACGGCACACGTGATCCGAAGCGGGTGATCATCAGGGCACAGAGCAGCGCACCCAGCGCCCCTCCCATGTTGTAGAGCGTCAATCCGAAACCGGCGCTGGTGATCGAAAAGCCTTCGCTACTCAGCATCGTCGGCAGCCAACTGAATGCGGTGTATACCGACAGCAGGCACATAAAGAAGGCGCACCAGATCGCAATGGTATCGAGTGCAAGGCCACCTTTGAATAAGGCCGAGAATCCCGCGTGCTGTTCCGCATTCTGTTCGCGACGGTCGACGAACTGGACATCACCAGCCTCTGCAGAGAGCGGACGGGACATGCGCGCCAGCAGGACTTTCAGTTCGGGCCAGCGCGCGGGACGTCGCGACAGGAAGCGCGGCGACTCCGGCAAGGCCATGATCATCACCACGACCAGCCCCATCGGTAGCACGCCTCCGACCAGGAACAGTGCACGCCATCCAAACATCGGCAACACGAAACTTGCCAGCAAGCCAGCCACCATCCCGCCCAAGGGAATGGAGAGGATAGTGATGGTGATGGCCAGGGTGCGAAAACGTGCTGGAGAAAACTCCGCCGTGAGGGTCGATGCAGTTGGCACTGCGCCGCCTATGCCTAGGCCCGCGATGAAGCGCAGCAGCATGATGGTCGTGGTGTCCGGTGCCATACTGATTGCGGCCGTGGCGACAGAAAACACCACGACACTAACGATGACTGCCCGGCGACGCCCGAATCGGTCCGCCATCAGTCCTGCCGTGGCGGCGCCGATGGCCATGCCGACCAGACCGGCTGCTACGACCGGGGCAAAGGCGGCGCGGGTAAGTCCCCATTCCTTGATAAGGATGGGCATGGCAAAGCCGATCAGCTGGGTATCGCAGCCATCGAAGATGACGGCCAGTGCCGTCAGCAGCACGATGAGTTTCTGAAAGCGAGTGAAGGGACCATCGTCGAGCACCTTGCCGATGTCGATGGTCGTGGTGGGGCTGGTCATGCGTGTCTCCTCATGTGCGGCTTTTTTCCGCTTGTTTTGAGTGCGGTGTGGGAACGACTAGAAGGGGTAGTGCCTGGGAGTTGTTTGCAGGGTGATCCAGCGCAGATCGGTGAATTCAGCAATCCCGGCCTTGCCACCGAAACGGCCGATGCCACTGCCCTTGACGCCACCAAAGGGCATCTGTGCTTCGTCATGCACGGTGGGGCCGTTGATGTGACAGATGCCCGATTCGATGCGACGCGCCAATTGCATCGCCCTGGCAGCATCGCGACTGAAGATGGCGGACGACAATCCGTACTGGTTATCATTGGCCAGCGCAATCGCGTGTTCGTCATCATTGGCGCGGATGATCGGCTTGACAGGTCCGAACGACTCCTCATGGAAGATGTGCATCTCCGGCGTCACATGGTCAAGCAGGGTAGCCGACATCAGCGTGGTATCGGCGCGCCCACCGCATACCAGGGTCGCCCCCTTGACGAGTGCATCCTCGATCAATGCATTACAGCGCTGCACCGTAGCCATATCGCACACCGAACCCAGCACCACGGACCCACGCCGCGGGTCTCCCACGGGCAGCGCCATCGCCTTGAGACGCAGGCGCGCAACGAAGTCGTCGGCGATACGAGCATCAACGATGATGCGCTCGGTCGACATGCAGACTTGACCTGAGTTGATGAACGCGCCGAATGCAGCGCCATCGACGGCGGCATCAAGATCGGCATCATGCAGCACCAGCAGCGGTGCCTTGCCGCCCAGTTCAAGTACGGCCGGCGTCAGGTATTCTGCGCAGCGCCGGGCAATCAGTTTGCCAACCTGAGTCGATCCGGTGAAGTTGACGCGGCGTACAGCCGGTGCGGCGATGATGGCGTCGACGATGGCCGGCGCATCTTGCGGCGCATTGCTCAGGTAATTCAGTACGCCTGGCGGCAGGCCCGCATCGGCGAAGGCCTCCACAATGAGCCCATGGGTGGCCGGGCAGATCTCCGATCCTTTGAAGATCACCGTATTGCCACAGGCCAGTGGCGTGGCCACGGCGCGCACCCCCAGAATCACTGGTGCATTCCATGGTGCGATGCCCAGCACCACGCCGGCGGCCTGGCGCACACCCAATGCCAACGAGCCAGGAATATCGGACGGGATGACTTCACCCGCTATCTGGGTGGTCATGGCTGCGGCTTCGCGCAGGGTTTCCACACCCAGGTGCACATTGAAACGTGCCCAGACTTCGGAGGCGCCGGTCTCGGCCATCATCGCCGCAACCAGGGCATCGGACTTGTCATGCAGTGCACGAGCCGCGCTATCAAGCATGTTGCGGCGGACGCCGGGGCCGGTCTGGGACCAGGCCGGGAAGGCGCGTGCCGCACTGTGGACGGCAGCGAGCGCATCCTCGGTAGTGGCTGCGGCTGCCTCAGTGGCAACGGCGTTGTCGAGAGGATTGCGGCGCTCAAAGCTGGCGCCGGCGGTGGATGGTACACGGGCGCCGTCGATAAACAGTTGAGTCTGGTTCATGTCATGAATCTCCTTTTATGGCGAATGAGCAGGATCAGGCCACCACGATCTCGACCAGGTTCGGCCGGTTCTCGGCCAATGCACGGCGCAGGGTATCCGCCAGCGTAGCGGCGTCCTCGACGCGCGTGGCAGGGCAGCCCATGGAACCGGCGAGGGCGACGAAATCGATGTCAGGCAGTTGCGTCCCTTGCACCGCCTCGTCCTTGCCGAAGCCGAAGTGAAGTGCGAAATCGCATAGCGCTTCATATCGCCGATTGTTGAGGATGATGAAGGTCACCGGCAAACCCAATTGGCTGGCGCTCCACAAGGACTGGATCGAATACATGCTGGAGCCATCGCCGATGAGGCCGATGACCTTGCGCGCAGGATCGGCCAAGGCCACGCCAACGGCGGCGGGCATGCCATAGCCCAGGCCGCCGCTGGCCATCGTAAAGAAGGTGTGCGGCTGCGTGAACGGCAGATAGTGCTGCATGGTGCGACGTGAGCTGGGTGACTCTTCCACCACGATGTGGCTGGCATCGCGCACCTCGGACAATGTCTGCAGGACGAAGGCAGCCGTCATCAGGGGCGATGGCTCGGCATGCGGCACCGGCGCGCGAGGTGCGGGCGTCGGCCGCTGCAGATCGTCCGTACGCGCCAGCAGATCGGCCAGACCCAACTTGATGTTGCCCAGCACAGAGATACCCGCTGGTGCTGACGCGGCGACCGAGATGTCGTCGACCAGTTGGCACAATGTAGCGTCAGGTGGGAGATGCGGACCGCTGCCCTCGACATGGTAGGTGAAGGCAGGCGCGCCGACCACGAAGACCAGATCGTGTCCGCCCAGCGCTTGTACGATGCGCTCGCGCATCGGCGGCAGAAAGCCCGCGAACAAGGCATGGTTTTCAGGGAAGCTGCAGCGTGCCGACATCGGCGCGACAAACACACGCGCCCGGTGACGTTCGGCCAACGCGACGATCTCATCCCAGGCATTGGCCTGATCGATGGCAGCACCGACCACGAAGGCAGGCCGCCGGCACTGCGCCAGCGCCGCAGCCAGCGGTTCGATGGAGTCCGGCGCGGGACGTACCTGGGTCAATACTTGCAGGGGCTGCAGCGGTGTGGTGGAACGATCCCAGTCATCCACCGGGATCGACACGAACACCGGGCCGCGTGGCTCTTGCATGGCCACATGATAAGCGCGCACCAGGGCCAGTGGCACGTCTTCGGCGCGAGCCGGTTCGATGCTCCACTTCACATAGGGCTTGGGTAGTTCGGCCGCGTCACGCGAGCCCAGATAGGGATCGAACGGCAGGATGGAGCGGGCTTGCTGACCGGCGGTGACGATCATGGGCGTGCGGTTCTTGAAGGCGGTGAAGAGGTTGCCCATCGCATTGCCGACACCAGCGGCCGAATGCAGGTTGACGAAGCTGGCCTTACCGGTGGCCTGTGCATAACCGTCCGCCATACCGATCACGACCGCCTCGTGCAAGCCGAGTACATAACGGAAGTCGGAAGGGAAGTCGCGAAGCAGGGGCAACTCGGTCGAACCAGGATTACCGAATATCTTGTCGATGCCGACCTGACGCAGGAAGTCAAATACAGCATCACGTACAGTGAAGGAAGCGGTGGAACTCATCGTGGGTGTCTCCTTGTCGTTATCACTTATGGGATTGGCCGGACGTCAGCCTGGCAGCACATGGCACAGCAGCCGATCAATGATGCGTTCGGCATCACTGCAATCGGCAAGGCTGCCGCGCCAGGCGACGATCTGATCCGGGCGGATCAGGACCAGCGGTACCTCATAGCCGGCGATGACCTCGGGGTCATCGAGGTGCAGCACCGTCAGGCTGCCGCGATAGCGCTGCATGGCATGGCTGAACGGTGTGGTGTCGGCATCCGGCTGGCCCAGGCACAGCAAGGTCCAACCGAAACCAAAGTGGTCATACAGTGAACTGCCGTCCTGCAGCCAGAAATGCGGGGGGCGTCCGCCAGGGCTGGCCGTCGGCGTATAGGTATTGGCCGCATCCGCAGGAGCCGGGCTGCCATCGGCGATGATCGCCGGAGATCCATCGTAGCGACCACCGAAGGTGATACCGGGGATATTGAATTCGGCTCGACCATGTTGTTTCAGGTAGAGGCCTGCTGCGGCACGCGCGGCGGCGCCCTCTGCGCTGTCCTGCTCCAGTTCGGCTACGGGGGTGAACAGCCCCAACGAGTCGGCGAACTTGCGCGCGTAGCTGGTATTGCGCAGCGCCAACGGTCGGCGTTCGGCCTCATAGGTGTCCAGCAACGCCGGACTGGCCTGGCCGTGCAGTACGGCCGCCAGCTTCCAGCCGAGATTGACCGCGTCCTCGACAGCGGTGTTGTAGCCCAGACCGCCGGTGGGGGTGAACAGATGCACCGCATCGCCGCCAAGGAATACACGTCCACGCCGGAAATGATCAGCGACCAGCGAATGCCCTGCAGTCCAGCCGCCCTTAGACAGTATCTCCACCGGCAAGTCACGTCCTACCGCCGCGCAGAACAGTCCGCGCGCATCCGCCTCCGTGATGGCGTCTTCCTTCTCATGAGGCCGCAGCTGCGTATGGAAAGCAAACTCTCCCTTGCCGTCGACAGCAGCCATGAAGGCACGCCGGTCACCGTTGAAGGTGACATTCATCCATGCTGGCGCATGTGGCATCTGTTCGTAGAAAGTCGGACAGCGTAGGTAGACAGCGAACATGCGGCCGCCCATGAAATCGCGCTGCACGCCGGTTTCGCCCGTGTAACTCAATCCCAGCCGCTCTCGCACCGCACTGCGGGGACCGTCGGCGCCCATCAGGTAATGGCTGCGGACCTCAAAGCGTTCACCGGTATGGCGATGCTCGACGGTCGTGATGACGTGGTCTGAATGCTCGGTGAAATTCAGTATCCGATGCGCATAGCGCACGTCTACGCCATCAAGCCGTTCAGCCTGGCGGCGCAGCTCGGCTTCGACATACTTTTGCGACACCCGGTGCGGCAGCTCCGCCGCACTCCACGAGCCCCGCAACTCGCGTGCCCGGGTCTTTGCCTGCTGTGCCGACGGTAGCCGAAAGCGCGCCAGTTCATGCCCGGCATAGCGCGTGAAATAGGCAATGTCGGTGGGGAAATCCGCCGGTAGCCCCTGGGCACGGATCTCATCGGCAAAACCCAGCCGCCGGAAATGTTCCATCGTCCGTGCCTGGGTGGCATTGGCCTGCGGGTTGAATGCCGTGCTGTCCTTTTCATCGGCGAGCAGCACACTCACACCGCGTCTTCCCAGTTCGTTGGCCAGCATGAGGCCGCACGGCCCTCCGCCGCAAATCATTACGTCTACCGCCTTCATCTGCTTTCCTTTGTCTCTTGTTATAGGCGGACTTATAGTAAGGATGCCTTACTATATTCGTCAAGCTGGATTTTGTAAAAGCAAGGGAAAACCGAAGGTGCCGGTATACTTCGCGTAATCTGCCTCATTGACACCACGCCCACCCGGCGGCCAGACGCATGGATGTGACACCCAAGAAGACCCGAAAGCCGGCCAGGCCGGCAGTTCCCGCCAGCAATGATGCCTGGCGTGCAACAAACCTCGGCCGCCTGCTCAACCAGGCCGTGCAGCGTTTTGAAGAGAGTGTGCTGGCCAAGATGGTCGCGGCCGGCCATGGGCAATTCACCCTGAGCCACATCAGCGTTACACGCAACCTCGACGTCCAAGGCACCCGCGCCACCGAGATCGCCAAGCGCGCCTCCATCACCAAGCAGTCCCTGGGAGAACTGGTACTACAGTTGGAGAAGCTGGGCATCGTCATGCGCGAACCCGATCCCAGCGACGGCCGGGCCAAGATCGTGCGCTTTACGCCGCAAGGCATGTTGTGGTTGGAACAGTTCCACCAGGCGGTAGAAGAGACGGAAGCAGAGATCGCGGCGGCCCTTGGACCCACGCTTTACCTGGCCCTCAAGGAAGGGCTACTCGGTTACACCGGACGACATCAGACTTGATATCCACGCCCGACGGCTATCCAGCAGTTTGGCAACACGCTTGCTCAGCCTGATGTGTTGATTGCGATGTATCGATAGTGAAGTCGCGCGCCTGGTCGGCAACTTGCGCGATATGAGAGCGCGCATTGAACAGCGCCAGCGCTACCAGGCGGATCCACCAGCCCCGCAAGACGGTACAGCGACACCCTCGCGACGTTGCGCTTATACGATGGCGCGACCAGACGTATGGCCAGACCCACCCAGAACAGGGTGAAGGCAAAGAACACCGGTATCCCTGCACAGAGACCAAGGGGTGGCTCTTTGGAGTGCTTTGACAGGACTCGCGGCGCGCATAAGCTTGAAAAGTAGCTGTCTGTGCTACAGGCCGTTGGGTGGGCAACAGCGGCAATACGCAAGGCTGCGTGGCTTGCGCGTCACCGATTCCATCCCGGGCGCCGTCCTCCACCCAGAAGCGAGAGACAGCGCCGAACAGGACCGTTCAAGCGTGCGCCGGCTCACGAATGGTCAGGATGGTGATGAAGCACAGCACCGAGCACACCGCCAGAAACACCCAGACAAAGCTCCAGCTGTAGTTGTCCAGCAAGAGACCGGCGATCAGCGGCGCACAGGCCCCCCCCAGTTGCCCGAGTGTATTGACCATCGCACTGGCCATCGGATAGACCTTGCGGGAGGTCATGCCCATCGGATAGACCATGTACGTGGAATAGCCGATGTTGAGCAGGATCCCCGTCAGCAGCAGCAGCGCGCCATACAGGAAGGGATCGGCCGGCGAGTTGATGAGGATGACCATCATGATGGTGGTGGAAAAAGCCGAAATCAGCATGGCCGGCTTGCGACGCTTGTCGAGCAGGCGATCGGTCATCATGCCGCCCAGAAGATTGCCGATCACCGCGCCCACCCAGGGGGCGGCAGCGACCATGCCCATGTTGGTGACGGAGTAGCCCTTGACGCTGATCAGGTAGGTCGGAATCCAGGCGAGCAGAACGTTCACGATCGCGGTCATGAAGAAATAGCCCAGCGCCGCACCCATGATGTTCCATGAACGGAAGATGCCCTTGGTCGTGTCGACCGTGGCGACCTTGCTGGTGCGGATCAGGCGATCCAGCAGGGCGAAATCGCGCTTGCTGCTCGGGGCCTGGGCGGTACCGCTGGCGGCCCGATCATCATTGATGTGCTGTAGCTCTTCCTCGGACACATGACGGCTTTCCGAGGGCCGGTTCTTCACCACCAGCAGCCACACCACCGACAGGACGATGCCGGGCAGCGCGAAGATATAGAAGATATAGCGCCAGCCCCAGTAATGGATGATGACCGCACAGACCGGCGGCACCAGCACCGGGCCGAACTTGGCGGCAGCCAGGAAGATCCCCGTCATGGTGCCTTTTTCGCGCGCCGGAAACCAGTTGTTGATGGTCGAGGTGATACCGATGGGCAGCGGGCCTTCCGCCAATCCCAAGCCGAAGCGGTAGATCTTCAGCATCAGCAGCGATGAGGCCGTGCCGATCAAGCCGGTGAACAGGGAGGTCGCCAACATGGCGAGCGAAAACACGCGGGGAATGCCAAAGCGCGTGTAGGCCAGGCCGGACGGCAGCTGCGCGAGGCTATAGGCGAACAGGAAAATGCTGGCCAGTGCACCGGCTTCGGTGTTGGACATCACGAATTCCTTGCGCAGGAACGGCAAGGCGACGCCCAGGTTGGCACGGTCGGCGGCAGCCACCGTGTACACAATGAAAATCAGTGCGCCGATGACCCATCTGAAATGGCTCTTCGACTTCGTACGTTCCATGGCTACCGCTTCCATTCAAGTCTCCTTCAGCGATTGAAGCATTTTCTGTTTTTCGTCTGCGCCGCCCGGCGCCAACAGGCCAGGGGCAGGCAGGAAGATGGAGTCCGGTCTTGCGCCGGCTCTCCCTTTCGGCGGCTTACACCAGACCGTAATTCTTGAGGATGTCCTGCAACTTCATGAGCTCGACGGTGGAGGCGCCGTCCTCGATGGCGCGACGCATCTTTTCTTCCTTTTCTTCGCGCGCGATGCTGCTGGCGATGGTCGCTTCGACTTCATCTTTTGCTACCACTGCCAGGCCGTCGCGATCGCCCACGATGATGTCACCGGGATGGATGACGACATCGCCAATGACCACCGGAACGTTGACCCGGCCCGGCTGGTGCTTGCCGGTGCCCTTGATGGACAGGCCGCGGCAGAAGACCGGGAATCCCAGATCGATGATGGTGTTCGCATCGCGTACGCAGCCATTGACCACCAACCCTGCGATGCCGCGCTTCATTGCCAGCACGGTCAGCACGTCACCCCACGGACCGGCTTCCATGAAGGCCTTGGCATCGACCACCAGCACGTCGCCCGGTTTGGCCTGCAGGACCGCGTAGTGCAGCACCAGGTTGTCGCCCGGGCGGGCATCCACCGTCAGGGCCGGACCGGCCAGGCGAGAGGTGGGATCGATTGGTTTCATGCCGTGGTCCAGGGCGCCCTTGGCACCCTGTGCTTCGTAGACCGTGGCCGAACCGAGCTCACGTAACTGGGTAATCTGTTCTTTGGTGGTCATGATGGATATGTCCTGGGTTGGAAGTTGAAGTCAGGTTGCATCGCCAGCGGCGAGCAACCAGGTAAGAGCCTGTCCGACGTCGGGGTTGTCCACGTCCAGTGGACGTCGCTCCAGCAGCGCCGCGGTGGTATTGAAACGCTCCTCCACACCCGGCAGCACCAGCGACGGCAGCCCCTGGCCGTCGAGTTCCCGGCGCGCATCGTGGACTTCATGGGCACGGCGTTTTGCATGGATCACGTGAGTGCGCACCAGCATGTCGATGAAGCTGCGCAGTGGGGTCTCGTCGATATCCTTCAACTGGTGATATAGCTCTTCGCGTACGCCCTGCTTCTCGGCGCTCATCAACAGCTCGACCGCCAGCGCTTCCATACCTTTGGTGAAAATGCTGCGCAGGATCTTCAGCGAAATCGCAGCGCCCGGACTGGCGCCCTCGATGACCTGCACCCGGCCGTTGGCGGTGAGCAGCACCTCCCTGAAATCGGCGGCCTTGCGCCCGGCCGCCAGCAGTGGGGTCTTTTCCCAGTTGAGCGAAATGGCGCCCATGATGGCCACATCCACGTATTCGAATCCGGCCGCACGGGCGGTGGCGAAGGCTTGCTTCTTGGTCTCCGGGCTGGCGGTGGTCAGATCGGCAAATCCGGTCCCCGCGTCCAGGAACGCTGCCACCTGTTCGACCACGGCCAGGGCCTGTGTCCCGGTCACGCAGGAAAACACCCAATGTACATTTTCGAAGCAAACGCCTGGCTGCTGGTGTAGCTCCAGGCTCCATTGGCTGGCCAGCTCCCGGGCCGCCGGGGAAGGAAAGGCTTCGCAGAGGATCAGTTCATGTCCTGCTGCATAGAGGGCTTTGGCATAGCAGCGACCAACTTCGCCCATGCCGACGATTGCAATGCGCATCGATGTCTCCGGTTTGAATATTTTTACGAAGAATACAAAAAAAGTACAATTAAGGCAAATCAGTTTCTTGCCTGACCTAAAAAAACCACAAAAAGAACAATATTGGGACATTCAAGCCGAATGCGCCGCCCTGTTGGACGAGGTCGGGATGGCGCATATAGAATCCGCCATCGGCAATGGAAACGGGAGCATCGAAGGTGGAACGCGGCAAGGACAAGGTCTACGAAGTACTCCGTCAGCGTGTTGTCGGAGGACGATACAAGCCAGGCACCCAGCTCAAGGAAGAACCGCTTGCGCGTGAATTGGGAGTCAGCCGTACGCCTGTGCGGACCGCCCTGAGACGTCTTGTCGAGGAGGGCCTGGCCACTGCCGACGCCGGCCAGGGTATCCACGTGGCGGCCTGGAGCGAGTGGGATATCGAAGAAACCTTCCAGCTGCGCATGTTGCTGGAGCCCTATGCAGCCAGCCTGGCTGCCGAGCGTGGCGACGAGGAAATGCTGAAGATCCTGAAGGACAGCAATGAAAGGATGGCCTCTGCCATCCGCGATGGCGGCCCCCATTCAGTCGAAAAGATCCAGGCGGCCAACAGCACCTTCCACCGGACCATCCTCGATTATTCCGCTTCGCCGCGCTTGCGTGCGATGCTGGAGACCATCATCGACATGCCCATCATCGTCCGTTCCTTCCACCTCTATGAACCGGCACAACTGGAGCAAAGCCTGCATCACCATCAGGACCTGGTCCTGGCAATGGAAGCAAAAGATGGCGAACTGGCACGCCAGGTCATGCGCCTGCACCTGCGAATGTCCTACCACCGCTTCATGAAGCGACGCAGTGAGTATCAGGGGCTAGGCGCGCCCGGATGACTGCTCGCGGACAGGTCCGCAGCATGACACCTTGAGGGCTTCCGCATGGATTGAGGAGGGAGTCTGGGCGATACAGGAAGGGGGCTACGAGAAGGCGCCGGCCCGCAGACGGCCGGCCGCCCTGTTGTTCTTACATCGACGTCGCCGACCGCGCCGCCTGCTCATACAAGCCAGACAGCACGCGCAGGAACCGGGCCAGCTCTTCCAGTTCGTAGCTCTCGGTGTTGTCGCCGGTGAGGCTGGAGACCAGCAGCTGTTCCCTGATTTCGTAGTACCGCTTGCAAAGATCCTGCCCGGCCTCGTTGGTCGAATACAGCACTTCCTTGCCGCGCCGCTCGGTGCTCACCAGGCCCAGGGCGTGCAGTTTCTTGAGCGAGTAGTTGACCACATGCGTGTCCTCGATATTGAGGATGAAGGCGATGTCGGCCAGCTTCTTTTCGCGTGCGCGGTGGTTGATATGGTGCAATACCAGGACGTCGGTGGCCGTCATGTCCTTCATGCCGGCCGCCGAGATGCAGCGGATCATCCATCGGTTGAAGGCATTGCTGGCGATGATCATGCCGAACTCGAATTCGCTCAACTCCTTGCTCCTTCCTGAAGCCAGATGCAGTGACGATACGATCGGCACCTTGCCTGGGGTGTTGGGCTGGGCGAAATTGGCTTTTGGGGTTTTCTTTTCGGTTGGCATAAAGGTCTTTGGAAAGCAGACAAGATCACTGACCGCCACAGGAAATATCGTCGAGCGATTTTTCCCGCCGCCGGCGGTCAGTCGAGAAACCCCGATTTTAAACCCCAATTTCCTCGGCAAGGTGAGCCAGATTGGGCTCTGTTGAATCTACAGTTCACTTTTCCACCAGCAACTTCCTGCCTTCCGGCGTCCATGCCAATGGCGCCTCGGCATGCTCGCCTGACAATTCCCAGTCCGCCGCGCCAGGTTCGTGCGTCGTCTGGCTTGCCTGCGCACCCTGTGTCTTGAAGATCGATACCGCGCGCCCCAGCGCCAGCGAGCGGTCATGCATCTGCTGCGCAGCCGCGGCCGCCTGTTCCACCAGGGCCGAGTTCTGCTGCGTCATGTCGTCGATCTGCTCGACCGCCTGGTTGATCTGGCGGATGCCTTCGCTCTGTTCGTCGCTGGCGGCCGATATCTCGATCATGATGTCGGCCACGTGTTTCACGCTGGAGACGATCTCCTGCATGGTCTGCCCGGCCTGATCCACCAGCGCGCCACCGGCATCGACCTTCTTCACCGAGCTCTGGATCAGCCCGGCGATCTCCTTGGCAGCAGCGGCGCTGCGCTGGGCCAGGGCGCGCACTTCGGCGGCGACCACGGCAAACCCGCGCCCCTGCTCACCGGCGCGGGCTGCCTCCACGGCGGCGTTCAACGCCAGGATATTGGTCTGGAAGGCGATGCCATCGATCACCCCGATGATGTCGACGATCTGGCGCGAGCTCTCCTTGATTTCCTTCATCGTGCTGACCACCTGGGTGACCACGTCGCCCCCTTGCGTGGCGACCTGCGACGCATTGAGCACCAGATGATTGGCTTCGCGGGCGTTCTCGGCATTCTGGTTGACGGCATTGGTCAGCTCCAGCATGGAACTGGCGGTTTCTTCCAGCGTGCTGGCCTGCAGTTCGGTACGGGCCGACAGGTTGGCATTGCCTTCGGCGATCTCGCGCGCCGCCACGGAAATGGCGTCGGACCCCTCGCGTACCTGCGTCACCGCGCCTACCAGGCCGTCGCGCATGTGTTCCAGTGCCGCCAGCAGCTTGGCCGTTTCGTCCGAGCCGGTGGCCTCGACCTGGACCGCCAGATCGCCACCGGCCACGCGCTCGGCAATATTGATGGCGGCATTGAGCGGGCGTGTGATGCCGCGCATGACGGAATAGCCCACCAGCGCGGCCAGCAGCGTGGCAATGCTGGCCATGGCAATCATCAGCATGCTGGCCGAGGTGGCCACCTGTTCGGCGTCGCGCCCGCCCTCTTCCATGCGGCTGCCTTGGTAGGCGATCAGATTGTCGAGGGCCTTGAAATAGGCGCTCTGGTAGGGGGCGATCTCGGGCAGGATCAGGTCCCGCGCCTGCTCGACCTGTCCATCCTTGACGGCGGCGATGAAATTGTTCAGCACCGGCGTGTACTGCGCACGCGCCGCATTGACCGCCTTGAGCATGCGCAGCCCGTCTTCCGAACTGGTATTGGCGGCAAACTGCTTGAGCGTGCTGTCGATGGTCTTGCCGGCCCGATCGATGGCGTCGAGCTCGCCCTTGATCTCGTCGACCGTGCTCATGAAGAGCAGGTTGCGCATGCTGCGCGCCGTCTCGTCCAGCGCACTCTTGACCGAGTTGGCCATCACGGTGCGCGGATAGTAATCCTTGGCGATCATGGCGATGCTGCCGTTGATCTGGTTCAGGCGCAGTACGCCAATGGCCGTCAGCGCCAGCATCAGGAAAATCACAATGCCGAAACCTGCGCTCAGGCGTTGTCCGATGTTCAGATTCTTCAACTTCATGTGGATGCTCCTTGCAAGTCGAAATGCGGTAACGACGATGGTGTCAGCCTGCATCTCCTCCGCACCTGGCCGACGACTCCCCTCAAGACATGGAGCCGTCGGCAATCAGGCCCGGCGTCACGCACAGTAAGAAACTGCCTGCCCGGAAAACACGGGCACTACTTACCTTTCCCCCTCAAGACTGCATGCGCCGGAAAAAGCCGTTAAAACGTATGGCGGATGCCAAAGTTCCAGGCGCTGTTACCGGAGCCGGTTTCGATGGAGCTACCCACGGTGTAGGGTGCGCCATTCTTGTTGCTGATGTGTGCATACATCGCATACAGGTCGGTGCGCTTGGACATGGAGTAGCGATACCCCAGCGCGACCTGGTTGGCGTCCTGGTTGCGGGCGGTCTTGTCGTTCTTGTGGATGTACGAGGCCAGCACGGTGTGCTGCACGCCGAACGGTACGGTCACGCCGATGAGCATGTCGGCGCTGTCGGTGGAAGCGAACACGGGACCGGTGCCATAGGAATTGACGGCGCTGCGCAGCGGCGAGCTGTTGACGCCCTTGTTGATGCCATAGGCGCCGTGCAGCTTGAGCACGCCGAAGTCGTACACCGCGCCCAGCAAGGTGCTGCGTCCGCTGCTGGTCTCGGCGGTGGTGGTGTCGTTGTTGCGACCATGGAAGCCCAGGCGCACATTGAGCGGACCGTTGCTGTACTGCACGGCAGCGCCGATCTGGCTGGCGGCCTTGGTGGAGCCGGCCGTTTCGCCGAAGCCGTAGGCCAGTTCACCGGTGAAACCGGCCACCTTGGGCGAGATGTACTTGACGGTGTTGTCCATGCGGCTGGAGCTGTTGCCGGTGTTGGGCATCAGGTTGGCGGCATCACCGGCATAACCGGTGCCGAACGGATCGACCATGGCCAGCGTCATGTATTGAGGCGTGTACTGACGTCCCACCAACACCGAACCCATGCCGCCATTGAGGCCGACATAGCTTTGGCGACCGAACAGCAGACCGCCCTGGCCCAGTGCACCGGTGTCGTTCTGGAAGCCCGACTCCAGCAGGAACACCGCCGACATGCCGCCGCCGAGATCTTCCGTACCCTTGAAGCCGATGCGCGAACCGCCGCTGATGCCGCTGGTCAGCTTGTTCACCTTGCCTGCAGCGCCACCGGTTTCGATGACGTAACCGGTATCGATCAGACCGTAGATGGTCACCGACGATTGCGCCGATGCCGGCAGAGCGTAGATACCTGCCGCAGCCATGATCGACGCAGCCAAAATCCTTTGTTTCATTGTGATTCCCCGTAAATGATTTCCAAAAAATCGCGTATCGGCATGATCGTGCGCGCCCTTCCATGCCGATACGCGCCAGCCCGCCGCACACCGGAAGCAATTGGCCTTTTTGCCTCCAGCGCTTGAACGGGAACTGCAAAACCACTGCTATCACGACCCTCTTCGGGGTCCTCGTTCACGCCGGAGCGAACACGCCCTGCTCCGGCCTTTCAAATTTTTCGGACAGGAATTCCGTCACGAAGCCAAGCGCCGGATTGCAGCGGGCCAGCGGCGCCAGCGCCTCGTCCAGCGCGGCCAGCCGCAACCACGGGTATGGCAGGAAGGACTGCAGCGTCGTCACCAGACCGCCCGCCCGGTCGGGCAGGCTATCCATGCGATCGATGCGGATATGCATTTCCGAGATACGCCAGCCTTCACCCTCCGGAACGAATGACCAGCGATAGCTGCCGCGTCCGATGCGCAGCTTGGCCTGGACCTTGTCGCGCATGATGACCAGCCACGGCAGGTGATCGATCTGGGTACTCGCACCGGCTGGCACGTCGGCCAGGTAATAGGTGCGGCATTGCGAGAACTGACGACCAAAATCGGTCACCAGCGTCTGCGCGATCCCTTCGCTGCCCACCACCAGCGGCGGAAACGAAATGCCGTCATCGCACACGGCAATGGTCAACATGGCATTGGGCGCGAAGATGTCGTGGATCAGCCCGGGACTGCCTTTGTCTTTTGCATGGACGTACGCTTCCAGCAGGGATTTATGCGTCAACATAAAAGTCCTTGGTTCATGACGGCCACAGCCGTCGCTCGCGATGTGGAGAGAAGCGGCGTCCCGGGAACGGGGCGCCGGATCGGTCCCGATGGGCTACTCGTTCAGGCGGTCTGTCACGGCTGTCCTCTCGGGCATGGGATAGGTCTGCATGTCACAGGCCGCCCAGATAGGCCTTCTTGATGTCTTCGTTGTGCAGCAGTTCGTCGCCGCTGCCTTCCATGACGATGCGCCCGGTCTGGATCACATAGCCGTAGTGGGCGATGTCCAGCGCCTTGTGCAGGTTCTGCTCCACCAGCAGGATGGACACGCCCTTGGCGTTGATCTGCTGGATGGTGTCCAACACCTTGGTCACGAACTTGGGTGCGATGCCCCAGGACGGCTCGTCCAGCAGCAACAGCCTTGGCTTGGCCATCAGGCCACGACCGATGGCCAGCATCTGCTGTTCGCCGCCGCTCATGGTGCCGGCCAGCTGATGGCGCCGTTCCTTGAGGATGGGGAAGGTGGCATACATCTCGTCCAGGGAGGCCGCCACTTCGGTGCTGTCGGTACGGGTGTACGCGCCCAGCTCCAGGTTGCGTTCCACCGTCAGGCGCGGGAACAGGCGACGCCCTTCCGGCACCAGCGACAGGCCCAGCTTGACGCGGTCGAAGGAAGGGATCTTGCCGATATCCTGGCGCTCGAAGCTGATCTGGCCGGCATCCGGCTTGTTCAGCCCGGCGATGGCGCGCAGCGTGGTGGACTTGCCGTTGCCGTTGCCACCGACCAGCGCCACGATGCTGCCGGCTTTGACTTCCAGGTCGACCTTGGACAAGGCCAGCACGCCGTCATAGCTGGCGCGCAGATTGGTTACTTGCAACATCATTCATCTCCCAGGTAGGCGGCAATCACGTGCGGGTCGTTGGAAACCTCGGTGGGGCTTCCATCGGCGATCTTCTTGCCGTAGTCCAGCACCACGATCTGGTTGGCGATGGGCATGATGCCTTCCAGCACGTGCTCCACGATCAGGCAGGAGATGCCACGGTCGCGGATCTTCAGCACCACCTCCACGGTTTCCTTCACCTCGGTGGGATTGAGGCCGGCCATCACTTCATCCATCAGCAGCAGCTTGGGCTTGACCGCCAGGGCGCGGGCCACTGCCAGGCGACGTTGTTCGCTGATGGTCATGCTGCCGGCCGGCTTGTCAGCGAAACGTCCGAGGTTGACGAACTCCAGCAGCTGACGCGCCGTGTCCCGCACCTTGGCGACGCTATGCTCGTTGAGGAAGGCGCCGACCATCACGTTCTCCAGCGCGGTCATGCTGGTGAAGGTGCGCGCCACCTGGAAGGTACGGCCGATACCGATGCGGGCGCACTGCTCCGGGTTCATGCCGGAGATCTTCACGTCTTCCAGCCAGATGTCACCGGTGGTCGGCGGCGAATAGCCGGCGATGCAATTGAACATGGTGGTCTTGCCGGCGCCGTTGGGCCCGATCAGGCCAACGATCTCGCCGACCTGGACATTGAAGGAGATATCCTGGTTGGCGGTCAGGCCGCCGAATTTCTTGTAGACGTTCTCGACACGAAGCAGGCTCATTTGCTGCCCTCCTGATGTTGCTTGTTGGCTTTGCGGCGGGCCAGATAGGTCCGCACGTAACCGACGATGCCGTTCGGGTAATAGACTGCGATGGCGATGATCAGCGCGGCGTAGATGATCAGGTCGGTACCACGACCGGTGCCGCCGAAGAGGGTACGCGTGCCTTCCTCGATGGCCGTCAGCAGACCGGCACCGACGATGGGGCCGAACAGGGTGCCGATACCACCCAGGATGGAGACCAGCGCCATCTTGATCGAAATGCCGGTACCGAGTACCGATGCAGGATCGATATAGAGTTCCTTCTGGGCATACAGGCTGCCTCCCATGGCGGTGAAGAAGCTGCTCACGGCAAAGGCGATCTGCTTGTACTTGGACAGGCTCACCCCCAGGCTGCGGGCGGCATCCGGTTCATCCTTGATGGCCCGGAAGTAATAGCCCAGATAGCTGCGCTCGATCCAGACATTGGCCAGCAAGGTCACCAGCAACAGACCCAGCGCGATGTAGTAATAGGGCTCCTTGCCGCTGAAGATCATCTTGGACCAGCCCTCGTCGCTCATGGGAATGGTCAGGCCCACGGCGGCGCCGGCGAAGTCCCAGTTGGTGAAGACGATCTGGATGATCTCGGCCACCGCAATGGTGGCCATCGCGAAGTAGTGGCCCTTGAGGCGGAAGCAGGACCAGCCGATCACCAGACTGGTGGCGGCGGCGATCAGTCCGCCGGCCAGCATGGCGATCCAGGGACTGATGCCCCAGATCGAGAACATGATGGCCGAGGTGTAGGCGCCGATACCGTAGAACGCCACGTGGCCCAGCGAGACCTGGCCGGCATAGCCGCCGACGATATTCCAGGACACGCCGATCTGGGCCGCCATCAGGATCAGGATCGCCAGGTTGAGGTGGGTGGGAGAGGTGACGAACGTGGGCAGGGCCACCGCCACCACCAGCAGGATCGCCAGGGCGATGCGCATCTTGTTGGCCAGCGCGCCCGACGGCGGCGCTGTGATGATCAGGCCGGAGGTATTCTTGGACATGGATTTTCCTTCTTGACTGTATCGGTGGCGTACTCAGGCTTTGCCCATCAGGCCCTGCGGACGGAACATCAGCATCCCCAGGAACAAGGCCAGCACGATCAGCATCTTGTATTGCGGTCCCAGGAGGAAACCGCCCATCACTTCGATCAGGCCTACCAGCACGCCGGCGATGAGGGCACCGACCACGCTGCCGAAGCCACCCAGGTTGACCACCACGAAGGCGATCAGGATGAAGTTGGCGCCCACTTCCGGGAAGATCGGGAAGAAGGTCGACAGCAGCACGCCGGCCACGCCCGCGCAGGCCGCGCCGATACCCCAGGCCAGGGCAAACATCTTCTGCGAATCGATGCCCATCAGCTGGGCGGCTTCCTTGTCGGCGGCAGTCGCCTCCAGGGCCGCACCCAGACGGGTACGGGTGAGGAAGGTATAGATCACGCCGGTGACGATGATGGCGCCCAGGCCTGCGGTCAGCTGGGGCGTGCCGATCTGAATGCCGGCGATGGATACCTGGCCGCTGACCATTGAGTTTTCGATGGTGCGGAAGTCGGCCTTCCAGAAGAATTGCGCGATACCACGGAACAGGATCATCAGACCAAAGGTCGTAAAGATCTGCGACACCATCGGTGCATTGGTGATCTTGCGGATCACCAGTTTGTAGAGCAGTGCACCCAGCGCAAAGAGGAACAATGCCGTCAGCGGCAGGGTGAAGATGGGGTCGAGCGCGAACAGGGCGAACAACCAGAAACTGGAGTACATCCCGAACATCAGGAATTCGCCATGCGAGAAGTTGACGATATCCATGACGCCAAAGATCAGGGTCAGGCCGATAGCAACGAGCGCATAGATCAGTCCGATCAGCAAACCGGACGCAAGGGTCTGCGCCAAAATATCCCAAGACATAATTTTTCCCTCCAACGAACTATTCACGCACCGTCTTATCAGCCGCCTGCGATGAAGATTTTTCCGCGGGGAGGCCGGCCCGGCCTACGTCGCCGGCCTGCCGCCCCGTGGCACCATGAGTGCTATCGCCTGCTTACTTGCGTTGATCCCACTTCGGCATCGGCCAGACCACGTCGCGGGTGGCCATGTCGAACGGCCACACGGTGTAGTACTTGCCGTTGATGATCTGCAGCAGGATGCCCGAGCTCAGGGTGTTCTGGCCGTGCTCGTCGAACTTGATGCCCTTCCACGGCATGATCAGCTTGTCGCCCGGGATGTTGGTCTCGGCCAGTGCCTTGCGGATGGCTTCGGCATCGGTCGAACCGGCGCGGTTGATGGCATCGGCCAGGGTCATGAGACCCGTGAAGGTGCGCGAGGAGTTGCCGGTGAAGTTGATCTTGTAGCGGTTGTAGAACAGATCGTTGACCTGCTTGATCAGCGGGTTCTTGGCAGCCAGGTCGAGCGACCAGACATCGCGGGTGATGATGTAGTCGGCGTCCTTGCCCAGGGTCTTGATGAACTCGGTATCGATGAAGCCGGCGTCGTTGGCCAGGATCATGTCGGGGTTGAAGCCCAGTTCCTTGTAGGTCTTCATCGACAGGATGGCGTCACCCAGGTAGGACGACTGCAGCACCACCTGCGGTGCGGCTGCCTTGAGCTGCTGCACTTCCGAGGTCAGCTGTGTGCTCTTGGCCGGGTAGACCACGGTCTTGACCAGGTCGAAGCCACGGTCCTTGGACAGCTTGGTCTCCAGCTTGGTGGTCTCGTTGCCCCACAGGGTGTTCTCGTTGAAGGCGCCGAGCTTGTTGACCTTGATGCCCTTCTTGGCTTCCAGCTCCTTGAAGAACTCATAGAAGTTGGTCACGAACAGGTCATCGTGGGCGGTGGTGCGGAAGAACCACTTGAAGCCGCGCTGGGTCAGCGACGCCGAGGACGATTCCGGGTTCAGGTAAGGCACCTTGTAGCGTTCTGCCACCTGGCTGGTGGTGGCGGTGACGTTGCTGAAATAGCTGCCGACCAGGGCCACGACCTTCTCCTGGCTGATCAGGCGTTCGGCTTCGGTAGCACCGACCTGCGGGTTGCCCTGGGAGTCGGCGAACACCAGCTTGATCTTGGCGCCCTTCAGGTTGGGCAGGCCGCCACCAGCCGAAAACGGCAGGTTGGGTACGCCCTTGGCGCCGTTGTTGATGATGTCGGCAGCCAGTTCCAGCGCGTCCTTCATCTCGGCGCCGGTAGAGGCGGCAGCACCGCTCAGAGGATAGATGACACCGATCTTGATTTCTTGCTGTTGCGCGTGTGCCGCAAACGCGACCAGGGAAAACGAGACCGCTACCCCTGCCGTGCGGACCGCTTTGACGCTGTTGGAGATGAGACCTAGCATGATGAGACGCTCCTTGTTGTATTGAATGACACCCAAAATCCCCCACCGCATGAAGCCTTTAGCGGGAGCTACCCCAAATAACCGGCGCACATTGCACGCTCTTCCCTGAAGAAGCTTGCACGACGCCCTCCTCCCCGGCGGACCGGCAAGGCTTACTGCCATCTTCGGAACCTGCGCGACATGGCTGCCCTGGCGGAACAGCCCGGCCATCGCGGCCCAGGTGATGCGTTTCGTACTGTTGACTATCGACTGACGGATTCGGACTGCGGGAATGTCGCTGTGCTGGTTGACAGGACTCCCCGTCAACAAAGCGTCACTCCCCAAATGGCGACGTGCATTGATGCCACGTCCTTATTGCTTTGCTTCTTTTTCCATTTTTTGTCTCTGCTTGTTTTTTTTGTTGAATCCTATATTTTTCATCGATATTATGTCAATAAATTATTTTTAAATAAAAAACTAAATACCGACATTTTCCTCGTCGTGTTATTAGCAAAGCGCGTGCCAGAATTTGTAGTCGAGTGGGGACAAGGTAGGAAACACAGGCGCAGCAAGGGTTTCAAGCCTGTTCATGATTTTCGGCGAGGGATCGGCCGACTCAGGAAGCAGCATTTAATCGCACGTTTTGAGTGCACTATCTCAATAATTCATCAATAAACTGCACTAATAAAGTTAATTCAGAAAGGTTGGGCGTCCATGGAACAAGGTCAGAATTTGTTGGGGGAGCAGCGTTGGCAGTTTTGGATCGACCGCGGTGGCACCTTCACCGACATCGTCGCGCGCAAGCCGGATGGCACGCTGTTGACGCACAAGCTGCTGTCGGAAAATCCCGAGCAATACAAGGATGCGGCCGTGGCCGGCATCAAGCGTCTGCTGGGGCTCAAACCCGGTGAGGCGATTTCGCCACAGGTAGTCGAAGCGGTGAAGATGGGCACCACCGTCGCCACCAATGCCCTGCTGGAACGCAAGGGTGATCCGACCGTGCTGTTGATCACCCGGGGCTTCCGCGATGCCTTGCGCATCGCCTACCAGAACCGCCCGCGCCTGTTCGATCGCCACATCGTCCTGCCTGAACTGCTGTTTGAAAAAGTCGTGGAAGTCGATGAGCGCCTGGGCGCCCACGGCGAAGTGATCACGCCCCTGGACACCACTTCGGTGCGCCAGCAACTGGCGGCGCTGCACCAGGAGGGCTATCGCGCCGTGGCCATCGTGCTGATGCACGGCTATCGCTTCACCGAACACGAAAAGAAGCTGGCCGACATCGCCACCGAGCTGGGCTACACCCAGGTCTCGGTCTCCCACGAGGTGAGCCCGATGATGAAGCTGGTCTCGCGCGGCGACACCACCGTGGTCGATGCTTACCTTTCCCCCATCCTGCGCCGCTACGTGGACCAGGTCGCCAGCGAGATGGATGGCGTGCGCCTGCTCTTCATGCAGAGCAACGGCGGCCTGACCGACGCCCACCGCTTCCAGGGCAAGGACTCCATCCTCTCCGGCCCGGCCGGCGGCATCGTCGGCATGGTGCGTACCGCCGAGACGGCCGGCTTCAACAAGATCATCGGCTTCGACATGGGCGGCACCTCTACCGACGTGTCGCACTATGCCGGTGAATTCGAGCGCGAGTTCGAAACCCAGGTCGCCGGCGTACGCATGCGCGCCCCCATGATGAGCATCCACACCGTGGCTGCCGGCGGTGGCTCCATCCTGCATTTCGACGGCACCCGTTATCGCGTCGGCCCGGACAGTGCCGGCGCCAATCCCGGCCCGACCAGCTATCGCCGTGGCGGCCAGCTGGCGGTCACCGACTGCAACGTCATGCTGGGCAAGATCCAGCCGGCCTACTTCCCCAAGGTCTTTGGCCCCGCTGCCGACGAAGCCCTGGATCGCGACGCCGTGGTTACCAAGTTCAGCGAACTGGCTGAACAGATCCATCAACAGACCGGCAATCGCCGTACGCCGGAAGAAGTGGCCGAAGGCTTCATCGAGATCGCCGTCGGCAACATGGCCAACGCCATCAAGTTCATCTCGGTGCAGCGCGGTCACGACGTCACCGACTACACCCTCACCACCTTCGGCGGCGCCGGTGGCCAGCACGCCTGCCTGGTGGCCGATGCGCTGGGCATGACACGCGTCTTCGCGCACCCCTTCGCCGGCGTGCTGTCGGCCTACGGCATGGGTCTGGCCGACCAGACCGCCATGCGCGAACAGGCCATGGAACTGCCCCTGTCCGCGCAGTCGCTGGGCCAACTCGACGCCGAACTCGGCAAGCTCTCCGACGAGGCCAGGAACGACCTCCTCACCCAGGGCGTGGCAGCACAGCAGATCAACGTCATCCAGCGCGCCCACCTGCGCTATGACGGCACCGATTCGGTGATCGTGGTCAACTTCGGCGATCTGGCCGGCATGGTCGAGCAGTTCGAGTCCGCCTACAAGAAGCGCTATTCCTTCCTGATGCCGGAAAAGACCATGATCGTCGAGGCCATCTCGGTGGAAGCCATCGGCATCTCCACCGACCGCGAAGAAAAGCCCGAACACCTGCCCCCGCGCCAGGGACCGTTGACCGTCACCGAAACGGTGCGCCTGTTCTCCGGCGGCCAGTGGCACGACACCGCCCTGTACCGTCGCGAAGACATGCGCCCCGGCGATATCGTCCACGGCCCGGCCATCGTGGCCGAGAAGAACGCGACCAACATCGTCGAACCCGGCTGGCTGGCCGAAGTCACGCCGCTGAACCATCTGATGATGCAACGCTACCAGGCCCGCCCGCAACGCAAGGCCATCGGCACCGACGCCGACCCGGTCATGCTGGAGGTGTTCAACAATCTCTTCATGAGCATTGCCGAACAGATGGGCCTGCGCCTGCAGAACACTGCCTTCTCGGTCAACATCAAGGAACGCCTGGACTTCTCCTGCGCCCTCTTCGATGCCCAGGGCAACCTCATCGCCAATGCGCCGCACATCCCGGTACACCTGGGTTCCATGGGCGAGAGCATCCGCACCATCATCCGCGAGAACGCCGGCAAGATGCGGCCGGGCGATGTGTTCATGCTCAACGACCCCTACCACGGCGGCACCCACCTGCCCGACATCACCGTGATCACGCCGGCCTTCGACAAGGATGGCCGCGAGATCCTGTTCTATGTCGGCTCGCGCGGCCACCACTCCGATATCGGCGGCATCACCCCCGGCTCCATGCCGGCCAACAGCACCGTGGTGGAAGAAGAAGGCATCCTCATCAACAACTTCCAGCTGGTGCGCGGCGGCCGCTTCCTGGAACAGGAAACCGTGGCCCTGCTCGGCTCCGGCCCCTACCCGGCGCGCAACATCGCCCAGAACCTGGCCGACCTGCAAGCCCAGATCGCGGCCAACCAGAAGGGTGTGGAAGAACTGCTGAAGATGGTGGATCACTTCGGCCTGGACGTGGTGAAGGCCTACATGGATCACGTCCAGAACAATGCGGAAGAAGCGGTGCGGCGCGTCATCACCCTGTTGAAGGACGGCAGCTACGACTATCCGCTGGACAATGGCGCCGTCATCAAGGTCGCCATCCGCGTGAACCACGAACAGCGTACCGCCGACATCGATTTCACCGGCACCTCGCCGCAGCTGAACAACAACTTCAACGCGCCCAGCGCCATCTGCATGGCCGCGGTGCTGTATGTCTTCCGCACGCTGGTGGATGACGAGATTCCGCTCAATGCCGGTTGCCTGAAGCCCCTGAACGTCATCATCCCGGAAGGCTCCATGCTCAATCCGCGCTATCCCGCAGCCGTGGTCTCGGGCAACGTGGAAACCTCCAGCTGCATCACCAATGCCCTGTACGGCGCACTTGGCGTGCTGGCGTCGGCACCGGGCACGATGAACAACTTCACCTTCGGCAACGGCCGTTACCAGTATTACGAAACCATTTCCGGTGGCTCGGGGGCCGGCAAGGGTTTCAACGGTACCGACGTGGTGCAGACCCACATGACCAATTCACGCCTGACCGATCCGGAAATCCTGGAATGGCGTTATCCGGTCCGTCTGGAGAGCTATGAAATCCGTGATGGCTCCGGTGGTGCAGGCGCCTGGCACGGCGGCAACGGCGGCATCCGCAAGATCCGCTTCCTGGAGCCGATGACGGCATCGATCCTCTCCAACAACCGCATCGTGCCGCCTTTCGGTGCCGATGGTGGCGATCCTGGCAAATGCGGCCGCAACTATGTGATCCGTAACGATGGTCGGGAAGAGGATGTCGGCTTTGTCGCCAGCACCGAGATGCAGGCCGGCGAAGTGTTTGTCATCGAGACGCCGGGTGGCGGCGGTTATGGAAAGCCCGTCTGATACTGCCTCGGGCGAGGAGAAGTAGAGAGTAGTGGGTTGTAAGTGCAGTAGCAGTACCGAGTAGTACCGAGCAGTACCGTGTAGTGCCGTAGTAAGTAGTACTTCTGGTGGTAGTGTGTCTCTTTGCGGCGTCCTCTTCGATATCGAAGGCGACGCCGCTTTTTTCTGAAGCTGCCGATCCCTCGGGCTTCAGATTCGTTGGCCACCCTGCTTAGCTATTCTTGTGGCTTTGCTGGCCGGCCTTGACGTGTTGCTCGTGTGAGCCACCACGCGACGAATCACCTTGCTGCTGACCCGAACCGCTGCTGCTCTGGTTCTGCTGATCGTTCTTGTGGCTCTGCTGACCGGCTTGCGAGTGCTGCTCGCTCGAACCGCCCCGCGTGCCACCGCCTTGCTGCTGTCCCGCCTGGTTGCTGCTCTGGTTCTGTTGATCGTTCTTGTGACTCTGCTGACCGGCTTGCACATGCTGCTCGTGGGAACCGCCGCGGGTTCCGCCTTGATTCTGGTTCGACATGTCTTCGCTCCTGGTTTGATGCTGCGCTCATGCGCAGTAACTGCATAATCAATCTGCAGCCTCTTCGCGCGTATCGGTCAATGGCTTCTGCTGGCGTAGGCGCTCGCTGTCGGAGACGTCATCGAATTCCGCATGCTTGCACGCGCTACCGGCCATTGCGCGGCAGGCGAAGGGCAAACGTCGTGCCCTCGCCAGCCGATGAGCTGGCCGTGGCAGAGCCGCCGTGTGCGATCGCCACCTCGCGCACGATGTAGAGACCCAGCCCCATGCTGCCGGGCCGGTCCCCCTCCTTGCTGTCGGAGGCCACCAGACGCACCAATGGCTCGAAGATGGCCTGGCGCTGCTCTTCCGGAATCACAGGTCCGCGGTTATTGACGGAAACGACCACCTCCTCATCGCCGGCGTCGATCGCGATGAGGATGCGTTCAGCAGGCAGACCGTGTTGTATGGCGTTGCCAAGCAGATTGGACAAGGCCTGTGCAATACGGCCAGCGTCCCAATGACCGTCCAGCCTTCCCGAACTCTTCAATACGATCTCCCGGTCCGGGTAGGCGCTGCCGATTTCGTCGATCACCCGTCTTGCGATTTCGCCCATGTTGGCGGACTTCACGTCCAGCGGCAGGCCGGCTCCGAGGTGGGTCCTGGTATAGTCGAGCAGGTCACTGACGAGCTTGCTCATGCGGTGGCCGCTGTTGTAGATGCGCGCGGCGATCTTGCGGTGCTGGTCGTTGATATCGTCCGCCAGCAGCAATATCTGCGCCCCCTGGATGGTCGCACCCAGCGGATTGCGCAGATCGTGGCCCAGGATGGCCAGGAACAGGTTGCGCGACTGGTCGAACAGTTTGGTGTAGCGTGCCAGCGATTCGGCCAGCGCCTGATCAATGGCCTCGTTGAAGCGTGTGATGTCGTCCACGTTGGTTTCATACCCCTCCTTCCATTCCCGCGCCCAGCGCCGCAAAACACTGGAGCGCAGGGCACGGTATTCGGAAGCCAGCTGCTCCACGTTGAAACCCGACAAGAGCCGGGCAATGGCGTGGGTCTCGGCCGCGGTGTCATCGGCGGCGCGTGGCGCACGCCCTTCCGATTTGACGATGCCCTCGGCCTCGGTCTGGGTATTGTCCAGATCATCGGCAATGGCCCGCAGCATCACCGAGGCGTGGTTCCTCAGTGCTTTCGAATCCATGGTCAAGGCGGGTGGGGTGATCGTTTTGGCAAATTGCTCCCAGGCTTCCAGGATCAGCTCCATGCGGGAGCGGATGAAGTCGGACAAGCGCAGCACAGGTCTGTTTGACATTTTTTTTCTTCCTCCGGATCAGACTTCCATTGGTTGGAGCTTAGGAAAATGAGAACGGAAAAGCCAACACATTGTTCCTGATGAGCGGAAAGATTCCTCGCAGAAACCAAGGATCATGCGTCGATGCCGCGTCGGTGGACAAACCTTTCCCCGAAGCAAGCAGATATCCGGACAGCCTGTTCCCTTACAGGACAGCCTCAATGGTGGAGAGCATCAAGGTAAAGGCACACGGCTTGGTGAGCAGGGCCGCAAAGTTTTCGCGTGCCTGCCAGGAGTTCTTCATCGGCGTGGCACTCAGCAGCACCACGGGAATGGCCGCGAATTGGGACTCAGATTTAAGTTTGGTCGCCAGCTCCAACCCATCCATGACGGGCATGCGCAGGTCGGTAAGGACGACATCCACCCGCTGCGGTGGGTCAAGCAGCAACTCATAGGCCTGCGCGCCGTTGGCAGCCTCCAGAACCAGATAGCCTTCAGTGCGCAGCACTTCGCAAAAAAGTGCGCGGACGTCGGTGTTGTCTTCCACCACCAGAATGGTGCGGGCAATTTCCGTTCGTTGCATGGATGAGTCCGCTCTCTCGTACAGCGCCCGAGGTGGGCGTCAATATCGATTATGAGGCGCCCTGATCGCCACCGGGATCAGGGAATCACTCAAAACTCGCAAAAAATCGCCTACGTCGACGTAGGAAAAATCGCACAAAGCGCGATCATGGCACTGCCTGCCGTGCACAAGGATCAGAAACGCCAGTTCGCAGAGACGGCCGCCGTCAGCTCTGCATCACCGCCGCGCCAGAGCGTACTGGACAAGGATGCGTCGACCACCATGTCCTGCCGCACCCGGTAGGAGGCGCCGGCCTGCAGGTCCAGGCTGTCGCGCTGGATCACTTCACTGCTTGCCGCAAATGCGACGTCGGGATATCCCGCCAGGCGCGCTGTCTGCGTGGTCGTGCGCGCCAGCATGTCGCGGCTGACGCCAGCACGCAGATTGGCACGGACCTGCCGCCCCGAGGCCAATGCCAGGTCGCTGCGCCATTCGCCCCCCAGGCGTGCACGCATGGAACGCAAGGAATTGCTGTCCAGTTGCAGGCCCGGCCCGTCCGTATTGTTTTCCGTGATCGCAGGCCGCGACAGCACCGTATAGTCGAGACCGGCCAGCGGCCCGGCGCTGCTGCCCTCGCCGATGCGCCAGCGCCAGCCACCACCCAGCGTGGCGCTGGCGACGGTGCCGGTCCAGGTGCCACGCGGCGCGCTCTGATATCCGTTGAAACCGATCTTGCGTTCCAGGCGCCCGTCTTCCACGCCCACGCGGGCCTGGGCGAAGGCATGCGGTCCGGCCAGGGGATCGGCGGCATAGGCCAGGTGTGCGCCCACGTCCAGCGCCGAGGTCTCGCCGGATGCCGGGGTGCGGCCATCGACCCGGGTCGACTGCCCACTGACCGCGCCATGCAGGCCCACCGTCCAGCCATCCATGGCCAGGCCACTGCGCTCCACCCCCAGCACCACACCATAGGTATTGCCGTTGGCGCCCACGGCACGCCCGGACCGGTCGCGCCAGTAGGCACTACCGAAAGGCATGGCGAACGCCGTCCAGTCGCTGCCCGCCGGCACCTGTCCGTCCAGCATCGTTACGGCCGGTGCGCGGGCGGCCACCAGATCACCGATGTGCCGCTCACGCAGCAAGGCGCCCGAAAACATTTCGCCATAGGCCACCGGCGACAGCTGCCGCAATGCCGGTGCGATGCCACTGCCGTCGGCCGCCGAAAAGTCCAGCGCGGCCACCAGCGAACGCATGTCGCCCCGGGCATTGCCCGCTGCCACGTCAAGCGAACGCGCGACCTGCAGCGTCACGTCATCGTTGGCGTAGCGCGAATAGGCTGCATCGCGGCGCTGCACCGAAACGGTATAGCTCAGGCCGCCTGCTGCGGTGACATCGGCCACCAGGGTGGGCGAAGCCAGCAGGGCGCTGGCCGACGCAAACGCGCCGCTGATGCTGCCGGCCTGCAGCCATTGATCGCTGGTGAGCGCGAAACGGTTCGCGTACCAGCTGCGTTGCGGCGCGATGGTCAGGCTGCCATCCAGCGCCGCGTTGCCGCTGACGACCAGGGAACTGATATTGCCGCTGCCGTCCACGCTGGTCTGCAACCGACCGTCGGCCCCCTGCGCGTAATTGCCGACCACCGTGATGTTGCTGCCCAGCGTGGGGGCCAGCGTGCCATGGTTGGTGAACAGGCCGGCGCTATTCAAGGTATAGCGGCTGCTGCCACCCAGCAGGGCGCCCTGGGCGATATTGACCTGGTAGATCTGGTGGTTACCGGTCAGGAAGGTGGTGCCGCCCTCGAAGGCCAGTGACAGATTGTTGATGCCGACGATATTGCCGTCATAGCGCAATGCGAAGCCAGGATCGGCTGAAGCGGCGGCGCGTCCCTCGGCGTCCGGCAGGTAACCGAAGCTCAGGGTGGTCAGGCGTGGCGCACTGCCATCGAGCTCGGCATAGTCGGAACGGATATCGCCCTGCAGCGAAGCGCCGCGCATGACGTTGATCTGGCCCACATAGGCGTTGCTGGAGATATAGATGGCCGCACTGCGGCCGGCCAGGCGCCCGGTCAGGTCGAAGCGGCTGACCAGCGGGCCATCCAGCTCCGCCAGCAGGGAGCCGGTGGCCTTCGATCCCCGGTAGATGTAGGAGCCACGGTAGTCGCTGTCATTGCCCAGCATATTGTTGCCGAAGTCGAAGCTCACTGCGATGCCGTCCTCGCCCAGGGCCTGTACGTCACCGCGCTGGGTGAAGGTGTGGTCCTTGCCGTAGGTGAACATCACCCCGCGCCCGTAGGGGCCATCGGCATAGACCCGGGTACCGGGCAGGATGACGATATGGTTGGCGGCGCCGTCGATGCGCATGCCCGCGCCACCTGCGCCGGCCGAGAGCAGGTCGGCGCGCTGGTAGATGGTATTGTTGCTGCCGTAGACATGCAGGCCCAGGCCCAGCGTGGCCAGGTTATAGGTATTGGGCAGGTAGGCGCTGCCCTCTGCATTGCGCTGGAAAAAACCGTCGTCGTTGAGGATCACCTGGCCGTCGGCGTAGACGGAACGCCCGAAGAAATTGCGACGGTCGATGTCATAGCCCAGGTCCTGCAGGATCGCCAGTTCGGCTTCCATGAAGGTGGTGTAGTTGCGGTAGCTCTGATGGCTCATCAGGCTGTTCTTGAGCTCCACGTGCGACATGAAGGGCGGATCGGAATCGGTCGCGGTGCCGGTACTGAGCGGTATGCCGCGCATGCCGGAGCCGGCCAGCACCTGCGCCACGTTCGGACCGATGAAATACCCCGAGTTCTTGCTCAGGTCGAACACATCGGCAGCGGCCACCTTGCTGCATGTCATGCACCAGATCACCTGGCCGGGCTGGGCTGCCTTGCCGTTGTCGTCGCGCAGGTAGGAGGTCCACTGGTTGATTCCGTCGCTGAAGCGATACACGGAAGGGCCGGAGGGCTGCTCGGTTTCGTCAATAGAAGAGCCGATCCCCAGTGCATGCCCGATCTCGTGAAAGGCGACCGCCGGCAGATCCCAGCCGGTGACATTGCGTGGCAGCTGTGAAGGGATGTAGACATTGGTGCTCACCGGGATGTCCTGAATCCCCACGAAGCCATGCGCGCCCAGTGTCAACGGGCCGGCCTGCAGATTCTGCAGCGCCGCCTGCACCTGGGTCGGTGCAACGATCAGACCTGGCACCGACGGACTGTAGGCATGGGCGTTGTCGTTGCCAGGCTCGCTGCCGATATTGATCACCGCCGGGGACGTACCGGGGATCACCTTGATATAGTTGGCCCACTGTCGAAGCCCCGCCAGGGTCTGCTGCTTGAACATGTCCGAGAGCGCAAACGGCGAGGATTGGAACGTGTCGCCCTCTTTCTGGAAGGCGCCGTCAGCAGGCCCGTAGAAACGGGCCTCGAAGATCGGCACCTGATTGCTGTCGAGAATCGTGTGTGATTCATAGGTCTGCGCCTGTGTCTGCGCTTGTGTCTGCGCGCAGGCCAACATCGCCGCTGCGGCGACGGCCTTCAATACCAAGCCCTTCATGCTACCCCCCTGATGGCGCCGGCCGTCTCGGCCTCTGGCGCGTTTCTTAACGTTTTACGTGTTTTTGTTAAGGCGCCACCGTACAGCAGCCAGAGAAGGGGCAAAGCCGGCAAATAGGACGGTTTTCCACCCCTGATTGCACAGTTCACCACCAGCCTTGCCTTCAGCCCGATCTATGGGCTGCAGGCAATTACTGCTGAGCATCATTTTTGCGACAGTGGCGATGAATGGTCAGCGATCACCACTGCGCTTACTTCCTTGTGACGTCGTTTTTACGTCCAGTGGACGTCGCTGTTACGCGTCTGTCACAGGCCTGTCATGCGCCTGTCACATGCCTGTCCCGGCAGGCGGGAACACGCTTCCGAGCAGACGAAAAGCGTTCTCATTGGCGCGCAACTTGCTTAGTGTCAATGGGGGTTTCAATGGGTAGTTCACAAGATCATGCATGACAATCAACAGACCGAAGAATTTTTGCGGCATATGCCTGCCGTCGTCGACTGCGAACGTTCGCTCAGGGAGCTCAGCGTTGCCTGGCGCCTGATCGAGTCGACTGCCAAGATGGTATGTCCCACCGAAGCCAAGAGCATCCTGCCCACCATCAAGGTGACGCGCGAGGGCTTCAACCAGTTGGAAAAGAGGCTCATCGCCAATCTGGTGCAACAGAACGTGTCGAAAGTGGTGCAGGAGTTCGATTTCAAGGCCCGGGTCATCATCGACATCGTGGTCCGCAACCTGTTCGAGCGCACCGCCGATGTTGGCTTCCTGGCCATGGACGAGGCCATCCGCCAGTTCATCCTGGCCGGAGCGGACGGCGAGCGCCACCAGATCGTGGCGCGACTTAATGCCTACCGGCAAAAGTACACGGTCTATGACGAGATCTTCATTCTCGATCCACAGGGACAGGTGCTGGCCAATCTCGACCCTGCCAATACCGTCACGCAATCGCGCGACCCGCTGGTAGCGCGCACCCTGGCCGCCAACGGATATCTGGAGACCTTTGCCGTCACCGATCTGCGCGGCGGCAGCGAACGCTCCCTGATCTACTCCCACAAGATCGTCAACCCCGAGGACGGCAAGACCATCGGCGTGCTGTGCCTGTGCTTCCCGGTGGCGGTGGAGATGGACGACGTCTTCGGCGGACTGCGCAAGCCCAACGACCGCAGCGTCATGCTCATGCTGGACCAGGACGGACGCGTCATCGCCAGCAGCGATGCCGAACACGTGCCGGTCGGTCGCACCGTGCCGCTGGCGCTGGAAGGCCCCTACCAGTTGGTGACCCATGCCGGACGCGACTACCTGGCGCGTACCTGCGCCGCGCGCAACTACCAGGGCTACAGTGGCCCCGGCTGGTACGGCCATGTGATGGTGGCCTGCGATGTGGCCTTCCGCCAGCCGGGCCAGGACATGCTCTCGCAATACGACGCGGACCTGCTGGCCGGCGTGATGTCACACGCCCGCTCCTTCTGCCCGCCCCTGCATGACGTCACGCTGCTGGCCGACTCCATCAACCACTCGCTGCGGCGCGTGGTGTGGAACGGCAAGATCATGGCCTCGGGCGACGCCGGCGACCTGCTGCGGCTCAAGGCCATCCTGCAGGAAATCAGCCAGACCGGTGACGAGACCAACGAAGTCTTCCGCGAATCCATCCTCGACCTGTACGCCACTGCGCTGTCGTCTAGCCTGCAGGACCTGCAGTACATCTCGCGCCTGATGGTCGACATCATGGACCGCAACCTCTACGAGCGCGCCAACGATTGCCGCTGGTGGGCACTGACCCCGCGCCTGCGCCAGCTCCTGGCCCAGGAAACGCGTCGGCCCGCCGAACTGGCCGAGCTCCAGAAAATCCTGGCCTCCATCAATGCGCTCTACACCGTCTACACCAGGCTGGTGGTATTCGACAGCCACGGCCACATCGTCGCGATGAGCAAGCCCCTGGCCGAAGCCAGCGAGGGCAGCAATGCCGGCGCCTCCGGCGGCAGCCTGCGGGTGGACGAACAGCTGCTGCGCAATACCATGCGCCTGAGCGATCCGAGCCAATACTGCGTGTCGCCCTTCGAAGCGACGGCACTCTACGATGGTGCGGCCACCTATCTCTACAGCGCGGCCATCTTCCATCCTGAGCGCAGTGGTCCGCCGGTCGGCGGCATCGCCATCGTGTTCGACGCCACGCCCGAGTTCGCCAACATGCTGGGCTCTGCCCTGCCCGAGCAGCAAGGCGCCTTCGCCGCCTATACCGACCGCCAGGGGCAGGTCATCTCCAGCACCCACCCGGATTACCCACCCGGCAGCGTGCTGCCGCTGGGCGCGGCCACCAGCAGCAGTGCCAATGGCAGCAGCGCAGCGGAAATCCGCCTCCATGACGGCCACTACATGGTGGTCGGCCACACCACCTCATTTGGCTATCGTGAGTACAAGAACAGCGACGATTACGTCAACGACGTGATTGCCATGGTCTACACCCCCATCGGCCAACAGAGCGACGCCGTGCGTGCGCTGGACGGCGCCGACATCGAAGTCGCCAGCAGCAGCGGCAAGCTGCGCGAATTCGCCACCATCACCATCGACGGCGCTGTCTTCGCACTGCCGGCCGGTAATGTGATCGAAGCCATCGAAGCCTCGCGCATGCTGTCCACCTCCACCTTCAAACCGGTGCTGGCGGGCGCGCTGGACTATCACGAAGGGGGCGCGGCGAAATCGGTGTTCGTACCGGTGGTGGATATGCGCCAGCTGTTGCTGTCGACCGCATCGACCACCGCCGACAGCCGCGAGATCGTCATCGTGCGCCATGCCGGGCGCCTGGTCGGACTGCTGGTCGATGGTCTGCATGACGTACTGGAATTCGGCGAGAGTCACATCGATGCGCCGCTGATCATGTTCGGCGGTGGCGTCAATTACATCGGCAACCTGATCCGGACCGCCAAGCCTGGCGACACCATCCAGGTGGTGGATGTGGAACGCATCGTCATGAATTTCTTCGGGCCGCGCAAGGAGGCCTACCTGGCCGCGTCCTGAGGCGGGGGTGACGGACAGCAGCGGGTGACGGACAGCCGCCCTCGCTTGCCCGCCCTCAGCCGTCACCGCCGGATAGACCCGCGGCATTCCTGACGGCTGTCATCTGCGCCAGGATAGAGACGGCGATTTCAGCCGGCCTGTGACTATCGATAGGCAGACCGATCGGCGCATGCAGCCGTGCAATCTGCGCCGCGCAGAGATCGAACAAGGCCAGCCGCTCGCGACGGCGCTGGCTGCTGGCACGCGAACCCAGGGCGCCGACATAGAAGGCTGAAGAAGTCAGCGCCTCCAGTAGTGCCATGTCATCCAGCTTGGGATCGTGGGTCAGTGCCACGATGGCAGTGTGGGAATCCGGCTTCATCTCCAGCGCCACCTCGTCGGGCATGCCTACGACCAGCCGGGTACCGGCGATATGCCAGCCCGCCGCATACTCTTCGCGCGGATCGCAGACCAGGACCTCGTAGTCGAGCATCATCGCCATCCTGGCCAGCGCCTGTGACAGCTGTCCGGCGCCGATGATCAAGAGGCGCCAGCGCGGCCCGTAGCATACGGTGAAGTCAGGCTGCGCCAGCAGTGGCCCGGGCAAGGCACCGTCGGCATGGCCCAGCCGCGTGCAGCGGGACAGGCCGCTGGCCAGATCGAGCTGGCGCCGGATGCGCCCCTGCGCGGCGGTGACCTCCAGCACTTCGTCGAGCCAGCCGGAGCCCGGCAGCGATTCGCGTATCAGGACCAGGGTTCCGCCACAGGGCAAGCCAAAACGTGCGGCCTGCTCCCGCGTGGTGCCATATTCCAGAACAGCGGGGCGCACAGACGTCGCCCCCTCCTGACGCACGCGCTCGATGAGATCATCCTCGACGCATCCGCCGGAGACCGATCCGACCACGCGACCATCGTCCCGGATGGCCAGCATCGCCCCGGGACTGCGGGGCGCGCTGCCCCAGGTACGCGCCACCGTGAACAGGTGTACCTGGTATGCTTGCCGCCGCCAGTCGCGGGCCGTGCGCAAGACCTCCAGATCCAGGCTTTCCATGTCTGTCCGCCCAGCCTCAGACCGCGACCAGACGAAATACGCCCATCGACAGCTTCACCGCCCCGGCCTGCTCCACCAGCAACGCCGACGAGGCCGCAACCTGCTCCACCAACGCCGCATTCTGCTGGGTAATGCGATCCAGCGAAGACAATGCCGCCGCCACCTGCTGCACGCCCTCGCGCTGCTCGATGCTGGCGCGGGAGATCTCGTCGATCAGGCCGCTCACGCCACCGATGGATGAGACAACCTCCGTGATGGTGGTCGCCGAGGTCTTCACCTGCGCCTGTCCCTGGCTCACGCTGCGTAGCGATGCGGTGATCAGCTCGGCGATTTCGCGTGCTGCCGTAGTGCTGCGCTGGGCCAGCGTACGCACCTCGCTGGCCACCACGGCGAAGCCACGTCCGTTCTCACCGGCGCGGGCCGCCTCCACTGCAGCATTGAGCGCCAGGATATTGGTCTGGAAGGCGATGGCCTCGACCACCTTGACGATCTGTCCGATCTGCGCGGCATCGTCGGCCATCGCCTGCATGGTCTGAACGATGCGATCGAAGGCCTGCCCGCCGCGTTGCGCCACGTCCGCAGCCGCCACCGCATTGGCCGCCGCAGAGACGGCGTGATCGGCATTGTTCTGGATGGTGGCGGCCAGTTCCTCCATGCTGGAGGCAATCTCCTGCAGCGACGATGCCTGGCTCTCGGTGCGCTGCGACAGGTCCATGTTGCCGGCCGCGATGTCCGAACAGGCCCGCGTCACACCATGCACATCACGACCGACTTCGCCGATCAGGCTGACCAGGCTGCTCCTCATCAGCAGAAGCGCCCGTACCAGATCGGCGGCATGTGGCTGGGCGGTCTGATCAAGGGGCGCATCGAGATCACCGGCGGCCATCCGATATGCGAAGTCGGTGGCCTGCTCCAGCGGCTGCATCAACTGTCGTCGCTGCCAGAGACTGCCCAGCACCAGCATGGCTAACGCCACCGCCAGCATGACCAGTGCCGCCGCCCGGCTTGCTGCGGACCACAGCAGGCCGGCTGCCAGTGCGCTCGCCAACGGCAAGGCCTGCCACAGCACGATCCGCTTGAGCAGCCCCGGTCGCCACAGCCGCTGCACCATCCCCGGCAGACCGGTGCGCAGGAACTGGCCGCCGCGCACGGTCCAGCCACGGGCGCGCCGTTCCTTGAAGCGGCGCAACATGGCAGCGGCAAAGCCGACCTGCTCCGCTGGCGCATGGGTGCGCACCGAGGTCGATCCGATCACGCGCCCGCCTTCCCGCACCAGCGAGACATTGGTCATGGCCCAGATACGCTGCCCATCGCTGCCCCGGATGCAGGTCAGTCCGGCCCACCGGCGCCCCTGCTCGATCGTGGTACGGCGCATGTCCTTGACGGCTTCGGCCGGCACGTCCGGATCGATCAGGCGCGTATAGGGCATGCCCACCAGCTCCTGCATGGGAATGCCCACCTCGTCGGCGAACGCCTGGTTGGCATAGGTGATGATGCCCTCCGAGCTGGTCCGGCTGATCAGATACTGTCCAGGCCGCAGTGCGCGACCATCTTGCTGCTGGCTCACCATCCCCCTCCTCCGCACCGTCCGGCCAACCCTCCGGCGGCGATAGTTTCCCGCGATTAATAACGAACATCATTCTGTTATTTTGCATCCTTCGATGTCAAGAAAAATTCCGCGATCGAGATCATCATCAGGCGGAGAAACTGCGCTTCGATAGGCCAGCGTCACGGCATCGGCAACGCAGCGTCGTACACGAACAACGACGGAGCGCAGAGGTGTGCGATAGCGAGCATTTCCTCACATCGCCCCATAATCCAGTACGCATAGGGCTTCCATGAGCACGAAGAATAAAAAACGCACCAAAAATGCGAATATGGGGAGCTGAGCTTCTTTTTTAAGTGCATGTGACGGAACGGCTGCACCATTTGTTTCCCCTGCCATCCTGCCCTGCCTTCCCCGGCAAGAACGCGTGGCAAAAAAACTTATCCCGCAAGCGACAATAACGATTGACATTCATTTTATTGAGATTAAATAATGTCATTCATTATTTGACGCACATCAAAGCAGCATCAAAGCAGGCGCCGCGCCGCCCACTCGTTCAGATCCATTGCAGTCCGATTCATCCGTAGCGCCACCGCCAGCGGTGGTTTTCAACGCTGTCTTGATTGTTCAACCTGAAGGGGAAATAAAAGTGAAGAAACGTCTGTTAGCCGCCGTCTCCGCCGGCCTGTGCCTGGGGGGGCTGGGTACCGAAGCGATGGCCCAGAGCAGTGTCACCATCTACGGCATCATCGATACCGGGGTCGAATATCTCAATCACACCAATGCCGCCGGCCAGGGCAAGCTGCGTACGCTGCCGCTGACCGGACTGCTGCCCTCGCGCATCGGCTTCAAAGGGGTCGAGGACCTGGGTGGTGGCATGCGCGCCTTCTTCAATCTGGAAAGCGGCTTCGTGCCGACCACCGGCGGCATGGGCCAGGGCAACCGCCTGTTCGGACGACAATCCAATGTCGGCCTGATGGATCCGACCTGGGGTACCTTCACGCTGGGTCGCCAGTACAACATGACGGCCATCTCGCTGATCGCCGCCGACATCATGGGTCCGGCCAACCACGGCCTGTCCAACATGGACTCCTACCTGCCCAACACGCGCAGCGACAATGCGCTGGGCTACATGAACAAGATCGGCAACACCACCGTGGGCGCCACCTATAGCTTCGGTCGCGATACTTCCGCGGCGGGCGGGCCTGCCGCCACCAATTGCGCTGGCGAGAACGCCGCCGATGCGCAAGCCTGTCGCCAGTGGACGGCGTTGATCAAGTACGACACCGCCACCTGGGGCGTGGCCACTGCCTACGATACCCTGCGCGGCGGCGCCGGGGCGGGCAACCTGCTCACCAGCAGCAACTACAAGGACAACCGCGCCTCCTTCAATGGCTGGTTCAAGGTCGGCGATCTGAAGATCGGTGGTGGCCTGATTGCCCGCCACCTGCAACGTGCGGTCGACATCAACTACAACCTCTGGTATCTCGGCGCCAGCTACGCGCTCACGCCACAGTGGCAGGTCGAAGGCCAGGTGGCCCATCTGGATACCCGTAACTCACCCGACGACAGCACACTGGGCACGGCGCGCGCGATCTACTTCCTGTCCAAGCGCACCAGCCTCTACGCGTCGTATGCGTACATCAAGAATCGCGGCAATGCCGCCATTGCCGTCAGCTCCGGCAGCACGGTCGGTGTCGGCCAGAACCAGTCCAGCGTGATGGCCGGCATCCGGCATACCTTCTGAAGCAGCTTTACTCCTGAGGATCCCTTTGTAGGACTTGGCGGAACGCATCGAGGCGTTCCGTTTTTTTTGGGCGTTCCGGAGGGGCCGGAGAGGGACGAAAAAAAGGCGCCGTCGCGACGGCGCCTGCTCCTCCATCTGGCCAGCCTCAGAAGGGAGGCAGTCTTGCCTCGCCCTGACGCATCTCGGGATGATGCAGTACGTCCAGCACATGTGCCGGCGTAAACGGCTGCTGCCATACACCCTGCCCAAGGGGGCGCAAGGCGTCGTTGACGGCGCACCAGATGGCGCCAATGGCCCCCACCGTCCCGGCCTCGCCCACCCCCTTGGCACCGAGACTGGTTTCGCGCTCGGGCGTGGTCACATGGCCCACATGGATCTGGGGCATCTCCGAGGCCATCGGAATCAGATAGTCCGCCAGCGAGGCATTGCTCATCTGCCCGTTCTCGGAATAGATGCACTGCTCGAACAGGGCCGCGCCTATCCCCTGCACCACGCCACCGCGGATCTGCTCATCGGTCAGCAGCGGGTTGACGATACGTCCGCAGTCTTCCACCACCCATACGTCCAGCACGCGGATCATCCCGGTCTCGATATCGACCTCGACCTGCGCCGCCTGCACCCCATTGGCGGCGAAGTAGGGCTTGCCGGTCGGCGCATAGCTGCGCTCCACCGTCAGTTCCGGGATGACGTCCAGCTTGATGGCGGTCGAATCGTAATGCGCCTTGAGCGCCACCTCCGCCAGGCTCATCAAGGCCTCGCCGTCACGGCCGGTGATCATGCCATCGACGATATCGAGCCCGTCCTGCGATTGCTCTCCGAGGGCCGCTGCGATCGACAGGATATTGGCGCGCAGCTGCGCTGCGGCCAGCAGGGCAGCTTCCCCGGCCAGGGAGATGCCGCGCGAGGCCCAGGCACCGCCCCCCAGTGGATCGCGGGAGGTGTCGCCGGCCGCCACCGCCACCGTCTCCAGCGGACTACCCATGGCGTGGGCCACGATCTGGGCCAGGCCAGTGCGCGTGCCCTGCCCCTGGTCGGTCGCACTCGTGCGGCACTGGATGTGACCGGAGGGCAGCAGGCTCAGGCGCACTCCCTCCTTGCCGGCCACCCTGACCTGATTGGGTCCATAAAGGCCCGCGCCCACGCCGGTCAGCTCGACGAAGGTGCACAACCCGATGCCACGATAGACGCCGCGCTGGCGCAGCGCATCCTGCGTGGCGCGCAGCTGGCGGTAATCCATGTTCTCCAGCAACTGATCCATGCAGGCGTCCAATGACAGCGGGCCCAGTGGGATGCCGCCGGCAGCAGGCAGCATCGGCGCCTCGGCCGGACGCGCCGGCAGATGATTGCGGCGGCGCATGGTGACCGGATCCATGCCGATGGCCGCTGCCGCGTCATCGATCAGTTGTTCGATGACGGCGCAGGCGATGGGCTGGCCCACGGCACGATATGCACCGGTCGGTACCTTGTTGACGAAGGCCCCGCGCACCCGCCCGCGGAAGGCGTCGATGCGGTAGGCCGAGCCGCACAGGTCGAGCGCCTGCAAGGCTTCGCCGATACTGGAACGCGGGTAGGCGGACACCGCCCCGAAGCAGAACAGCAGATCCACGTCCAGCCCCAGCAGGTGTCCTTCGGCATCCACCGCCAGTTGCGCCTCGACGCTGGCGTCCCGGGCGTGGACATCGGAGACGAAGGATTCCAGGCGGTCCGCCTGGAATTTGACCGGCCGGCCCAGCAGCATCGCAATGGCGACCACCGCGATCTCGTCGGCATAGGCGTGCAGCTTGATGCCGAAAGCGCCACCCACGTCGGGGCTGGCGACCCTGACCCGCTCCAGCGGCAGGCCCAGCAGACTGGCGTAGATCTCCTGCATCTGGAAGGGCGCCTGATGGGATTGCTGGATGTCCAGCTCACCGGTGCGCCGGTCGAAGCTGGCCAGGATGCCACGTGGCTCCAGCGGCACACCGGTCTGGCGACCGAAGCTGAAACGGCGTCGTACCACCTGGGCAGCACCGGCAAATGCGGCGGCCACATCACCCTTGCCGATCTTGCGCTCCAGCGCCAGGTTGTGCTCGATGGCCGGGTGGCAGGGTGGACAGCCGGCTTCCAGTGCGGCGCTCGGGTCCACCACGGGCTCGCCCTCCTCCCAGTAGATCTCGATCAGTTCGAGCGCGTCCTCGGCCTGCGCGCGCGTAGCGGCCACCACCGCCGCCACCGCTTCGCCCTGCCAGAACACTTCATCGATGGCCAGCGGATTCTGCGGGGCCGAGACATGCTCCGGCCACATGGCAAAGCGGGTGGTCCAGCCAGCGCAGACGGTGGCCAGGTCGGCGCCGGTGACGACCGCACTCACCCCGGGCATGGCCGCAGCGGCGTCGACATTGATCGCGTGCAAGCGCGCACGCGCGAACGGACTGCGATAGAACACTACATGCTGCATATCGGCCAGCACCAGGTCGTCGAGATAGCGTCCGCGTCCGGCCACGAAACGCTCGGCATCCGCGCGGGCGACGCTGCGGCCGATCAGGCCAGCGGCCGCGGTCTGGGCGGCGGCGCTCATGCATCCTCCCCGGCGGCCATTTCGATGGCATCGACGATGGCCTGGTAACCGGTACAACGGCAGTAATTGCCCGAGATGGCATCGCGGATCTCCAGGCGGCTGGGGCAGGCCTTGGCCTGCAGCAGTTCGTTGGCCGTCATCAGCATGCCCGGCGTACAGAATCCGCATTGCATGGCATTGCGCGTCACGAAGGCGCGTTGCAGGGCGGCGATCTCGCCGCTTTCGGCCAGCCCCTCCAGGGTCTCCACGCTCAGGCCGTCGACCTGCACCGCCAGCATCAGGCAGCCGCGCACCACCGCGCCATCGACGCGCACATTGCAGGCACCGCAGACGCCGACCTCGCAGCCGACGTGGGCGGCCGTCAATCCCATGTCCTGGCGCAGGAAATCCACCAGGTTGCGGCGCACCGGCACCAGGCAATTGACGTCCTTGCCATTGAGGGTGAATTGGATGTTGGCGTGTTCCACGCAACGGACGGACAGATCATCCATGGCTGGCTCCGTAAGGAATGGTTGAATCGGCCGGCGCGCCGAAGGTCGCCGCCAGCACGCGACGTATCAGGGCGGCCGCCTGCAGGCGCTTGACCTCGGGGCTGCCGAAGTGGTTGTGATCGGGATTGAGCTCGGCCACGGCAGCCCTGGCGATCTCCTCGCCCAGCGCAACGGACCACGCCTGCCCCTGCGCCAGTGCAGCGGCCGCGGTGGACAGGATGGGCATGGGATCGGTGCCGAAGGTGGTCAAGCGCAGGTCGCTGATGATGCCCCCGGCATAGCTGGCCCGCAGCGCGACGCCGACCATCGCGAAGTCCCCATGGCGGCGCGCCAGCTCGTCGAAGCCGAAGACCTCCTGCGGCTGGCAGGCCGGGTAGAGTGCTTCGATCAGGATTTCGTCATCCTGGCGGGCCGTCTCGTACAGACCGAAGAAATAATCCACCGCCGGCACCTCGCGCACGCCGCCGTCACGGCTCTGCAGCACCAGCAAGGCATCCAGGGTGATGGCGCAGGCCGGCATCTCCGCCGACGGATCGGCCAGCGCCAGACTGCCGCAGGTGGTACCGCGATTGCGCACTGCCGGATGGGCCACATGGCGCATGGCCATGTGCAGCAAGGGCAGATGTTGTTCCACCAGCGGTGAGCTGGCGGTCTCGGCATGACGCACCAGGGCGCCGATGCGCACATGGCTGGCATCCTCGGCCAGCACGATGCCCTTGAGCGCCTCGATGCGATTGATGTCGATGAGCAGGCTCGGCGCCGACAGGCGCAGATTGAGGGTGGCGAACATGCTCTGGCCGCCGGCCAGGACGCGCGCATCGCTGCCGTGTTCAGCCAGCAGCGCGCACGCCTCTTCCAGCGAACTCGGGCGGGCGTATTGGAAACCTGATGCCTTCATGCAATATCCGATAAGTTGTGACAGGCCGGGTGGGCGCAGCCGGGATGCACACGCTCACACGCCCATGTAACGATGCACCAGGGATGGGTCCTGCTGCAACTGCTGTGAGCTTCCACTCCAGGCGATACGTCCCTTCTCGACCACATAGTGGCGGTCAGCCAGTCCCATGAGCGACTGGATGTTCTTGTCGATGACGATCATCGACAACCCTTCCTTCTTCAGTTCGTGCAGGGCGCGCCAGATATCGGCACGCGCCACCGGCGCCAGGCCTTCGGTGGCCTCGTCCAGCACCAGCAGGGAGGGATTGGTCATCAGCGCACGCGAGATGGCCAGCATCTGCTGCTCGCCGCCGGACAACTGCGAACCCATGTTCTGACGCCGCTCCGCCAGCCGTGGAAAGAATTCATAGGCGCGTCGCAAGGTCCAGGGCCGACTGTCGGCCTGCCCTGCGCGCGCCGGGCGGGCGGTGGCGATCAGGTTTTCTTCCACGGTCAGGTCGGCGAAGATCTGGCGCCCTTCGGGCACCAGCCCCAGGCCACGGCACGCCACTTCGTGACAAGGCAGGGTATCGATGCGCTGGCCGCCAAAGCTGATGCTGCCGGCACTCGGACGCAGCAGACCGAACAGGCATTTGACGGTGGTGGATCGACCCATGCCATTGCGACCGAGCAAGGTGATCACCTCACCGCGCTGCAGGTCCAGCGAGATGTCGAACAGGGCCTGCGCCCGACCGTAGGAGGCCTGCAGCCCGCGGATGGATAACTGTTCAGCCATGAGCGGCTCCGGAAAAAGTCCCTGCCTCATCACCCAGGTAGATGGCGCGGACCTCGGGGTGATTGCGAATTTCATCGGGCGTGCCACAGAAGGCGGCACGACCCGACACCAGCACCGTGATGCGATCGGCCAGGGCGAAGACCGCATCCATATCGTGTTCGATGAGCAGCATCGAGTAACGGCCCTTGAGGGATTGCAAGAGTTGTACCACCGATGCCGATTCTTCGATGCTCATGCCGGCCATGGGCTCGTCGAGCAATAGCAGGCGCGGCTGCGCGGCCAAGGCCATGGCCAGCTCAAGCTGGCGTCGCTCGCCGTAGCCCAGTTCTCCTGCCAGCGTATCGCGGCGGGCTTCCAGGCGGGTGGCAAGCAGCGCCTGCTGCGCGTCCTGGCAGGCTTGCTCACGGGCCATCATCGGACGCCAGAAACCGTAGCCGCCAGTGGCGCCGACCGCCGCCAGCACGGCGTTTTCCATCACGGTGAACTCTTCGAAGATGGAGGTGATCTGGTAGGAGCGCAGCAAGCCCCGGCAGGCGCGCTGATGCAGCGGCAGCGTGGTCACCTCCTCATCGCCGAACCAGACCTGGCCGCTGTCGGGCCGCAGCTCTCCGGACAGCTGGTTGATCAGGGTGGTCTTGCCGGCACCATTGGGGCCGATGATGGCGTGCAGTTCGCCGGGACGGATGTCCAGGCTGACGTCGTCGGTCACCAGCAGGCCACCGAAGCGCTTGGTCAATCCCTGGGTACGCAGGCCGTTCATTGCTTGGCTCCATTGGCCACGATGGCAGTCGCATCGATACGGCCGGATGCGCCGCGTTGGCAGCACCGCACATCCAGCCAGTGCAAGGCACCCATGAGTCCGTCACGACCGGTGAGCGCAATGAGGATGATCATCGGCCCGAAGATGAGCATCCAGTGCTCGGTATAGGACTTCATCACCTCCTCCAGGCAGATAAACGCCAGTGCGCCGAGCAACGGACCGAATACGCTGCCCATGCCGCCCAGCACGACCATGACGATCAGCTCGCCGGACACCTGCCAGCTCATCAGTCCCGGCGAGGCATAGGCATTCAGATTGGCCAGCAGGAAACCAGCCAGGCCGCACAGGATGGCGGAGAGCACATAGGCGATCAGCTGCAGACGGCGGGCCGGGAAGCCCAGTGCGCTGATGCGCGCGAGGTTCTGGCGCGAGCCGCGCAGGGCCATGCCGAAGGGCGCGTGCCGCAACCGGTGCATCCACAGCAGGGTCACCGCCAGTACGCCCCAGGCGGCATAAAACAAGGGCAGCACCGAGCCGAGGTCGATCCCCGCGCCCAGCCGGCTGGTGGCGATGATGGACATGCCATCGTCACCCCCATACTGCTTGAGGCTGACGAAGACGAAATAGCCCATCTGGGAAAACGCCAGGGTGATCATGATGAAGCCGATGCCACGGGTGCGCAGGCTGATGGCACCGGTGAGCGCCCCGATACAGCCGCACGAAACCAGCACCAGCAGCAGCTGCGGCCACGCCGATTCCAGCCCGGCCAGCGAGGACAGGGAGACGCAATACGCCCCCAGGCCAATGAAGAGTGCGTGTCCGAAGCCGATCAGGCCGGCATAGCCCAGCACCAGGTTGAGCGCACTGGCGGCCAGCGCATAGATCAGCACACGCGCCAGAAAGCCCACGTAGAACTGCGCACCTAGTGCAGCGGCCACCGGTGGCACGGCCAGCAGCGCCAGCAACAGCAGCAGGGGAATGCCCAGGCTGGGACGGAACAGGGAGGAAGTCGTCTTCATCGTCTTGCCACGAAAAGGCCTTGCGGACGCAGCGCCAGGACGGCCGCCATCAGCAGGTAGATCAATAGGGAAGCCAGTGCCGGACCAGCCGCATCGGCCAGCTGGCGGCTGACCATCTCACGCAACAGCATGGGCAGGAAGGCCCGTCCCATGGTATCGACGACACCGACGATCAGGGCCGAATAGAACGCGCCCTTGACCGAACCGATGCCGCCGATGACGATCACCACGAAGGTGGCGATCAGGACCGGCTCACCCATGCCGGCCTGGACCGAGAGGATGGGGCCGGCCACGGCACCCGCCAGTCCGGCCAGGGCAGCACCGACGGCAAACAGCAGGGCATTGAGGAAGCGGATGTTGATCCCCAGCGCGCCCACCATGGCCGCATTGTTGGCGCCGGCACGGATGAGCATGCCCAGGCGGGTGCGGTGGATCATCCAGTAGCATCCGACGGCCACGGCCAGACCGACCACGATGACCGCAAAGCGGTACAGCGGATAGGGCAGGCCGAACAGGTCGATGACACCGTCCAGCATCGGTGGCACCGAGACGAACAGGGGCTGCTTGCCCCACAACATCGAGGCCAGTTCATTGAAGAACATGATCATGCCGAACGTGGCCAGGACATGGTTCAGGTGGTTCTTGTCGTACAGCCGCGCCACCGCCACCCGCTCCAGCAGCACACCGATGGCCAGGCAGCCCAGCAGTGCGGCCAGCAGCCCCAGCAGGAAGCTGCCGGTGGCATTGGCGACCGAGGCCGCAATGTAGGCCCCCATCATGTACAGCGAACCGTGCGCCAGGTTGACGAAGCTCATGATGCCGAACACCAGGGTCAGGCCGGCCGCCAGCAGGAACAGCAAGACCCCGTACTGGAGACCGTTGAGCAGTTGCGCAAACAGTAGCATGATGGCCTCGCTCACTTCAGGGGACAGGCCGCCACGTAGGCGTCCTTGTGGTCCACCAGCGGGGTGGCGACCAGCTTGCCCTTGATCTGATCGCCTTCCTTGACGATCTCGAAGGCATAGTAGTTCTGGATCGGCATGTTGTTGGTGTTGAAGCGGAAGGGACCGCGTACCGATTTGAACTCCGCACCGGCCGCCTTGACGGCAGCGGCGAAGGCCACCTTGTTGGAGGTGTCGCCCTTGAGCTTGCGCACTGCCGTATCGAGCAGGAAGGCCGCGTCATAGGCATTGGCGGCATAGGTACTCGGAACACGCTTGTAGCGGGCTTCGAAGGCTTTGACGAACTTCTGGTTTTCCGGATTCTCCAGCGCCGGATTCCAGGTATTGCCGCTGATCACGCCCACGGCGGCCTCGCGCAGGGCCGGCAGATTGGTACCATCGACGGTGAAGGTGGAATACACCGGTACCTTGCCGATCACCCCGGCCTGCTTGAGCTGCTTGGTAAAGTTCACCCCCATGCTGCCCGGGTAGAACATGAAGACCGCATCCATCTTGCTCAGCTGCAGCTGGGTGATCTCGGCCGAATAGTCGGTCTGGTTGATCTGCGTATAGACCTCGGCGGCCACGCCTCCCTTGTACCAGCGCTTGAAGCCGGCCAGCATGTCCTTGCCGGCCTGGTAGTTGGGAGCCATCAGATAGACATTCTTGTAGCCCTTGTCCTGCACCAGCTTGCCGATGGCTTCGCCCGAACCGTCATTGGGGTAGGCGATGGAAAACACATTGGCGCCGCACTCCGCACCGGCCATCGGCGAGGGGCCGCCGGCCACGGCGATGGAAACCACACCGGATTCCTTGAGTCGTCGCAGATTGGCCATGATGATGTTGGAGTAGCCCAGGCCGACGATGGCATCGACCTTGTCCAGCTCGATGAACTTGCGCATGACCTGCGAGCCCACATCCGGCTTCATCTGGTCATCCCCCTGCAGCACCTGCACCTTCTGTCCGCCAAGCTGGTTGCCAAGCTGCTCCAGGGCCAGGCCGAAGCCGTCGATATATTCCTGGCCGTCGGCGGCCATCGGTCCGGAGAACGGGCCGGACAGGCCAATCTTGATATCGGCCATGGCCTGCTGCGGAAACGCCAGCACGGCCAGCCCCGCCAACGCCCCCAGGGCACTCACCATCGACTTCACTACCGCAGATCTTTTCATTTTCATTCCTGTTCGTGGCTAAGGTTGAACTACGAATGCTGCTTGCTGCGTGCGGGAAAACTTGAATGTGGGCGACCGTCCTGCGCCACTAGCGCGCTACGCGTGACCACATGCTGCGCAGGGCGCCCTGGCGCGGCTGCTCCTGCGCCGGCTGTTCGCCGGGGCCTTCGGCGGCGGGCGCGGCGGTGGCCGCCGGTTCGAACAGCTTGACGAAGCGTGCAAAGAAATCATCGGCCATCTTGCGGGCCGAACTGTCGATCAGGCGTGCACCGAGCTGCGCCAGCTTGCCGCCGACCTGGGCGTGTACCTCGTATTGCAGCAGCGTGCCCTCGCCTTCTTCGGGTGCCACCAGCCGCACTGCGGCGCGGCCCTTGGCAAAGCCGGCCATGCCGCCCTGGCCTTCGAAGGTAATCGCATAGGACTGCGGCGCCACGATGTCGGTCAGGCTCATGCGTCCCTTGAACTTGGCCGACACCGGGCCGATCTTGATCGACATGCCCACTTCGTACTCATGCTCGCCGACCTGCTCCAGTCGGTCGCAGCCGGCGATGCAATCGCGCAGACTGGCCGGATCGTTGAGGGCTTCCCATACCGCCTGCCGGGAGGCGGGTACCAGACGTTCGCTGATCATTTCCATGCTTGATTCGCTCCTCTTTCAATTGCCTGTCATTCGTATAGTCCGCCCAGTCTGTGGGGGCTGCGCTGCGCGCGGCGTGCTCCTGACTGCTGGCTGCCTTCAATGCGCCAGCAGCAGCGCCTGTATCGCGGCCGCATCCGGCAATGGCGACTGCGCCAGAATCAGCATGAGCAGGATGCGCAGTTTGGGGGCGGCCAGATCGCCTCCCGCCAGCACCCCGTCACGTTGCAGGAAGGCCTGCGGCGGCACCACGCCACGCGCAGCGCGTGCGGCCTGCACCACCACCACACCCTGCGCCACTGCGCGCTGCAGGGCAGCGCGTTCACCATTGGCCGGGCGGCCGGGCGCCAGTCCGATGCTGATGATTCCTCGGGCACCTGCTGCCAGCACGCCATCGATGGCCGCACCGTCAGCACCGGCATAGGACACCACCATATCCACGCGTGGCAGGGTCCGGCTCGACGACATGTCGAGCGCCGGCAGCATGCTGTGCGATATCGATGAAGTCACGCGGCGGCGCAGCACCACGCTGCCATCAGCGTCCACCCGACCGAGCGGGCCATAGGGCGTGGCCTCGAATGCGTGCAGCTCGAAACTGGCGGCCTTGCTGACATCGCGTGCCGCAAAAACCATGCCATCCATCACGACCAGAACGCCCTGCCCCTGGGCCTGTGGGGCAGCCGCCACCGCCAGCGCTGCGCGCAGATTGGCCATGGCATCGCTGCCCGACGTGTTCAGCGGACGCTGTGCTCCGGTGAGCACGACCGGTTGGCGGATATCGGTGGCCAGCTGCAGAAACCATGCGGTCTCTTCCATCGTCGCCGTGCCATGGGTAACGACAATGCCGGTCAGACCGGGGTCGTCCTGCACGGTGCGCCTGATCAGCTGCGCCAGCTCCATCCAGTCCTGCGGCAGGATGCCGGTGCTGCCGATCATGCGGAAGGACTGCGGCAGGATCTCGATATCCAGGTCGACCTGGTCCAGTTGTTCCACCAGATCGTCGATGGGATGCACCACGCCGCTCTCGCTGTACTCGACCCAGTCGAAGGCATGCCGCGCATGCATGGCGAAGGTGCCACCGGTGCCGATGACGGCAACCCGTGGCTTGCCCGATGCGCGGGACAGGCCGCTCATGCAGCCACCAGACGCAGGTGCAGCACACCCTCTTCGAGACGGATCTCGTGGCTGCGTACATCACGTGTCAAGGGCGCCGACAAGGCCTTGCCGGAACGCATGTCGAACAGTCCGGCATGCAGGGGGCATTCGACCTCGAAGCCGTCGATTTCGCCTTCCGACAAGCGCGCATTGCCATGGCTGCAGATGTCGTCGATGGCATAGACCTCGCCATCCACCAGGAACAGGCCGACCTGCACACCGCCCAGCTTCAGCGAGCGACACGCACGATCACCAAACACCTCGGCCAGCGGCCCCAGCGTCAGCCAGCCCTGGGCATCGGGCAACGACGGCAACGCCTGGGCGTCTGCCGCCACGATAGGCAGGATGCCAGTCACAGGCCGGCCCTCGCTTCCAGCAATTTGGCCTCATGCACCTTCATCGCGCCGACCAGGTCGCGGATGCGGGTGATGCCACGACGTACGCAATAGGCCTGGAGGTCGTCGATGACGCGCGGCATGGCGCTGGTGCTGATGAAATTGGCCGTGCCCACCTGTACTGCCGTGCAACCGGCCAGCAGGTATTCAATGGCGTCCTCGGCGGTGGCGATGCCGCCGCAACCGATGACCGGAATGCTGACCGCCTGCGCCGCCTGGTAAGCCATGCGCAACAGGATGGGCTTGGTGGCACTGCCGGTGATCCCGCCCATCAGGTTGGCGACCTTGGGTTGATGACTTTCGATATCGATGGCCATGGCCAGGATGGCGTTGGAACTGACCAGAGCGTCTGCGCCCCCCTGCTCTGCAGCTCGGGCAATCACGGCGATGCTGCCGACATTGGGCGAGAGCTTGGCCCAGACCTGCAGGTCGGTATTGCGCTTCATCGCCTTGATCACCGCTTCGGTGGCCTGTGGGTCCATGCCGAAGGCCTGGCCATCCTTCTTCAGGTTGGGACAGGAGATATTGGCCTCGATGGCGGCCACGCCCGGCACGCTCAGGCGTGCGGCCAGCTCGCCGAACTCTTCCACGGTATTGGCTGAAATGCTGGCCACCAGAGGGGGGGTGTAATTCCGGTAGAACGGCACCAGCTCTTCCAGATAGTGCTCCGGCCCCTTGCTGGGAATACCGATGGAGAACAAGGTTGAATTGCGCAGCTCGGCCACGCGTGGCGGGGTGTTGCCCTCGCGCAGATCGCTGGTGATGGTCTTGGTGACGATGGCACCCAGACCATTGAGATCGATCACCTTGGCCATGCCCTCGGCAAAGGTCCCGGAGCCTGGCATGACCGGATTCTGCAAGGTCAGCTTACCGATGGATACGCTCATGTCTACCATGTCACTGTCTCCTGCGCGTCGAACACCGGGCCATCCCAGCACACGCGTCTGTAACTCATCGTTTCCGAACCAGGGCTCTTGCGGAACGGCCGCACGCAGGCAAAGCACATGCCCAGCGCACATCCCATCAATTGCTCCAACGCCACCTGGGCCGGCACGTCCAGCTCCTGGCCCAGTCGCTGCAACGCCAGCAGGAAGCGGTTGGAGCCGCAGGTGGTCAGCAGGTCGAAGGGCAGCTGCGCATGCCGTTCACGTACCAGCTTTTCGATGTGGGCGATGTCGCTGCTGCCATCCTGGTCATGCACCACGATGACATCTGCCCCCACCGAGCGCAGGTATTGCTCCGACATCACCAGGGCCGGCGAACGCGCCGAGAGGATGGCCGTCACCCTTGCCCCGCGCTGCACCGCGTGCTGGGCCAGCGGGGCCATGGTGGCCAGGCCCACGCCGCGCGCCAGCACCAGCACATGGCGGGCCTGCGGCGGCAGAGTGAAGCCCTGGCCGACCGGCCCGAAGGCGTCCAGCGTGGCGCCCGGCTCCAGGGTGGCCAGGCCACGGGTACCGGCGCCCTGTACCTTGTAGAGGAATTCGATGGTGCAGTCCTGCGGCGAAACCCGGTACAGGCTCATCGGCCGGCGCAGGTAAGGCACGTCGTTGCCGGAGGGCGGGCAGTTGAGGTGGAAGAACTGACCCGGCAGCACCGCCAGCGCAATCGGCGGCGCCTTCAGGACCAGGTGCTTGTACTCGGCGTTGACCCACGCATTGCTCAGTACCTGGCACAGGTTCTCGGCGATGGTGAAATCTGCGCAGTGGCCGCCGCAGGACGAGGCCGCTGTACTCGGCGCTGGCTGCAGCGGGATAGGGACGCTGTTGGTCATGATCTCTAGAGGTGGGTGGAAGAGGATGCACGCACGGCGGCATCGGTAATCTGCTCGAAGGACGTCACCAGCGGGAAGGCTCCTGCATCGATGGGCAGCATCTGGGTCTGCTCGAAGCGCATGCGTGAACAGAGCCACTGTCCCTGCTGGTCGCGGGCATATTCTTCGTAGGTCAGCGCGCCCAGCAGCACCGCCTTCTTGGTCTGCTCACGCAGTGCGATCTGCCACAGTCGCCAGCGTGCCGAGGCGACGTCGCCTTCCACGCTGATCTCCGGACTGCCGTAGTAATGCAGCGCATAGCACCAGGGCGAGCGCATGAACCACTGCGCCAGCGCATCGCGCCCGACCAGGCTGGCACCGAACTCGGCGCCGCCTTCCCAGATGGCGTCCTCGGTAAAACAGGCGGCCTGGGCAAGCGCGATCTTTTCCATGCGCAGCGGCGGCTGCCGCTGATAGTTCGTCGTGTATTTCTGATCGGCCAGGCTGGCATAGCGTGCCTTGAGCTGGCGGATCGCTTCGGCTGCTTCCAGTGCGGCCACACGTTGTTCCAGGTTGCTCATGAGCGCACCAGTTCCTTGAGCGAAATGGCAGGATCGCGCAGCACCGCTGCATCGATGGTGGAGCCGCGTCGTACCAGTTCTTCAAGCTGACGGCGCTCCCGGCCACTGTCGACCAGCATGCCGCCGGCCACCCTGCCCTCATGCAGCCAGAGCAGCACGCCGGCCCGCTCCCCCGGCGGAATGCGCGATATCACCAGGTCGCCCGGCGTATAGATGCCGACCACCTGGATATTGCGATCGAGCTGATCGGTCCACATCCACGGTACTTCGATATACGGCTCCGGCCGGCCGACGATGGCGGCCGAAACCGCACGCGCCTGATTCTCGGCATTGCGCCAGGTCTCCTGGCGCAATGCCCGCCCATACAAGGGGCTGAAGCTGTTGGCCACGTCGCCCACGGCATAGCACCATGGCGCATCCGGATTGCGGCACCAGGCATCGGTCAGCACGCCGTTATCGAGGCGCACCGGGCTGCCTTCCAGGAAGGCCGTGTTGAGCGAAATGCCCACCGCCACCAGCACCAGGTCGGCCTCCAGCGCCATTTCCTGTCCGGCGCACTGGGCGTCGATGCGCAATCCTTCGGCCGTCTTCGCGATGCCCGATACGCTCACGCCGGTCAGCACCTTGATGCCGCGCTGTTCGTGCAGCGCCTGCAGCCACTGCGACCCTTCCGGCGGCAGGCAACGCGCCATCACCCGGGCGCCGCCTTCGACCACGGTCACTTCCATGCCCAGGGCGGCCGCCGAGGACGCCGCCTCCATACCGATCACGCCGCCGCCGATCACCAGCAGGCGACGCTGCTGGGCCATGGCCGGCCGCAACGCAAGGCAGTCTTCGATGGTGCGCAGGACCCTGACTTCGGGCAGATCCGCTCCGGGGATCGTCAGACCACGGGCCTGACCACCGGATGCCACGACCAGAATGTCGAAGGGGATGACCTCGCCGCTCTCCAGATGGGCCTGACGCAAGTCGTCGATACGGGCGACCACACCCTGGCGATGCTCGACCATGGCGGGGTCTTCCCAGAAGCTGCGTGGCCCCAGCATCAGTTCGTCGACGGTCTTGCTGCCCAGCAGCAGTTCCTTGGACAAGCCCGGCCGTTCATAGGGGGTGTGCGGCTCCGCACCCAGCAGCAGGATGCGGCCACCGAACCCATCCGAGCGCAAGGCTTGCGCCACGCGCCCACCGGCATGCCCGGCGCCGACGATCAACACACGCTGATCCTGCGGTGCGCCCTGCGCTTGCGGCTGATGGTGGTTCATGACACCGACTCCTCGACCGGCGGCAGCTGGTCCAGGCGGGTGATGACGCGATAGAGCGCGCCTCGCTCACTCTGACAGGTCCAGCGCCGCGGCTCATTGGGTGGAATGATGATGCCCTCGCCGGGGGACAGCTCGTAGCGCTCGCCAGCGGCTTCGACCAGGAACATGCCCTCCAGTACGGTTGCCACTTCCTCGCCTTGCGGTTGTTGCGGCACCTCGCTGTGCTGGCCACGACGAAAGACGCCGATGCCGATGTTCAGGTGCTGGCCCTCGACGGTATGCATGCCGGGCGCTGCCTGCGGATTCTGCCAGTCGGTTTGCAACGGCTGGCAATGCGGATCGGTCGGGTTCGACAGGCTGGACATCTCAGCGACTCCTGTTCTTGAGGGGGTAATACGGCGTCGAATCCTCCGGGCCGTACTCCTTGCGCGCCGGGGTCACCACGTTCAGGCGCAGCGACACGCCCTCGGCACCGAAGCGGTTGCTGCCGTAGTGCAAAACCCCGGCAGGAATGATGAGCGCATCACCGCTATCCATCACCGATTCGAGGTCGGTCTCTTCGCTGTCACTGCTTTCGAAAACGGAGCAGCCACCCAGCAGCTGCAAGGACGCTTCCTCGCCGTGGCTATGCGACTTGGCAGGCAGGTCATGCCCCTGCGCGGCGACGAACTTGACCACCGCCACGCTGACGGACGCGCCGAACATGTGCTTGCCATACAAGCCATCGGCCACGATCTCCTTGAGGTTATCGTCGATGGCGAACACTCTGCATTTGGGCATGAAAGCTCCTTGGTTGATGACAGCGTCGGCTCAGATCGGCGGACGCATGACGAACTTCTCATCGGCCACGAAGCGCGAGAACTCGTAGCCATCGATCACGCCCGGCTGCTGGTAGGCCTCCACCGCCGGCGCCACCTCGGCCAGGGACAGCAGCATGTACATCAGCGCTGCTTCCGGCGGCGGCATGGCATCCAGTTCGAAGCCGTTGAGGTAGGCGACGATGGCATCGACATCGGCCAGCATGGCGTCCTTGAAGGCCACGATGTCGGCGAACGCGCTGGTATTGCGCATGCGGGTGCGCTCGGTCTCGGTGGCCAGGCTCCAATGGCTGAACGGCATCAGATGGGCAAAACCGGCCGGAAGGGTGATGGCACTTTGCGGGCTTGCTGGTTGCGGCGAATTCATGGCGGGCGACTCCTCAGGCCTTGGTTTCTTCATTGACGATGCGATCGACCACGTGGGCGCCGTGGCGCACCAGCAGCTCGTAGTCCTGCAGGATCATTTCCTTCTTCACGCCGGTCTGCACCGCGCTCTGGGTGCGTTCCAAGGTGCTCAAGTCTTCCAGCAGGACATCGCGCAGGGCGACCTTCATGTATTCGAGATAGAAGCGACCGCCGGCGGTCTTCATTTCCGGGTAGTACACGCGCGCCTCCAGCAGGGTCTTGCCCTGGGAGATCGGCCGGAAGTTGTAGGCCTGGAAGTAGTTCGGACGCAGCGACAGGTAGAAGTCCGGAAACACGACATTGATGTCGAAGAGCCAGTTCTCGTGGCCGGTCCAGTTCATGCCTTTGGGCAGATCTTCCTTGCGGAAGTGGTAGCTGGCCGCCCCCATGCCGGCGCGCAGTGCAGCGGCAGCAATGGGCTTCTTCACGGCCGAGTCGGCGATGGCCTTGCTGGCCTCCGCGCCACCTGCGGTCACTGCATTGGGGTTGCCGTAGACCGACCTGGGATTGCCGGCGATGGACAGGCGTCGATGGAATTGTCCGCACAGTGCATCCAGGGGCGGCATGGCGCCGTCTTCGGCGGTATCGATGGCATCGGCGATCGAATGGCCGTGCACATAGGCCACGTGGTAGGCCTCCTGGAATGCGTCCAGCGCCAGCTTCCAGTTGCAATTGACCACCGTGGTCCACTGGAAACCGGTGGTGATCTTGTCGAAGGGATAGCCTTCGATATCACCGAACATGGGTTGCAGGAACTGCGCCAGCGACAGTTCCGGGGCGGGATCGAGGTTGATGAAGATGAAGCCTTGCCAGACTTCGCAGGCCACGCGCGACAGACCGTGGTCGCACTTGTCCAGATCGAAGAAGGAGCCCTCTTCCGGCACGCCGGTCAGGTTGCCCTGCAGATCATAGGCCCAGCCGTGGAACTTGCAGAAGAACTTGCGCGCCTGGCCACGCTTCTCGTAGACGATCTGGTTCATGCGGTGCGAGCAGACGTTATGCATGGCATTGATTGCGCCCTGCTTGTCGCGTACCACGATGATGGAAGCTTCGCAGGCTTCCAGGTCCTTGACGAAGTAGTCGCCGGCGGCGGGAATCTCTTCCACGCGCCCCACGTGCAGCCAGGTCTTCTTGAAGATCCTGGCCTGCTCCTTGTCGTAGTAGGCGGTGGAGATGTACGGCTCGACAGGAACAGGCCCCTTGCCCAGTTCCGGATAGCGATCGTGCAGATGCAGCTTGATGACCTTGTTCATGAGCTCCCTCACTCGTGGATGGCAGGCCCGATCAGAGAGGGGCCTGAGAACCGATGCGTCCTAATAACGAATGTCATTCTGTATTCCGCAAAAATGAATGTCAAGCGTTTTTGATCGATTTCAAGGACAGGTGAAAAAGGGCCTGGCGACACGTCATCAGCATGCTGCACCACAACACGACAGCGGGCTGCAGCGACGCACGCCGGGGTAGCGGATTCGCCCTCTTGCCGCACCGGCATCGCACCAATACCGCACCAATATCGCGCTCAAAAGCGAATATTGTTTAAAGGATTCACCGTTGTGGGGAAGAGAGAAGATCGGGGGACAGGGACAGCAGGAAAGGGCTTGCGTGCTAGAATCCACGCCATTCATTACCAGCACGCAAGAGGAATCGTGGCGCAAATCAAGAAGAGCGGCATGCGCGAGGCCATCCTGGAGTCGGCCTTCGATCTTTTTTCCCGCAAGGGCTATACGCCGACCACCATGGCCGAGATCGCACGGGCGTCGAACATGACCGTGGCCAATCTCTATGTGTACTTCGATTCCAAGCTGGCCATCCTCTATGAGATCTACCAGCCCTGGCTGGAACAGCAGCTGCAGGCGCTGGCCGAATCGGTCCGCAAGTTCCGCACGCCGCGCTCACGCCTGCGCCGGGTCTTCACGGGGATCTGGGGCGACATACCAGCCAGCGATCATTCCTTCGCCAACGCGCTGATCGAAGCCCTGGCCGTGTCACCCCAGGGCATGACCAAGCCCAATACGCTGCTGATGGATGTGGAAACCTTCCTGACGGCCCTCATCAGCGAGTCCCTCCCCCCGGAGCGTGCTCACCTGGTGCGCAACGACCTGCTGGCCCATGTCATCTGGATGGCGTTCGATGGCTTCACCATCAACCAGCATCTCGGCGACGTGCGCGATGTCAGTGCCATCGCCGACATCATGACCAATCTGCTGCTGGGCGAGACAGAGGCACCGGTAGCGGCCCCGGAAACTCCGGCAGCCCCCAAGCGAACCGCCCGCAAGGCACGGGCGGAATAACAAGACAAAGCGGAATGCGCGCCCCATGGGCGCACCCACCCGGCATTCAGGCCACCAGCACCACCTTGCGGCATTCCTCGCGCTTTTCATTGAAGATACGGTAGCCCTCGGCCGCCTGTTCCAGCGGGAGGCGATGGGTGATCAGCGCTTCCGGGCGCAGCCAGCCATCCTCGATGCTGTTGAGCAGTTCCGGCATGTACTGTTGTACGTGGGTCTGGCCGGTCTTGACGGTGACGCCTTTCTCGAAGATGTCGCCGAACAGGAAGCCATGGATGAAGCCGGCGTAGACGCCAGGCACGCTCAGCGTCCCGCCCCGTCGTACCGAAGCGATGCAGTGGCGCAGGGCCTGACCGCTGCTGCCTTCCAGCTTGAGGGTGGTCAACGCCGTCTCCAGCACACTGCCCTTGGCCTCGAAACCGACCGCGTCGATCACCCCGTCCACCCCACGCCCGGCGGTATTGGCGATGATGTATTCGCCAGGATCGACATGATCGAAGTTCACCGGAATGACGTCGTACTGCTCCACCGCGAAGCGCAGACGATAGTCATGATGGTCCACCATGAAAATCTTTTCCGCCCCCAGCATGCGTGCACACGCGGCGGCCATCTGGCCGACCGGGCCGGCGCCGTAGATGGCCACGCTGCTGCCCTCGCGCACACCGGCATTCTTCACCGCCTGATAACCGGTGGGCAGGATATCGCTCAGGAATAGCACCTGCTCATCGGCCAGGGCGGAGTCGATGCGGATCGGACCGACGTCGGCCTTCGGGACCCGCACATATTCCGCCTGTCCGCCCGGCATGCCGCCATACAGATGGCTGTAGCCGAACAGCGCGGCTCCCGGGCGTATGCCCTTGGCATTCATGATGGCGCCACGGTCGGGGTTGGTGGTCTCGCAGGCGGCGTAGAGATGCTGGTCGCAGAAAAAACATTGTCCGCAGGCGATCACGAAGGGCACCACCACGCGGTCGCCCTTCTTGAGTCGCTGTACGGCCGGCCCCGCTTCCACCACCACGCCCATGAATTCATGGCCGAGGATGTCGCCGGACTTCATGGCCGGTATCTTGCCGCGATAGAGGTGCAGGTCGGAGCCGCAGATGGCGGTGGCAGTGACCTTGAGGATGATGTCATCGGCTTCCTGGATGATGGGGTCGGCGACCGTCTCCACTCGTACGTCGTGGGCCGCGTGATAAAGCAATGCGCGCATGGGATCTCCTTGTTCTGGTGGGCTGGTCTGGAGCGGGCTCAGCGCGGTGCGCGGGCGTCGTCCTGCACGATGTCGAACTCGGGCTTGGCGATTTCCTTGTTGGCGTTGTCGGTGCTGGTCTCACGGTTCTCGATGTGATCGCCACGCGCCGGCTGCGCAGTGGCCTGGTCACTGGATTGGGCGGGGCTGGGATTGGCGCGGGTGGGCAATTTCGATTCGATGGCCATGGCGTTCTCCTCAAAAGTGATGGGGGGGGGATGGTCCCTGATATCTCGACGAATGGTCTGCCGGACTGGAACCCAGACTAGGCCAAGCCACTCGAACGGGGCCATCAGCGCGACTCGCCAAGGCTTGTGGGCGGCTGCTGTCGGACATGTCGGCCGCGCTTGATGAGTCGGCTGCGGGAGCAGCACCCTCGCTGATTCCGTCGCGCCTGTCGGCGCGAGAGTGCGCGTAATCGCGGCGTGCGCCGACATACGCCACGGCGTGGCTCGGCTAGGATCAACACTCCCTAAAGCACCCGCCTGCACGACGTCCGCAAAGGAAAAGGAGACGCATCATGACCGACGCCCTGAACAAGCACCACCATCCGGCCGACACCTCTGGCCCCAAGGATCTGGAACAGAAAGGCAATCCCCCTACCGGGACCAACGAGCGCGACATGCTCGATGGTGGCGAGCGCCACGTGCCGGGGGACAGCGACAAATATGGTTCCAAAAACAAACCGGAGGGCGGCAACTATTCCGACCAGGACATGCGGGAAAACAGCCCGCAACTGTAATCTGGCAAGTCAGCCGATGAGTCCAGGCCACCATGGCGTGGCGCTGTGAGCGGCGGAGCCCGCATTACAGGCATTACAGCGCTGACAGGTCGGGCCGGGACGGTGCTCACTCGTCCCGATCAAATTCCGCCAGCACCATTTCCACCTGCAGACACTGCAGCTTGAGGTCCTTGATCGCCCGCCGGTAACGGCGAAAATCCTTCCGGTCGGGGAGCTCATCCCCGCCTTTGCTCATCCTTACCGCATCATGCACGATGCCCTGGAGGATGCCCGCCGCATGCTCGTGCGAGGCCTTGAGCCGATTCACGCTTTCGATCAGTGCCTGTCTTTTCTTCATTTCGTGTTCCTGTTACTTGCTTGTACTTGCTAGCGCTTGCTCGTCGTCCGTGCAGGTCTCCCCTGACTGGACAGGCAATGGAGTTTGCCGTCCGGCAGTTTGTTCCACGAAGGTCCAAGCCAATGCTCATCCATAGTGGATCGCGCCGCCCATGGGCCTGCTACTACGGCCCATGGGCGCTACGGCCGGGCATCTGCTCTTCTTCAATTCCGCTGGCATTACTGACAGTCCATACCGACCTCTCATCGTCCGGTACGCCGATATCACCGATAAAGCCCGCGACCTAAGATGAGGACTCGTAGGGAAGCAAAGCCCTGCGATTCATCCCCCTCATCATCATAAGGAGATACATCATGGCAAATCAGAACCAAGGATCGACCAGCAACCGTGGCTTCGCTTCGATGGATGAAAGCAAGCAGCGCGAGATCGCCAGCCAGGGCGGCAAGGCTGCCCATGAAAAGGGAACCGCGCATGAATTCAGTTCCGATGAAGCACGCGAAGCGGGCCGCAAGGGTGGTCAGAACAGCCACAGCGGCGGTAACCAGAGCAACAATCGTTAGTCGTAGCGACTCCCGGGAGTCATACGACTGCGGCTGTGCTCGCTAGTACCGCCAGGGCAGTACCAGCAGCATAGGCAGCGGGCCTTCCTCGGGCCCGCTGTCCTGCCTTGCCGTCTTGCCTTGCTTTCCCGCCGGGGTCACACAATGCTCGCTTTCACCCTACCTTCAACCAGGAGACCAGCATGACCGTCAAGACCTTGAAAGACCTGTTCATCCACGGCCTCTCCGACGTCTATAGCGCGGAAAAGCAACTGACCCGCGCGCTCCCCCGGCTGGCCCGGGCAGCTACTACGCCCGAGCTGCGCCAGGCCTTCGAACAACATCTGGAAGAGACTCAGGGACAGATCGAACGTATCGACAGGCTGGTGGAAAACAGCGAATTGCGGCTCAAGCGCGTGAAGTGCGTGGCCATGGAAGGGCTGGTGGAAGAAGGTCGCGAGCAGATCGATGAAATCGAAAAAGGAGCAGTGCTCGACGCCGCTCTGATCGGCGCTGCGCAAAAGGTGGAGCATTACGAGATCGCCACCTATGGGACCTTGTGCGCCCTGGCCAAGCAACTCGGGCTGGACGAGGCCGCCAAGTTGCTCGACGAAACCCTGCAGGAAGAAAAGGCGACCGACCAGAAGCTCAGCAAGCTCGCGCTGCAGCAGGTCAACGAGAAACTGGCCGCGTGATCGACCCATAAGGCGTCCGCCGGGGTCACCTCCCGGCCCGGAGCGCGGACCGCCTTCCGAGCCGATTCAACAGGTCGCTTCCGAAAGGGAGCGACCTGTTTTTTCTGTGCGCCCAGATCAGGGTGCCTTGACGGTGATGTTGATTCCATGGGCCATCATGTGACCGTAGGAATGGTCTTCTCCATCGGCGAACTGGGCGGTGAGCTTGTATTTGCCGGGCGGGAGGGTGAGCATGGTTTCGGTCTGCCCCTGGTCCAGATGCAGATGGGTGTCGTCATGCGGGATGGTCTCGCCCTTGCCGATGGGCGAATGGTTGATCAGGATGTGGTGATGACCGGTACCCTCGACCAGCTTGCCGGCCGGACGGGTAGTCATCGAATGTGCTGCCAGGCGGACGCGGAAGGGACTGGTGACCGTCTGACCGCTCTTGGGTTCGAGAATGCTGAGGGTAGGTTCATCGGCGTGGGCCATCTGGCCCCCGAGCGAAAACAGGAGAACGGCCAGGCAGGGAGCAGTGAAGAACCGGCCTTTGTGGTGCGAGGATTTACGTACAGATAGAAACATAGCGGGCTCCTTGATGAGTTGAAATTGTCGAGTTCGGGACCAGCCGTTGCTCACCGTAGCCGTACTGCACAGCTCACAGCGAGAGCGGCCCGCGCTCGGCCGCCGGCAGGCCGGCGTGCAGCTTGCCGAGCAGGATGCGCAGCTGCGCGCGATAGTCGAGCACCACATTGCGCCGGCAATACGGCGCCCATGCCGGGTAGGGCGGCGCCTCCCTTCTGGCCGGCTGCGATTGCGGCATGCGCATCTGGGTGGCCTGTGCCAGGCTGGCGCGCAGTTCCAGCAAGGTCATCGCCACCGTGCGATAGGTATGGCGGGCTTCTAGCTGAACGCCACAGGCCGCGCAGACCAATGCCAGCCTGCGCTTGACGTCCTGCCCTGCATGCGGCGCGTCCCCCTCGCGCCAGGCCGCCCCGAAGAGCAGCGAACCGGCGTAATCGAGATAGGCCTCCAGACAGAACGACAACATCACCAGTGCCGAGAGGAACACCCAGCGCGAGCCGGCGACCTCTTCACCGGCTTTCCGGATCAGGAGGTCGGCGCCGTTCCAGAGTTCGACGTAGGTCAAGGTCTGCGCATCCTGCGGCAGCGGGGGCGGTCTGGCATCGGCAGGATCCCGGGAAGCGTTCATGGCTGGCCTGTTCAGGAAAGCGCGGTGTCCATCACCATCATCAGCACGAAACCGACGAGCAGGCAGCAGGTCGCCGGCAAGGCATCATGACGTCGATGTGGATCGGGAATCACCTCGTGCGCCAGGACGAACAGCATGGCCCCTGCCGCGCAGCCCAACGCCCAGGGCAGCATTACCGAAGACCAGGCCACCACCGCTGCGCCGGCGACCGCCGCCAGCGGTTCCACCAGCCCCGAGAGGATGCCGCAACCGATAGCGTCGGCGCGGGAATAACCAATGCCGCGCAGGGCGGTCGCAACGATCATGCCCTCCGGAATATCCTGTAGTGCAATGCCAAAGGTCAGCACTGATGCCTGCTCCGGCGCGACACCACCGTAAGCCACGCCGACCGCCAGGCCTTCCGGCAGGTTGTGCAGCCCGACAGTGAGCACGAACAGCCACACCCGGCGCAGCGCCGCCTGCCGTGCCAACTCGTCATGTCCCTGCCCGGCTCGTTGCAGTGCCAGCACCAGCACGGCACCGGCCAGCACGCTGGCACCGATCACCAGGCTGCCAGTGGACTTGCCCACCCCGCCCTGCTCCAGCGCCTGCATGGCCGGCAGGATCAGGGAAAACACCGACGCCGCCAGCATGACACCGGCACCGAATCCCGTGCAGCAGTCCGCCACACGGGCAGAAAAGCGGCGTGAAAAAAACAGCGGCAGTGTGCCGGCGGCGGTTGCAGCAGCTGCGGCCATGCCACCGCAATAGGCGCGCCAGACGCGCTCATCCTGTGCGCTCCACCAGCCCAGGGCGACGGCCACCACGATGACGCCCACCATCACCAACGGCCAGCTCAGGCGCATGAGCTGTGGCTGCGCGGGCAGGTCGCATGACGCAGGCGACTCTGACTGCAGCGCTGCCTGAGGATCAGGCGCGGGGGTCAGGGAATACTCCACTTTCTTGAGCATGCATGTCCTTCTGTTTCCGTAATGCGGGGATGCCGGTCCTGCGGCGGGATGATCTGACTGCCTGAGGTCATGGTGATCAGCGTGATCACGGTGATCAGGAGGTGACGCGACATCGGCAGTGCGTCACGATCAGGCAAGTCTATCGGGTGCGCACGATCCTCCCCATCGGACGAACACTGAATCTGGGCGCTGTGCTCGTCCGACGCCAGCCTGAAAATTCTGGCTGATCAGCCTGGGGGCTGCTGTTGCGCTAAGGATGTCCGACACCGGTCGGCGTGAGCGATCACCGCATGTTTTCCGCTATCGCCGATGGTATGGCTGAGCACCCGCGACTTAGGATCAAGGCTCTGTCTATCGCTAAATGCGATTGACCGATCAAGTCTGTGTGCTTTGTTTTCAACCCTCGCTTCGACCCTGAAACCGCCAAGGAGACCCTCACCATGTTTGCCCACAACAAACGACTGCAATACACCGTACGCGTTGCCGGCCCCAATCCCGGGCTGGCCAACCTGATGCTGGAACAGTTCGGCGGCCCGCAAGGCGAACTCGCCGCTGCCTGCCGCTACTTCACCCAGGCCATCGCCGAGGATGATCCCGGCCGCAAGGACATGCTCTTCGACATCGCCACCGAAGAACTGAGCCACCTCGAAGTGATCGGCAATATCGTGGTGATGCTCAACAAGGGCGCCAAGGGCAAGCTGGCCGAAGGCGTGGAAGAAGAAGGGACGCTCTACAAGGAGATCACCGGGGCCGGTAACGACAGCCACATCACCCAGGTGTTGTATGGCGCCGGCGCGCCACTGGTCAATTCGGCCGGGGTACCGTGGACGTCCGCTTATGTGGACACCATCGGCGAACCTACGGCCGACCTGCGTTCCAACATCGCGGCCGAAGCACGGGCCAAGATCGTCTATGAACGACTCATCAATCTGACCGATGATCCAGGCGTGAAGGAAGCGCTGGGCTTCCTGATGACGCGTGAAATCGCGCACCAGAAATCCTTTGAAAAGGCGCTCTATTCCATTCGCCCAAACTTCCCGCCCGGAAAGCTGCCTGGCGATCCGCGCTTCTCCAAGGTCTACGTCAATCTTTCGCAGGGCTTGGGTGAGCAGACCGGACCGTGGAACGATGGCGAGCAGTGGGAGCGACTCGATGGCGCCGACGCCCTCACCCCGGTCGACGGTGGCGACGGACAGGCGAGCGTGGAACTGAGCGATGACGATCAGGCCGTGCTGGATCAACTGGCGGCGCGTACCGCATCCGCGCAGGATGGCGAGCCGCTGACCGGGGCTGAAATCGGTTCTGCCGATGCTGACCTGAAGGCCAAGCGGCCCTGAGGACTGACTTTCTACTTCATGATGATCTGCCTCGCACCGGCCCGCTGCCGGCTGCGAGGCAGTTTCGTCTGCAAAGAGGATATTCCATGACTAGCATACAGCCGACCGTGGCAGTCTTTCCCTTTCCCAGTCTGACGATGGCGCAGCGCGCCTATGATGCCCTGCGCGATCGGGGCGTGACGCCGCAACAGATGGAGCTGCGGGTGATGGATGATGAGGCAGGGCCCTCCAGCGGCAACTTCATCCTTGAGTACAAGGAGACCGATGTCCACTTCGACAGCAGTTGGATGGACATGCTCAGCAACCGGGATGATCCCAATGTGGGTGCCGGCCGGCAGGAAGTGTTCTGGTCCTGCGAAGCGCTGCTGCTGGTGACCACCGAGGACCCGCATCTGCTCAATGCCTTGCGTGAAGTCTATCGCGCCAGCGGCATGGACTTCGATGCCTTGCACTGATTCCCCGCACTGATTCCCTGTGGTGATTCCCTAACCGGCGACTAGGTCGCCTGCGACTGCAACCAAGTTTGGACCTGATCGCTGGCCAGCGGCATGGCGAACAGGTAGCCCTGGCCATGCGTGGCACCCAGTTCGCGCAGGCGTTGCAGATGCTGCGGGGTTTCCACCCCTTCCACTACGCAGGCCAGCTCCATGTCGTGGGTCAGCGCCAGCAAGGACTTGACGATCTTGTAGCTGACTTCGTTGTGTTCGATATCGGCCACGAAGCTCTTGTCGATCTTGATGCGGGTCAGCGGCAGGGCATGCAGGTGACTGAGGCTGGCATAGCCGGTACCGAAGTCATCCAGTGTGATGCCACAGCCGAGCTCGCGCAGGGCTGAGACCAGCCGGCGCGATTTCTCCAGATCCTGCAGCACGGCGGTCTCGGTGATTTCCAGGTCCAGGCGCGAGGGGCTGAAGCCTGAAGTGGTGATGACCTTGACGATCTCGGCCATCCCCTCGCTGGTGTTGATGTCGTTGGCCGACAGGTTGAACGACAGGCGCAGCGACGGCGGCCACGTTGCAGCCGCCTGCAATGCCTTCTTCAGCAGAATCACGCTCAGCTGGTTGATGATACCCATGCGCTCGGCAGCGGGGATGAATTCGATCGGCGCAACGGCGCCCTTGCTGGCGCTGTGCCAGCGCGCAAGGGCTTCGAAGCCGATGGGCTGGCAATCATCCAGGCGCACGATGGGCTGGAAGAACACCGACAGCTCGCGCTCGAAATCAGCCAGCCGCAAGGCCTGTTCGATATTGGCGTTGCGCTGGATCTGTGCCTTGTCGCGCTCGGAAAATAGCGTGATGGTGCCGCGTCGCTCGCGCTTGCCCTGGTAGAGCGCGTAGTCCGCATGCTCGTAGAGGGAGGTGGCATCGACCGCCATGTCCGGAAAGGTGGCCACGCCTACCGAGGCTGCAATCTGCACGGTGGCCTTGTAGAGCATGAAAGGCCGGCGCAAGGCGGCGCAGATGCGCGTGCCGAAGGCCTGCAGGGCGGCGTCGCCGAGGTCGTCATCGATGATGACGGCGAATTCGTCGCCGCCCAGGCGCGCCAGGTGGAAACGCTCGTCCTGGCACAGCGCCCAGAGGCGTTGCCCCACCTCCCTCAACAACTGGTCACCATGGGTATGGCCGTACAGATCGTTGACCGCCTTGAAGCCGTCGAGGTCCAGGATGACCACCGCGAAACGCTGGCCGGAGGCGGTGGCGCGGCTACAGATGTGGTCCAGCTGGAAGAAGAACTTGCGGCGGTTGGGGATGTCGGTGAGTGAATCCAGATTGGCCAGGCGCAGGTTTTCGTCGCTCAGCAATGCGGTCTTGACCTGGGCATCGATGAGGCGGGTGAAGTCACTGTAGTGGCTGTTGACGATGGCCAGCATGCCTATGGTCACCAGCACCACGTTGAGGGCCGCCGCCACGAACACGGGCACATGGGTGGAGATGAAAAAGACGGTGAAGATGCCGTTGACGATCAGGGCCACCGACAGCGCCGCCGAACGCAGATACATCAGGCAGAAGATGCAGCAGATGACGGTGATGCCCATGTAGAACGCCACATGCGCCTGGGCATAGATGTCGCCGTAGGGGAACAGCATCACCGACCACAAGGAAAAGCCCAGGGCGATGGGGGCCGCCAGGAAATTGGTACGTTTGAGCGCCCGGGCGGCCATGCCCGGTGTCGGGTCGACGTGGCGGCCACGCCACCAGAAACTCAGCCGGGTGGCGCACAGCACCGTCAGCAGGGCCGGGAAATAGAGCCCCAGCCAGTGCGGTGCCAGATCCAGATAGGTATAGGCCAGCGCCCAGCTGTTGATCAGCAGGATCAGGTACATCATGGGCATCTTCCCGGAGAAGGCCCGGTACTGCGCGATCAGCAGTTCCGGCTGATCGTAGTTCACGCGCCAATAGCGGCGCACCATGCTCATCAATGCGGAGGGAGCCATCCTGTACCCCGTGCCGTGTCATCGTGCGCTTCAGCCCGCACAGCGGGCGGGATGGGTAGCGAGATGGCGGCCATCGTTATGTTGTCATTCGGTCAGCTATTATAGCCGCGACCGGCCATCGCCAAGATCAGGAAATGCCTGATACCGTGCGGCTTTCCGGCTCACAACAATACCCGCAGGAAAGCCTGTTGCCCGCCCTGGTGCCGTCATCCATGCAGCAGCGCAAGTTTTCTGGCCGCCCGCGTCGGGCTGCAAGTTGCGGGGTTGTCCTACATCGTCCGGCCAAAGGCTCATCTACAATCTGGCGTAACCAGAAATCAAGGTGTGCCATGTCCATGCTCCCCTCCCATGCCGCTCCACAGACGCCCATTGCCCGATCGCCGGTACCGTCGGCCGCCGTGCCGGCAGCGTTTCTGGCGGTCGACGCGCAGTGGCGGGTGGTCTTCATGGACGAAGCCGCCATGACATTGCTGGCGGCGCCGGCAGGGACGGTGACGGGGGAGTTGATCTGGCAGGTCTGCCCGGCGCTGGTGGGCAGCGCACTGGAAGCGCCATTGCGCGCTAGCCTGGCCGATGGCCAGAGCCGGCAATTCCTGTTCACCCCACCGGGCCAGGCGCAATCCTACGAAGTGATCTGCAGTGCCGGCACGCAGGGCCTTTCAGTGAGCCTGCGCGCCGGTGCCCGCCAGCAACAGCAGCAGCAACAGCAACAATCCGAGCGCCGCCTGCATGAGAGCGAGACCCGCTTCCAGCTGATGACCAGCGCCATCCCGCAGATCGTGTGGATCACCAATGCCCTGGGCGATCTGGAATTCGTCAATGACCAGTGGCACGCCCATGTCGGCGACACGGTTGCCGAGGACAGCCTGGGCAGCTTCGATGCGCTGGTGGCACGCCACGTCCATCCCGATGATCGCGTACTGACCGCGCAGGCCTGGCAGCACGCCCGTCATACCTGCTGCGAACTGTCGGTGGAACACCGCATCGGCAATGCGCAGGGCCAGTATCGCTGGTTCCTCACACGCGGCAAGCCGCAGCTGGCCGCTGACGGCACGGCCATCCTGCACTGGTATGGCACCTCCACCGATATCCACGCGCAGAAGGAAGCGGTGGCCGAACTGGCGCGCCTGACCGATGATTCCGAACGACGCCGGCGCTTCTACGAAAGCTTCCTGTCCACCACGCCCGACCTGGCCTATGCCTGGGACCTGAATCACCGCTTCACCTACGCCAACCGGGTGCTGTTGCAGATGTGGGGCAAGAGTTGGGACGAGGCCATCGGCAAGACCTGCCTGGAGCTGGGCTACGAGCCCTGGCATGCCGAGATGCACAGCCGCGAGATCGAGCAGGTGCGCGCCACCAAGCGCCCGGTGCGCGGCGATGTGCCCTTCAACGGCACCTTCGGACGCCGCATCTACGACTACATCATCTTCCCCGTGCTGGGTCCGGATGGCGAAGTCGAGGCCGTGGCCGGCACCACCCGTGACGTCACCGACCGCAAGAACAGCGAAGCCCGCCAGCATGCACTGTTCCGTCTGGCCGAAGCGATCCGCGCCGCCGAATCACTGCCGGCCATCGCTACGGCTGCCGCCCACATCATCGGCGAGACGCTCAGCGCCCGCTGGGTCAGCTACCGTTCGCTGGGGCCCCAACAGCAAGCCCAGGTCGAAGGCGACTGGTGCTTCCAGGAAACGACCGACAATTGCGAGGCGCTGGCCCTGCATGACCAGCAGCGCATCAGCCACGCCCTGCGCAGCGGCAGCGTGGTGCTGGTGGGCGACGTCGCCCGCGACGCCCGCACCGCCGCCATCGCGCAGCAGCACCTGGCGCTGGGGGTGGCGGCCTTCATGGATGTTCCCATCATCGAACAGGGCGAGCTGGTGGGCATCGTCTACGTCAGCAGTCATGTGCCGCGCACCTGGACCGACAACGAACTGGCCATCGTGCGGGAAGTCAGCCAGCAGACCCGCGCCGCCTTCGAACGCATCCACAACCAGCAGGCCCTGGCGGCCAGCGAGGCACGGCTGCGCGAAATCAATGAATCGCTGGAAGCCCAGGTCAGCGCCCGCACCCAGGAACTGATGGCGACCGAAGAGGCGCTGCGCCACTCGCAGAAGATCGAGGCCATCGGGCAGCTTACTGGCGGCCTGGCCCACGATTTCAACAACCTGCTGGGTGGCATCACCGGCAGCCTGGACCTGATGCGCGTGCGCCTGGTGCAGGGGCGCGGTGATGAATTGTTCCGCTACATCGACCTGGCGGCACGCAGCGCACAACGCGCCGCTTCGCTGACGCAACGCTTGCTGGCGTTCGCGCGCCGGCAGACGCTGGCGCCACGGCCCACCAACGTCAATACCCTGGTGGCGGGGATGGAAGACCTGATCCGCCGCACCATCGGCCCGGCCATCACGCTGGAAGTGGTCGGCGCAGTCGGCCTGTGGCCGACCTTCGTCGATGGCCCGCAACTGGAAAGCGCGCTGCTGAACCTGTGCATCAACGCACGCGACGCCATGCCCGCCGGTGGGCGCCTGACCATCGAGACTGCCAACAAGTGGCTGGAGGACAAATGGGCGCAGGAACGTGACCTGCCGCCGGGCCAGTATGTCTGCATCGCCGTGACCGACACCGGAACCGGCATGCCGCCGGATGTGCTGGCGCGGGCTTTCGATCCCTTCTTCACCACCAAACCCATCGGCGAGGGTACCGGCCTGGGACTGTCGATGGTGTATGGCTTTGCGCGCCAGTCGGGCGGGCAGGTGCGTCTGTACTCGGAAGTGGGCCAGGGCAGCACGGTCTCGCTCTACCTGCCGCGCCATGATCTGGAAGCCGAGGGCGAAGAGCCTGAGACCAGCGAGGCGCCCCAGGCCGCAGGCAGTGGCGAGGTGGTGCTGGTGGTGGATGACGAGGCCTCGATCCGCATGCTCACAGCCGAGGTCCTCAATGACGCCGGCTATGCCACTCTGCAGGCCGAGGATGGTCCGGCGGCACTACGCATCCTGCAGTCATCGGCCCGCATCGACCTGCTGATCACCGACGTCGGCTTGCCGGGTGGTCTCAACGGTCGCCAGGTGGCCGATGCGGCGCGGGAGGCGCGCCCTGGCCTGCAGGTGCTGTTCATCACCGGTTATGCGGAAAATGCGGCCTTCGGCAATGGCCATCTGCAGCCGGGCATGCAGTTGCTGACCAAGCCCTTCAAGCTGGAAACGCTGGCACGACGGGTCGAGGCCATCCTGGAAAACCGCAGCACCAGCGCCTGAGAGCCGCCGGCGTCAACGGCCGGCCCCCTCCCCTGCTCCGGCGTCGATCGCGCCCAGGCGCCACGACACCCGGCGCGCCGAGGCCGCCAGCAGTTGCCCCACCTCGCCTGCAAAGTCCGTATCGTAGCTGCCGCTGCTGCCCATCACCGCCATCACCAGCGCCAGTTGGCCGGCATGGTTGAAGACTGGTGCGGCCAGTGTATTGATGCCCGGCACCGGTCGCCCCAGGGCCTGGTCCATGCCGTCCGCCCGGATCTGGCGCAGGCGCGCTGCGTAGTCATGGCGCAGTGCGCCGTCGCCATGAAGGACGGTGTCGGCCTGCGCGCCTTCCATGCGGATCGCATCCATCGCCAGCGCGCCGGCCAGCGTGTCGGCCGGCTGATGGGCTGCGCAGACGCGACCGATGGCGGTATGCACCATCGACAGCACGGTACCGATGCGCAGGCTGACGTGCTGCGGGCGCGAGGATTCTTCCAGCCGCACCACGGTCGGCCCCAGCGGGCCGAATACCGCCAGCGCCACCGACAGGCCGGTCGCCTCGACCAGCGGCGCCACTTCGGCCTCGGCCTCGCGCAACGGTGAGAGTCGCTGCAGGGCCGCCAGTCCCAGTTCCAGGCTCAATGGCCCGGGGAAGAAATTGCCCTGGGCATCACGCGCCAGCAGGCCGATCTTCTGCAGGCTCACCAGATGCGGGAAGGCCTTGGCCGCGGGCATGCCGGCCAGTCGCGCCAGGTCGCCCAGTGGCAGCGGACGGGCCGCTTCCAGCAGGGCTTCCAGCAGGGCGCCGGTGCTGTCCAGCGACTGGATGCCGCGCTGGGCCTGCGCTTTGGCGCCGTCATCGGCTTCATCGGCTTCATCGGGCATGTCGTGCAGGCGCGTCATGCGGTGCACTCCCCGCCGGCGCCGGCCAGCGTGTGACCGATGGCCTCGATGCAGGTGCGCAACTGACGCGCCACGGCACCACGCCAGCCGGCATCGATGACGCCGCTCGTGCCGATCACGGTCACCAGCAGCTGCAATTGGCCGGCGGCATCCAGCAAGGGCATGCACAGGCTGGTCACGCCCGGACTGGGGACATCGACGGCGCGTTCCATGCCGCGCTTGCGGATGGCATCCAGCGTTTCAAGGAATTGCTTCAATTGCGACCTGGGCGCGCCGGGGTGCTGGGCCTCCCATTGCGCCTGCCATGCGGTCACCGGCTGGAAGGCACAGCAGGTGCGGCCGGTGGCGGTGTCGGCCAGCGCCATCACGGTGCCCACATGCAGGTTCACGTGCAACGGCTTGCCGGCATGGGCGTAGTGGACGATGGTCGGGCCTTCCGGCGTAGGCAGGGTGAGCGCCACGCTCAAACCGGTGTCTTCGCTCAGTTGCTGCACCTGCGGCAAGGCCAGCTGGTAGGCCGGCTCCTGGGCCAGGCGCGCCATGCCCAGACGCAGCGCCAGCGGGCCGGCCTCGTAACGACCATCTGCCGGGGTGCGCTTGATCAAGCCGAGCCGCAACAGGCTGACCAAGTAGGTGTGGGCTTGTGCCGAGGACAGCGCAGCCGCGCTCGCCAGTTCGACCAGCGGCATGGGCTGGCGGGTCTGGGCCAGGGCCTGCAACAGCCGACCGGCCACTTCCACGCTCTGGATGCCGCGCTGGGGCTTGACGGGGCTTGCACTCATCGGGGATTCCGTTGGGTCATGGAGAAAATCGAACACTGAAAAAGCAGAAGGGCACAGTAGCAGGCAGGCCCAATTGGCACGGGACATCAGCGCCCACGCCACACTGCGCCAGGTCGGGATTCTAATCCATGTCGCCATGGCAAGAACGCGGGATGTCGGCGAGCAAACAAAACTGTCGTTAGTGCATAACAAGCAGATTTGACATTGACTAATTAAATTCTGCTGACTAAGATGCCATCACCCTGCTCACTCCAGGCAACAACAAGAACGTTTGACCCCCATTGACCCATGACGGCGTGGACGGAGACATCCCCTGATGGCGCAAGCCATGTCCATGCACGTCCCACCTATTTGAACGAGGCAGACATGGCCAAGGCATTTGCATCCCAGGCGGATCTTGACGCCAAGAAAATCACCTTTGAACGCATCTCGGAAAACGCCTACGCGTACACCGCCGAGGGCGATCCCAACTCCGGCGTCATCATCGGCGACGACAGCGTCATGGTCATCGACACCACCGCCACGCCGGCCATGGCGCAGGACCTGATCGCGCGCATCCGCAGCATCACCGACCTGCCCATCAAGTACGTGGTGCTGTCGCACTACCACGCGGTGCGGGTGCTGGGCGCGTCGGCCTATCTGAAGGAAGGTTGCGAGCAGGTCATCGCCAGCCGCGGCACCTTCGAAATGATCGCCGAACGCGGCGAGGCCGACATGAAGTCCGAGATCGAACGCTTCCCGCGCCTGTTCGCCGGGGTGGAGACGGTACCCGGCCTGACCTGGCCGACCATGGTGTTCGAACGCGAGATGACCCTCTTCATGGGCAAGCTGGAAGTGAAGATCGCCCACCTCGGCGCGGGCCATACCAAGGGCGATACGGTGGTCTGGATTCCCGGGCAGAAGGTGTTGTTCTCGGGCGACCTGGTGGAGTACGACGCCGCCTGCTATTGCGGCGACGCCCAGCTGGAACAATGGCCGGCCACCCTCGATGCCCTCTCGGCGCTACAGGCCGAGGCACTAGTGCCGGGACGCGGCCCCGCACTGCGCGGGCGTGAACAGGTCGAGCAGGGCATCGCCTATACCCGCGACTTCGTCTCCACCCTGTTGCGCGCCGGGCGCGAAGCAGTGGCCGCGAAGATGGGCCTGAAGGAAGCCATGGCCCATGCCCGCACGCTGATGGACCCCAAGTTCGCCCAGGTCTTCATCTACGAGCACTGCCTGCCCTTCGATGTCACCCGGGCCTATGACGAAGCCTCCGGCATCCATCACCCGCGCATCTGGACCGCTGCGCGCGACAAGGAGATGTGGACGGCGCTGCAGGCCTGAGCAAAGGGAGAGAGGAGACCGACATGAACAATATCCCTAGCCTCGACACTGCGGCCATCGACTACCAGCAACAACGCTTCCCCTATCGGCCCTGCGCCGAACAGACCCGGCCCGGCCATGCGCCGATCCATCCGGTGGTGGTAGTGGGAGCCGGCCCGGTCGGCCTGGCCACCGCAATCGATCTGGCCCGCCAGGGCATCAAGGTGGTGCTGGTGGACGACGACAATACGCTCTCCACCGGTTCAAGGGCGATCTGCTTCGCCCAGCGCACGCTGGATATCTTCGACCGCCTCGGCTGCGGTCAGCGCATGGTGGACAAGGGCGTGGGCTGGAATCGCGGCAAGGTCTTCCTGCGCGACCAGCCGGTCTATGAGTTCGACCTGCTGCCCGAACGCGGCCACGCCCGCCCGGCCTTCATCAATCTGCAACAGTATTACGTCGAGGGCTATCTGCTGGAGCAGGCACAAACCCTGCCCGACATCGACATCCGCTGGAGCAGCAAGGTCAGCGCCATCGAACACCATGCCGACCACGAAACCCTGACCGTGGACAGCCCCGAGGGCAGCTACCGCCTCAAGGCGCACTACGTGGTGGCCGCCGATGGCGCACGCAGCCCATTGCGCAGGATGATGGGCCTGGAAAGCGTGGGCCACACCTTCCGCGACCGCTTCCTGATCGCCGACGTCCGGATGGACGCGCCCTTCCCGGCCGAACGCTGGTTCTGGTTCGACCCGCCCTTCCATCCCAACCAGTCGGTATTGCTGCACCGCCAGCCGGATGAGGTCTGGCGTATCGACTTCCAGCTCGGCTGGAATGCCGACCCGGTGCTGGAGAAGACGCCGGAAAAAGTGATCCCCCGGGTGCGTGCCCTGCTGGGGCCGGAGGTACAGTTCTCGCTGGAATGGGTGAGCGTCTATACCTTTGCCTGCGTGCGCATGGCGCGCTTTCGCCATGGTCGCGTGCTGTTCGTGGGCGACGCCGCGCATTGCGTCTCGCCCTTCGGCGCGCGTGGTGCCAACAGCGGCATCCAGGATGCCGAGAACCTGGCCTGGAAGCTGGCCTGCGTGCTGCAGGGCCAGGCGCCGGAGAGCCTGCTGGACAGCTATGCCGACGAACGCGAATTCGCGGCCGATGAAAACCTGCTCAATTCCACCCGCTCCACCGATTTCATCACGCCCAAGAGCGGTGTCAGCCGGTGCTTCCGAGACGCCGTGCTGGACCTGGCGCGCGAGCACGGCTTTGCGTGCAGGCTGGTCAACAGCGGCCGGCTGTCACTGCCGGCCACGCTGCACGCCTCGCCGCTCAACACCGGAGACCACGCATCCTTCAGCGCCGGCATGCAGCCCGGGGCAGCCTGCTGTGATGCGCCGCTGGGTGGCACCAATGCTACCGACAGCACCGACGGCCGCGACTGGCTGTTGCGACATCTGGGCGACAGCTTCGTGTTGATGATCTTCGCCCCTGCTGCCAGCCTGGCGCCTTCACAGTTGCAGGAACTGGCCGGCATGACGCAGGCCCGACTGCCGCTGCGCCTGCTGTTCATCAGCACGGCACCCGCCACGCCATCGGATTGCCAGGCCCTCGACAACATGGGCGCGGCGGCCAGCCAGGTCCACGACATCGAAGGCCTGGCCGCCCGGCGCTACGACATGCCCGCGCATGCCAGCGCGCCCGGCTGCTACCTGATCCGCCCCGACCAGCACGTCTGCGCGCGCTGGCGCGACCTCGATGCGCTCGCCATCCTGCAGGCCCTGTGGCGGGCGACCGGTCATGCCGGCAGCGGCGATGCCATCGCCATCAAGGATGCCGCCTGAGAGTCCACGTCCCGATCTCCCCCTCTGAGACCTTTGATCCCAACCCCGAGCCTACATCGACCAAGGAGAACACCATGATCCTGAATACCTCGCCCAACCTGGCGCGACCGGACGATTTCTATGAAGCCCTGATCGCCATGCACCGTGACCTGGATGACGACGCCAGCCAGGCCGTCAATGCCCGCCTGATCCTGCTGCTGTGCAATCACATCGGCGGCCACGACGTCCTGCTGGAAGCCATGCAACGCGCCCGCGCCAGCGTGACCCCGGCCACCGTCGCGGCAGCCTGAGCACTCACCCCTTCCACATCCCCAAGAGCGCCGGCACAGGCGCCTGACAACGGAGACAACCATGATCCACCCATCCCAGGGCGCCGGCACGCTGGCCGCCCAGCCCGCTGACGACCTCGGCGGCAGCACCGAAGACGCCGTCTACCGCAAGGTCTGGCTACGCATCATTCCCTTCCTGTTCATCTGCTATGTCGTTTCCTTCCTGGACCGCATCAACATCGGCTTCGCGCAATTGCAGATGAAGCAGGACCTGGGCTTCAGCGACGCCATGTATGGCCTGGGCGCGGCCGTGTTCTACGTCGGCTATGTGCTGTGCGAAGTCCCCAGCAACATGGCGCTGGCGCGCTTCGGCGCACGGCGTACCTTCAGCCGCATCATGATCCTGTGGGGACTGGCCTCGGTGGGCATGATGGCGGTCACCGATGCCAGCCACTTCTATGCGCTGCGCTTCCTGCTGGGGGTGTTCGAGGCCGGCTTCTTCCCGGGCATCGTGCTGTACCTGAGCTACTGGTTCCCGGCGCAACGACGCGCGGCGGTGATGGCGATCTTCTTTGCCGGGGTGGCGGTGGCCGGGGTCCTGGGCGGGCTGGTCTCGGGCTGGATCATGCGCGACATGGCCGGCGTCATGGGCCTGTATGGCTGGCAGTGGATGTTTGCCATCGAGGGTGCACCGGCGGTGGTACTGGGCCTGCTGGCCATCTTCTGGCTGGCCGACGGCCCGGCGCAGGCGGCCTGGCTCAGTGTGGAGGAACGTCGTTTCCTGCTGGCCCGGCACAGCCAGGAAGTGCATCGCAGCCAGCACGTCAGCGCCCATTCGCTGCTGGCATTGCGGCAGGCGCTGGCGCACCCGCCGACCTACCTGTTCGCCTTCATCTACTTCGCCCTGACCTGCGGCTCGCTGACGCTGAACTTCTGGATGCCGCTGATGATCCGTGACTTCGGCATCAAGGACGTGGTGCAGGTCTCGCTCTACAGCGTGATCCCCAATGCCATCGGCGCGGTCGGCCTGCTGTTGATCGCGCGCCATTCGGACCGGCGCAACGAGCGGCACGGCCACTTCCTGGTCTGCACCACCGGCGGCGCGCTGGCGCTGGTGGCGCTGACTCTGCATCCGTCCAGCCTGGCGGTCTCGCTGGCGCTGCTGTCGCTGGCGGCGGTCCTGATCTTCGCGGCCCTGCCGATCTTCTGGTCGTTGCCCCCGGGCCTGTTGCCGGCCCAGGCCATCGCCCCGGGCATTGCGTTCATCTCCAGCGTGGGCATCACCAGCGGCATTGTCAGCCCCTGGCTGATCGGCCTGGTCAAGACCCGCACCGGCAACATGGATATCGCCCTCTATATCCTGGCGGGCTTGCTGTTGCTCAGCGGTTTGACGATGTGGAGCCTGATTCCGAGGAAGCCGGCAGCCGCAGAGCAGGATTGAGGTGCAGGCCGATATCGTCGTGCGGACGTAGTTCGAAGACGTGGCAGGAACCGGCGCCGGAGCGGATTGCTCCGGTGCCGGTTGTCGTTTGTGCATGTGAGCATTTGCACGATCGTTGGCAAGCTGGTCAAGAAACTGTCAGACTCCTTTGCTAAAGTGGCGCCGCCCGTCCTGGGGGCGTTTGATCGAATCTGATCGCGCACGACCGGCATCCGCGAACCCGACCACGCCTTGCAGCGCTATTGCACCTCATCGCCATGAAAATGAAGACCACCTCGCCGCAACTGACGGCCTATGAAGAAGTCAAGCCTGGCTTCGGCTGGATTGATGCGCTGGTGCTGGCGGTGCTGTTCGGGCTGTTGTGGAGCGCCTTGCACTTCGGCAAGGGGATGCTGGTGCATTTCGACCCGTCCGACCAGCTGGAAGTCGACAGCTCGCCGGCCATGATCCCCTATTACGCCGGCCGCACCCTGTTGCGCATGTGGATCGCCTTCGCCTTTTCCCTGTTCTTCGCCATCGGCACCGGCTACCTGGCCGCCAAGAGCCGCCGGGCGCGGGCGTTGATCCTGCCGGCGCTGGACATCCTGCAGTCGGTGCCGGTGCTGGGCTTCCTCTCGGCCACGGTGGCCGGCTTCATGGCGCTGTTCCCGGGCAGCCTGATGGGGGTGGAGTGCGCTGCCATCTTCGCCATCTTCACCGGCCAGGTATGGAACATGGCCTTCGGCTTCTACCATTCCATGGTCACCATCCCGACCGACATGCAGGAAGCCGCCACCACCTACCGCCTCACCGCCTGGCAGCGCTTTCGCACCGTGGAGTTGCCGGCCTCGGCCCACAGCCTGATCTGGAACTCGATGATGTCCTTCGGCGGCGGCTGGTTCTTCGTGGCGCAGAGCGAGGCCATCAGCGTCATGAACAAGGACCTGAAGCTGCCCGGCCTGGGCTCCTACATGGCGCAGGCCATCGACCAGGGCGACCACACGGCGGCGCTATGGGCGGTGATCGCCATGCTGGCACTGATCCTCATCAGCGACCAGCTGGTATGGCGGCCGCTGCTGGCCTGGGCCGACAAGTTCAAGATCGAACTGACCGAATCGGGATCGGCACCGACGTCCTGGGTCTTCGACCTGCTGCGCGGCTCCTATGTCTTTACCTGGCTCGACGAAAAACTGTGGCAGCCGCTGGGCGACTGGCTGGCGCGCCATCGGCCGGCGTCACCCGGTGTTCCCACCCCGGCCCGCATCGCGCGCCGGCGCTGGACCCATCGCATCCTGAGCGGCCTGATCTGCGCGCTGCTGATCTTCGAGGCCCTGCGCGGGCTGGTGGCCGCCATCGACGCCCTGCACGGGGCGATGAGCTGGAGCCTGTTCGGGCATATCGTGTGGCTGGGTTTCCTGACCATGCTGCGGGTGCTGGCCATGACGGTGATCGCCACCCTGATCTGGACCCCGGTGGGGGTCTGGATCGGCTCCAAGCCGCACATCGCCCGCTTCGCCCAGCCGCTGGCACAGATCGGTGCCTCCTTCCCGGTCAACATGACCTTCCCGCTGGTGGTGGGCTGGTTCGTGGCCGGCAACGTCAGCATGAACTGGGGCAGCATCCTCCTGATCGCCATGGGCACGCAGTGGTACATCCTCTTCAACGTCATCGCCGGCGCCATGGCCATCCCCAACGACCTGAAGGAGGCCGCCCGCATGTACGGCCTGTCGCGCTGGAACCTGTGGAAGACCCTGATCCTGCCCGCCATCTTCCCGTTCTGGGTGACCGGGGCCTGCACCGCCGCCGGGGGCGCCTGGAACGCCTCCATCGTGGCCGAACTGGCCAGCTGGGGCGATGTCTCGCTCAAGGCCGACGGCCTGGGCGCCTATATCTCGGCGGTCACCAAGTCCGGTGATACGCCGCTCATCATCGCCAGCATCGGTGTGATGTCGATGTTCGTGGTAGTGATGAACAAGTTTGTCTGGCGTCGCCTGTATGCCTTCGCCGAACGCCGTTTCCGCCTCGATTGATCCTGAGCCCAGCCATGACCATGACTTCTCCGCAACAACGTCCCGCCGTCGCCGAACTGTGCGCGGTCAGCAAATCCTATAACACCGCCGGCGGCCATGAACTGAAGGTGCTGGACAACATCGACCTGGCCGTGCACGAGGGTGAACTGCTGGCCCTGCTGGGCCAGTCCGGCTCGGGCAAGTCGACCATCCTGCGCTGCCTGACCGGGCTGGTGGAACCCAGCTCGGGCCACACCATGGCGGCCGGCAAGCAGCTCTATGGCGTCAATCGCGATGCCTCGGTGGTGTTCCAGACCTTTGCGCTCTATCCCTGGCTGACGGTGGAACAGAACGTGGCTGTGGGCCTGATGTCGCACAACCCGACCCGCGAGGAGCGCGACGCGGCGGTGGACCGCGCCATCGAACTGATCGGCCTGGGCAATTACCACAGCGCCTATCCGCGCGAACTCTCCGGCGGCATGCGCCAGCGTGTGGGCATCGCCCGCGCCCTGGTGTCCAAGCCCAAGCTGCTGTGCCTGGACGAAGCCTTCAGCGCCCTGGACGTGCTGACCGCGGAAAACCTGCGGCAGGAACTGATCAGCCTGTGGCGCGCACCGGACAGCGGCCTGACCTCGATCTTCATGGTCACCCACAACATCGAGGAAGCGGTCGAGATGGCCACCCGCATCGTGGTGGTGTTCCCGCGCCCGGGCCGCCTGGGCCTGGTGCTGGAAAACCCGCTGCCCTACCCGCGCGACAGCAAGAGCCCGGAATTCCAGCGCCTGGTCAATATCATCCACGAAGCGATCACCACCCTGACCCTGCCCGACCTGCCGCCGGAAGTGCATATGCCGGGCGAGCCGATCTCGCGTGGCCGCAAGCGCATGGAGTCGATCCCGCTGATCCCGGTGGGCCAGATCCTGGGGCTGATGAGCCTGCTGCACGACGAGCCGGAACTGAACAACATCTACGACATCTCCGACGAGATCGGCAAGGAATTCGGCGAGACCATCGCCACCGTCAAGGCCGCCGAAATCCTGGAACTGGTCGATACGCCCAAGCAGGAAGTCTTCCTCACCGAGCTCGGGCACCGCTTCGTGGCGGCCGACCGGCTGGGGCAGCGCGCCATCTTCGCCGAACAGGTCTACAAGCTGCGTATCTTCCACATCATCCTGGCGGTGCTGGGCGAGGCCGAGGAAATCGAGGCCGAGCGCGTGTTGAAGGACATCGGCAGCGCCCTGCCCTACGACAATCCGGAAAAGACCTTCGAGACCATGATCGCCTGGGGCCGCTATGCCGGTCTGATGGATTACAACGCCAAGACCGGCATGGTGTTCGTGCCCAAGGACGAAGATGATGAAGGCGGCCCTTCGGCCTGAGCGTAAAACTAAAACCGGGCCCGACACCGACATCGGGCGCATGAAAAACGGCTGATCCCCGATCAGCCGTCAAATCATTACCAGATCGGCATTCCTGCCTGCACCGCCGTCTGCGCTCAGCGCAGCGCCGGCATCGGCGCGGACCTGCTCATGGCGGCCTGGTCCTGCATCGTCGTCAGCGATTTGTCCTGGCGGATCTTGAAGATCGAGACCACCTTCAGCAAGCCGCTGGCCTGTTGTGCCAGCGACTGCGCGGCCGCACTGGCCTCCTCCACCAGCGCCGCATTCTGCTGCGTGACCTGATCCATCTGCACCACGGCGGTATTGATCTGCTCGATACCGCTGCCCTGCTCCTGGGTGGCGGTGGCGATGCTGTTCATGATTTCACCGAAGCGCTGTACCGAGTCCACGATCGCGCCCATCTGCTGTCCGGCGCTGGCCACCAGCTGCGACCCGGCGCCCACGTGGGCCATCGATTCGCCGATCAGGTCCTTGATCTCCTTGGCCGCGACCGCGCTGCGCTGGGCCAGCGAACGCACTTCCGAAGCCACCACCGCAAAGCCCCGTCCCTGCTCGCCGGCACGGGCCGCTTCCACGGCCGCGTTCAAGGCCAGGATGTTGGTCTGGAAGGCGATCCCTTCGATGACGCTGATGATGTCGGCCATCTTGCCCGAGCTGGCCGATATCCGGTCCATGGTCTTTACCACGCGATCGAAAGCCTCGCTACCGGCGCTGGCGGTCTGCGATGCGCCGCTGGCCAGGCGCAGCGCCTCGCCCGCGTGCTCGGTATTCTGGCGCACGGTGGTGGTCAGCTCTTCCATGCTGGCGGCGGTCTCTTCCAGCGAGGCGGCCTGTTCCTCGGTGCGTTGAGACAGATCGAAGTTGCCCTGCGCGATCTGCCCGCTGGCCACCGAGATGGTTTCGGCGGCCGACTTGATGCCGTGGGCGATCACGTTCAACTGGTGACGCATCTGTTCGATGGACGCCATCAGGCTGGAACCGTCGCCTTCGCGCAGTCGCACCGTGGCGGTCAGGTCACCGCTGGCGATGTCGCGCGCGATGGCCTGTGCTTCGGAAGGTTCGGCGCCCAGCTGGCGCAGGATGCTGCGGGCGATCATGGCCGATCCCGCCACGCCCACCAGCAAGGCCAGCGCCACGGCGCTGAGCATGATGCCGCGCAGCCATTCATAGGTGGCACGTGCGCTGGTGGCAGCCTCGTCATTGAGCTGTTCTTCGAACTCGGACAGGTCGGTGAGCGACTTGATCCAGCCTTGCTGCCTGGGTCGCACTTCGGTGATGAGGACCTTGACGGCGTCGGCCGGCTTGTTCTCCAGCCCCAGCTGCAAGGCCTTGGCCATCAGCGGTACGGTGGCCGCTTCATCGGCCTTGATCTGGGCCAGCAACTGGCGCTCGCGGTCGGTGGTGGCGGTTTCACTGGCAAACATCTTCTCCAGTGCCACGCGTGCATCGCCGTAGAGCTTTTCCTGGCGTGCCAGCGTCTGCGCTTCGACCCGCATGCCTTCCTGGTCGTCCAGCAAGGCAATATTGCGGATGGCGATGGCGCGCTGGCTCAGCGCATTGCGCATGGCGGTGACCAGCCTGGTCTCGGCATTGTTGACGGCAGTGATGTCGGTGAGGGCGTCGTTCATGCGCGACATGCCCATCATCCCCAGCAAGGAAATGCCCAGAAGAAACACGAGAATCAGGCCGAAGCCCAATGCCAGCCTGGTCACGACTTTGAATTTGCCCATGGTATTGCCCCCTTTGCGGTATCCCCCGGCCGGTCTCGGGTGGGTCGGGGAGAGTTTGACGGAGCTTGTCGCAGGGAGGCTGCGACGCCAGGTCGCATGAACCTGGCGGCAAAGGATGTGCTGTTTGTTGTCATTGTGATGGACATCCGCAGCAACCGGCGCAGCGGCAAGCAGGAGCAGTCTAAGTCTCCACTCGACGGGGCAAAGCGAGAATCAGCGAGGATTTATCCGGTCACTAAAAAGTTAGGTTTTTACGTACCTTTCAGTTTTGTCCATATGCCGGCGCTACTGCTGAGCAGTCCTGCAGCATGGCTTGCTCTGCCGCATCAGGCGGGCGATTGCGCCTTGCGGCGCAGGCGGCTGGCGCTGACCGCCGTGGCCAAGGCCGTGGCCAGCGCGGCCACCCACAATGCGACACGGATCGCCTCGCCATCCTGCACCGGGCTCATCTGTAGTTCACCGTGGGCCACGGCACCTGCAGTATGGACGGCCAGGATCACGCCCAGCAACGCGGCGCCCAGGCACTGGCCGAAAGTACGCATGATGGCCAGCACGCCGGAGGCATTGCCACTGCGTTCGCGCGAGACATTGCCGAGCATCTCGCGGTTGTTGGGGCTCTGGAAAAAGCCGAAGCCCATGCCGCACACCAAAGCGCGCCAGCCGATGTCCCAGGCCTGGGCGTGATCGGGTAGCAGGGCCAGCAACACCAGGCCGACGGTAAATACGGCCAGTCCCAGGCTGGACAGCAGGGCCGGAGAATGACGGTCGGCCAGGCGTCCGGCATGCGGCGCCACCAGTACGATGCCCAGCGGCCAGGGCGTAAACAGGGCCGCCGATTCGAAGGCGCTGTAGGCATAGGCATTCTGGAACAGGAACGGCAGGGCCACGAAGGCGATCCCCTGGCCCACGAAGGACGCCAGCGAGGTCAACGCAGCCAGGGAAAAGCGCGCATTGGAAAAGATGTCCAGCGGCAACAGCGGTTCGCGCACCCGACGCTGGCCGCGCACGAAGGCCAGTGCAGAGACCAGCGCCACCAGCGCGTAGGCCGCGGCGGTGAGCGCCGCGTGGGCGCCCTGGCCGGGGTCGGCGAAGTGGGCACAGGTGTCGGCGGCCATGATGACCGCGCCCATGGCCAGCGCCGACCACAGTGCGCCGGCCATGTCGAAGGGCGGGCGCAGGCGGCCACGCTGGCGGGTGTCCGGGATGGCGCTCCACGACAGCAGCACCGCTGCCACGCCCAGCGGCAGGTTGATCAGGAAGATCCACTCCCAGCTCAGCGCGGCCAGCAGGGTGCCGCCCAGCACCGGGCCGATGGCGGTGCCGGCCGCCACCAGCACTGCGTTGAGCCCGAGGATGCGGCCCAGCAGGCGGTTCGGAAAGACCGTGCGATGGATCGCCGGCGCGATACTGAGCATGGCCGCGCCCCCCAGCCCTTGCAGCACGCGCATGGCAATGAGCCATTCCACCGAGGGCGACAGGGCACAGCCCAGCGAGGCCAGCGTGAACACCGCCAGCCCGGCCGTGAACTGGTTGCGAAATCCCAGTCGCGACGACATGGCGGCAAAGGCCGCCAGCGTCATGGCGGTGGCCAGCAGGTAGGCATTGGCCACCCAGACGGAGGCGGCGGCCGAGGTCTGCAGTGCCAGACCGATCTGCGGCAGGGCGACATTGATGATGGTGCCGTCGAATACTGCCATGGTGGTGGCGGTCATCACCGCCAGCATGGCGCGACGGCGGCGCACGCCCGGCAGGCCTTCGTCGCCGGGCAGGTCGGAAAACAGTTCCATGGGAAAATTTCCTGGAGGATCGAATCAGGTCTTCACTATAGCCACCCACGAGACAAGGCGGAAGACGCACGGCTTGCATTGGATCATTGCATGCGACGCCATGTCACTGCGGCCATGCTAGGATGCCGGCATGACCGAAACCGACCTCAACCTGCTCATCGCGCTCGATGCCCTCATCGCCGAGGCCAGCGTGGCAGGGGCCGCGCGCCGCCTGGGCCTGAGCGCCTCGGCCATGAGCCGCACGCTGACCCGGCTGCGCCAGGCCACGGGCGACCATCTGCTGGTGCGTGCCGGCCGCCAGATGGTGCTGACGCCCTGCGCCGAGGCGCTGCGCGAGCGGGTACGCAACGTGGTGCACGAAGCCCGCTCGGTGTTGCGCCCCTCCGTCCCCGAGCTGGACCTGGCGCGGCTGGAGCGGGATTTCACCGTGCGCGCCAACGAGGGCTTCATCGAAGCCTGCGGTGCCGCCCTGATCGGCGCCGTGGCCGCCGAAGCGCCGCTGGTGCGCCTGCGCTTCGCCCCCAAGGTGGAGCGCAGCCCGCTGCCGCTGCGCGAAGGCAGTGCCGACCTGGAGATCGGCGTGGCCAGCGAGATGGGGCCGGAAGTGCGGCTGCAGACCCTGTTCCGCGACCGCTTCGTGGGTGCGGTGCGCATCGGTCATCCGCTGGCGGCATTGCGCCGCGTGAGCGCCGAGCGCTATTGCAGCTTCGAACACGTGAGTGCATCGCCACGGGGCGACCGCAGCAGCCCGCTGGATGCGGCGCTGGCCGAACGCGGACTGACGCGCAAGGTGGTGGCCATCGTCCCCAGTTTTCCTGCTGCGCTGGCGGTGGTGCGCTCGTCGGATCTGGTCTCCATGGTGCCGTACTCCTTCCTGACCACGGCCGGTGCGCCGCGCAAGGATGGCAGCGCCTCCGGCATCCATCTGTTCGAACTGCCGGTGGCGACCGATCCCATCGTGGTATCGCTGATGTGGCATCCGCGCGTGGAACTGGACCCGGCCCATCGCTGGCTGCGCGAGAAGGTACGCGGCGTCTGCGCCGAGCTGGCGCGCACCGGGCCGCGACGTTGATGTCCACGCTTACCTCTTCCCTCTGAAAGACCGCCATGCAACTACAAGGCACTCATCACGTCGCCATCATCTGTTCCGACTACGCGCGCTCGAAGGCCTTCTACGTCGGGCTGCTGGGCCTGCGCGTCATCGCCGAGCATTATCGCGAGGCACGCGACTCCTGGAAGCTGGACCTGGGCCTGCCCGATGGCACGCAGATCGAACTGTTTTCCTTTCCCGCGCCGCCGGCCCGGCCGTCGCGTCCGGAGGCCTGCGGTCTGCGCCACCTGTCCTTCGCGGTGGCCGATGTACAGCATTGCAAGGAGCAACTGGAGCAACAGGGGGTGGCGGTGGAGGACATCCGCGTGGATGAATACACCGGCCGCCGCTTTACCTTCTTCGCCGACCCCGACGGCCTGCCGCTGGAGCTCTACGAAGTGATCGACCCGGCGCGATCCTGACAACCATCCCAACAACGCCGCCGGCCCCGCCAAAGACATTGCTCCCGCCCCTCCCATGCCAAACCTCAAGACTTCCGCCTTCTCGCGCCTGAGTTCCACCACCCTGCTCGGCGCGGCCGTGATACTGGGCATGCTCTACTTCGGTCGCGACATCCTGGCACCGCTGGCGGTGGCCGGCATTGCCAGCCTGATCATCCTGCCGCTGGTGCGCCAGCTGGACGCCCTGGGCATCAATCGCGCCGCCGCCGCCATCATCTCGGTGCTGCTGGTGGGTGCCTGCCTGGTGGCGCTGGCGGTGGTGCTGGCATTCCAGCTCGTCAGTGTCACCAGTGACCTGCCGCAGTACCGCGAAGCCATCCAGGAAAAGGTGGAGAGCGTGCGCGCCATCACCGAGCGCCCCTTCGCCCGGCTGGAGGCCGAGTTGAGCGCGGTCATTCCGCAACCGGTGCCGGAGGTCAATCGCAGCGGCAAGAAGAACAGCCACGCAGCAGCTGCAGCAGCGACCGCGGCCAATGCCACATCCACGCCGGAGGCCGATACCCGCATGTCGGTCAGGGGTGCCCTGCGACGGCTATTCGCACTGGCCTGGGGGCCGATCGGCCAGGCCGGCATCGTGCTGGTGCTGCTGGTCTTCATCCTGCTGGAACAGGAGTCGCTGCGCGAACGCCTGATCCGCCTGGCCGGCCTGACGGAAATGAGCCGGACCATGCAGGCCCTGGGCGACGCGGCCGAGGGGGTGTCACGCTTCTTCTTTTCGCAGTTCCTGGTCAACCTGGCGTTCGGCCTGATCATGGGCGCGGTGCTGGCCGCCGGTGGCGTGCCGCACGCGGTGCTGTGGGGTACGCTGGCTGGCGTATTGCGCTTTGTGCCTTATCTGGGGGCACTGGCGTCGGGCCTGATGATCTCCATCTTCATCGCCGCCATCGATCCCGGCTGGTGGCTGGCATTGTCCTTCCTGGCCTTCTATGTCTGCCTGGAAGTGATCGTGGCCAACTTCGTCGAGCCGCGCATCTATGGTCATAGCTCCGGGCTGTCGCCGCTGGCGGTGATCGTCTCGGCACTGTTCTGGGGTTCGCTGTGGGGGCCGATCGGCCTGTTGCTGTCGACTCCGCTGACGCTCTGCCTGGTGGTGGCCGGCCGTCATGTGGCAGCGCTGGAGCCGATCACCATCCTGCTGGGCGAGGCCCCTGACATGAGCCACGCCGAACGCTTCTACCAGCGCGCGCTGGCCGGCGAATCCGACGCCATCATCCGCGACGCCCGCAGCCATCTGCAGAAGCAGAGCTTTGCCAAGTACTGCGACCAGATCCTGCTGCCTGGGCTGGCGCTGGCGGCGCTGGACCTGCGCCACGGGCGCATCGAGACGGCCCAGCAGGAGCGGCTGCGCGGTTCGGTTTCGCAGTTGACCGACGTGCTGACGCAAACCCCCGGCGCGCCGCGCAGCTTGCGGCGCCGGCGCGAAGTCCCCTTGCTCAACAGCGGCGTGGGCGCGCATCTGCGCGAACTGCGCCTGGCGCGACTGGGGCGCTGGCAGGGCTCGCTGGACGTGCCACTGGGATCGGTGGTGTTGTGCGGCGGTCTGCAGGGCGAACGCGACGACCTGCTCTCCGAACTGCTGGTGCATGCCCTGCGCGTGTCCGGCATCGATGCCCGCAGCATCACGCTGGATCAGCCGGAAGACGAACGCCCGGACAGCAGCAAGGCCGAACTGGTATCCATCGTCTTCCTGGTCTATCCGACCCGCGAACGGCTGGACGCCTGGATGGCGGTGGTGGGGACGCTGCGCAGCAACCTGCCGCAAGCCTTGCTGGTGACGATCCGCCCCTCCTTCTTCAATGAGGAAGTAGACGCGGCAACCGTGAAGGAGCAGGTGGACATGGTGCTGTCTTCCTTCGAGGAAGGGCTGGCCCTGGCGTCCACCCATATGCGCCCGGCCATCAAGGTCTGAGCGGCGCGAAAGGTCTCCGGGGCCGGAGCAGAAGATCCTGGCGTAAAAAATGCCGCCCGCTTGAACGCGGGCGGCATTGTCGTCTGGTGTTGCCGCCAATCAGCGGCATCAGCAGGACGTGGACACTTCTCAGCGCTTCAGTTGCGACAGGTCGCGCACCGCACCGCGATCGGCCGAGGTGGTCAGCGCGGCATAGGCCTGCAGCGCCTGTGACACCACGCGGGTGCGCTCGGCCGGCTTCCAGGCGGCATCGCCGCGGGCCTCCATGGCGGCGCGGCGCTTGGCCAGGTCGTCCGCCGTCACACGCAGGTTGATGCTGCGGTTGGGGATGTCGATGTCGATCAGGTCACCCTCTTCCACCAGGCCGATGGCGCCGCCTTCGGCCGCTTCCGGCGAGGCGTGGCCGATCACCAGGCCCGAGGAGCCGCCGGAGAAGCGGCCATCGGTGAACAGGGCGCAAGCCTTGCCCAGGCCCTTGGACTTGATGTACGAGGTGGGGTACAGCATTTCCTGCATGCCGGGGCCGCCCTTGGGACCTTCGTAGCGCACGATGACCACGTCGCCGGCCTTGACCTTGTCACCCAGGATGCCTTCGACGGCGGCGTCCTGGCTTTCGAACACACGGGCCGTGCCGGAGAACTTGAGGATGCTTTCATCCACGCCGGCGGTCTTGACGATGCAACCCTTCTCGGCGATGTTGCCGTACAGGACGGCCAGGCCGCCATCCTGCGAATAGGCGTGCTCGCGGTCACGGATGCAGCCGTTGGCGCGGTCCAGGTCGTTGTCCTCGAAACGCTCTGCCTGCGAGAAGGCCACCTGGGTGGGAACGCCGCCGGGTGCTGCGCGGAAAAGCTTGTGCACGGCCGGATCGCTGGAGACGCGGATGTCGTATTTCTCGATGGCTTCGCCCAGGGTCTTGCTGTGCACGGTGGGGCGCGAAGTATCCAGCAGGCCGGCACGGGCCAGTTCGCCCAGGATGGAGATGATGCCGCCGGCGCGGTGCACGTCTTCGATGTGGTACTTGTTGGTCATCGGCGCGACCTTGCACAGGCAAGGGACCTTGCGCGAGATGCGGTCGATGTCGGCCATGGTGAATTCGACCTTGGCCTCGTGCGCGGCCGCCAGCAGGTGCAGCACGGTATTGGTGGAGCCGCCCATGGAAACGTCCAGGGTCATGGCGTTTTCCCAGGTTTCCTTGGTGGCGATGTTGCGCGGCAGGATGGAATAGTCGTCCTGCTCGTAGTGACGCTTGGCCAGTTCGACGATCAGGCGGCCGGCGCGCAGGAACAGTTCCTTGCGGTCGGCGTGGGTGGCGACGATGGTGCCATTGCCCGGCAGCGACAGGCCCAGCACTTCGGTCAGGCAGTTCATCGAGTTGGCGGTGAACATGCCCGAGCAGGAACCACAGGTCGGACAGGCCGAGCGTTCCACTTCGGCCACGTCGGCATCCGAGATGTTCTGGTCGCCGGCCTGGATCATGGCGTCCACCAGGTCCAGCTTGATGACCTTGCGGTCTGTGTTGACGGTCTTGATGACCTTGCCGGCTTCCATCGGGCCGCCGGAGACGAAGACCACGGGGATGTTCAGGCGCATGGCGGCCATCAGCATGCCCGGGGTGATCTTGTCGCAGTTGGAGATGCACACCATGGCGTCAGCGCAGTGGGCGTTGACCATGTATTCGACCGAGTCGGCGATCAGGTCGCGCGAGGGCAGCGAGTACAGCATGCCGTCGTGGCCCATGGCGATACCATCATCAACGGCGATGGTGTTGAATTCCTTGGCCACGCCACCGGCCGCCTCGATCTCGCGGGCCACCAGCTGGCCCAGGTCCTTCAGGTGCACGTGACCGGGCACGAACTGGGTGAAGGAGTTGACCACGGCGATGATGGGCTTGGTGAAGTCGCCATCCTTCATGCCGGTGGCGCGCCACAGCGCGCGTGCGCCGGCCATGTTGCGGCCCTGGGTGGTGGTATAGGAACGATAGGTCGGCATGATGGGTGTCTCCTCAGGGCTGCTTAGGGAAAATGGGACGCCAAGAGTGCCTCGGGCGCTACCATTTGTCCAATATATAATTCGACTCGAATTAATATCCTATGGATATTTATCCCACATGAAAAAGCCCGCGCGATGGCGGGCCCGGGTAAGGTGCCGAAGCAAGGCTCAGGCCTCCTCCCCTGCCTTTCTCACCGTGATCGGCTCGACCACGCTCAAGAGCAGCACCAGGCACAGCAACGAGGTGCCGACCATGTAGAGGAACACGCTGGTCCAGTCATAGCGGTCCAGCAACATGCCCACCGCCAGCGGCGCGCAGGCGCCACCGATCTGGCCCAGCGAATTGACGATGCCAAAGGCGGTCGGATAGGTGGCCTTGGTGGCCAGCCCCATCGGATAGGCGGAATAGCCGGCAAAGCCGATGCCCAGCATCAGGCCGGAGAGCATCAGCATGGCGCCCAGGTAGAGCACGCTGTCGGGCGCTTCCACCAGCAGCAACGTCATCGCCGCCGTACCCAGTGCACCGAGCAGCATCATGGGCTTGCGGCGGCCACCGAGGAGACGGTCCGAGATGATGCCGCCCAGCATGTTGCCGGCCACCGCGCCAATGAAGGGTGCCGAGGCCAGGAAGCCCATCTTGACCGAGGCGAAGCCCTTGACCGTGACCAGGTAGGTCGGTATCCAGGACATGAAGATATTGCTGATGCCGATCATGCAACCGTAACCCAGGGCCACGCCGATCACGTTCCAGGAGGTGAAGACCTGGCGCAGTGTTTCCAGGCGTGGCACGCGGCGGGTGCGGTTGATGCCGTCCAGCCAGGGCATGGGCGTGACCTGGGCACCCACCAGGGGCTTGCTGCCGGCGGCGTTGGCATTGGTATTGGCGTTGGCACTGCTGGCGGGAGCATCATGGCTGATATAGCGGCGCTCGGCCTCGTTGCAGAAACGGTTGTCGCCCGGGGAATTGGTCACCAGGAACAGCCACAGGATGGCCAGGAAAATCCCCGGCACAGCAAAGACGTAGAAGATTTCACGCCAGCCCCAGAGCTGGATGACGATGATGCACACGGTGGGCACGATCAGCGGTCCCAGCTTGGAGGCGGCGATCCAGAGCCCGGTGGCAGTTCCCTTTTCTTCCGGCGGGAACCAGCGGTTGATGACGTTGGTGCAGCCGATGCCCAGCGGGCCTTCCGACAGGCCCAGGCCGACCCGGTAGAGCTGCAGCAGCAGTACCGAGGAGGTGGTCCCCATCAGGCCGGTAAACAGCGAGGTCAGCAGCATGAACACCGAAAACAGGATGCCGGTGGTCTTTTCGCTCAGCCGCTTGTACATCAGGCCGACCGGAATCTGCACGAAACCATAGGCGAAGGAGAACAGGCTCACGATGAGGCCGGCCTCGGTGTTGGAAATGCCGTACTCCTTTTTCATGTACGGCAGGGCGATGCCGAAGTTGGCGCGGTCGGCACAGGCGATGGCCCAGATCAGGAAGATCAGGCCCATCACCACCCAGCGGTAGCGGGTAGGCTTTTGCAGGGTGGCAGCGGCAGAGGTGGCTGAGGTTGCTGAAGTTGCAGATGCGGCGGATGCGGCTGAACGGTGGCGGCCGACCTGGTCGGCGGCGTCGACATGATTCATCGTCGGACTCCTTGTGGCGTGTCTCGTGGTTATCGTTATTGGCGGCGGGAAGATGACGGTGTCGCCTTCAGGGCGGCAGCGCCCTGCCCGTCCGGTGCGATCGCAGGTGCATGCTTGTCTCCATTGCGGGTGGCGGGCTTTGTTGTGCTTCCCGGCAAAGGGAGATATTGGCGCCCGACGTTCTCGGCGGCCGTCTCGGGATGGCCGACGCTGGGAATCATGGCCGTGCACTGCAATACCGTCCAATCTTTTCTGGCTATCAGGTGATGTGCAGATTGAATCGATGCTGATACCGGATCGCTCACCAATTCCTGTATCAATTGATAGCCTTTTCGGATTGGACGCGCTCCCCGAATGACCGCATCATCCGCCGGCATTGCCATCGAACGAGAAGGAGTCTCCCCATGAAACGCCACGTGCTGCAACTCAATCCCATCCTGGTCCCGGCCATCAACGACAAGCTGGAAAGCCGGTACCACATGCATCGCCTGTTCGAGCAGGAGGACAAGGAAGCCTATATCGCCCGTCACGCCGCGGTCATCGAAGGTGTGATCACGGGCGGTCACACCGGCATCAGCAATGCGTTGATGGATCAGCTGCCGGCATTGAAGGTGGTGGCCGTCAATGGCGTGGGTACCGATGCCGTGGATCTGAACCATGCGCGCAGCAAGGGCTTGCCGGTGACCGGTACCTTCGGCGCGCTCACCGAGGACGTGGCCGACCTGGCGCTGGGCCTGATGCTGGCGGTGTGCCGCCAGATCTGTCCGGGCCATGCCTTCGTGCAGCGCGGCGACTGGGTGCGTCATCCCTCGCCGGCGGCGATCCCGCTGGCACGGCGCCTGAGCGGCAAGCGCGTGGGCATCGTCGGCATGGGCAAGGTGGGGCGCGCCATCGCGCAGCGCGCCGCGGCCTTCGGCTGCCCGATTGCCTATACCGACCTGCGTGCCATGGACGACCTGCCGCACCGTTTCATTGCCGACCTGCTGCAACTGGCGCGCGAGAGCGATGTGCTGGTGCTGGCCGCCGCCGCCGACAAGGCGCAGGGCATCGTCAATGCCGCGGTGCTCGACGCACTGGGTCGCGACGGGGTGCTCATCAACATCGCGCGCGGCAAGCTGGTGGTAGAAGAGGATCTGGTCGATGCCCTGCAGCGCGGGGCCATTGCCGGGGCCGGTCTGGATGTGTTCGTGGATGAACCCAACGTGCCGGCCGCCCTGCTGCAGATGGACCAGGTGGTGCTGCAGGCGCATCGCGCCAGCGCCACCGTGGAGTCGCGTACCGCCATGGGCGAAATGGTCCTGGCCAGCCTGGAACAGGGCCTGGCCGGCCTACGCCCGGAAGGCAGCCTGACCACCTGAGGCCAGCCGGCCGCAACAGGGAGTGCGCCTATAATGCAGGCGCACTCTTCACAGGCGAATCCCCATGCTCGATCTGGCTCAAGTCCGTTGTTTCGTGGTCGCTGCGACCGAACTCAACTTCCGTCGCGCAGCGGCCCTGCTGAACATGACGCAGCCACCGCTGTCGCGCCAGATCCATCTGCTGGAGCACAAGCTGGGCGTGCAATTGTTTGAACGGGTTGGCCGCACGGTGCGGCTGACCACCGAAGGGCGGGTGTTCCTGGCCGACGCCTCGCGCCTGCTGCAGCTCTCCGAACAGGCCGAGAGCACGGTACGCCGCGCCAGCCAGGGCAAGACCGGGCGCGTGCGGGTGGGCTTCACCGGCGCCGCCGGCTATGAATTGATCCCGGAACTGCTGATGCAGGCGCGCCAGCAATTGCCGGAGATCGACGTGGTGCTGTTCGAACTGATCTCGGTGGCGCAGCTGGAGGCCTTCACTGCCAATACCATCGACATCGGCTTTCTGCGGCCCCTGTCGTCGCGCCAGCCGCTGGAGCTGGCCCTGGTGGACGACGAGCCGCTGGTACTGGCCATGCCCAAGGGCCATGCGCTGGCACGCCATGCGGAGGTGGCCACGGCGCAACTGGACGGCCAGCCCTTCATCATGCATTCACCCACGCATGGCAAGTATTTCTACGAACGCATCATGGCCATGCTCGGCGCGGCCGATGTCAAACCCGACTTCACCCAGTACATCGACCAGAGCCACACCATCCTCTCGCTGGTCAGGGCCGGCCTGGGCGTGGGCATCCTGCCGGCCTCGGCCCAGCGCTTCCATTACGACCGGGTGGAGTTCCGCCCGCTGGCCGGCGAGGTGCCGCGAGCGGAAATGAGCATGGCCTGGCGCGCCGACCAGGACAACCCGGCGGTGACCGCCTTTCGCCTGATGGCCGCCGACTACTGTGCGGCCAGGGCCGCGAGGGCCGCCCCTGGCGGTGATGTCGCGCCGGACTGAATTCAACCGCCTGCGCGGCTCAGGTGTTCATACAGGATGGCCGCGCCGACACCGATCAGCACCACGCCCCCGATGATCTCGGCACGTTTGCCGATGAGGTGACCGAGCACGCGACCGACCATCACGCCGATGGTGACCATGGTGGTGGTGGCCAGGCCGATCAGCAAGGCCGCTTCGAGGATGTTGACGTCGATGAAGGCCAGGCCCACGCCGACGGCCATGGCGTCGATGCTGGTGGCGACCGCGGTGAGGGCCAGCATCACCACCGATTGCTTTTGCGGGGCGGCGTCGGCTTCTTCGTCTTCATCGTCCTCGCTCATGCCTTCGCGGATCATGCGCGCGCCCAGCACCAGCAGCAGCGTAAAGGCGATCCAGTGATCCCATTCCGACACCCATTTGGTGGCGACCGAGCCGGCGAACCAGCCGATCAGGGGGGTAATGGCCTCGATCACACCAAACAGCAGACCGATGCGCAGGGCTTGCAGGAAGCGCGGCTTCTGCATGGCGGCGCCCTTGCCGATGGCTGCCGCAAAGGCGTCAGTGGACATCGCAAGCGCGAGGAGAAGGAGTGCGGGGAAATTCATGAAGGGGATTCCTTGGCCGGGCGAAGTCCATGGACGTGCCTGCGCGCCCAGCCTGGCCGCAGGATACGTCTATGGTCTCGCCTACCTGATTGGCTACCCGCGCCACGGCAAGATGTTGCCGAGAATGTTGACACGGGCTCTTCCGGATGACCCGGAAGCTGGCTACTCCCCAAAGAGAAGCCCGGATTTTAAACGAAGACGGTTGGGCTAGACAAGTTGTTGTGGCGGTCGCCGCAACAGGGCGAGTGGCAAGACGCATCGTCTCACGCCACGCTCCTATGCCCCATTCAATCGTTGAGCAACTGCGTGCCGTTGCGACGGACCTGGTCCGGATCGGCCTGCAACAGGCCCAGCGCACTGATGCCGTCGAGCAGCCGGCTACGCCGGTAGGCCCCATCGGCGGCACGGGCCTCCTTGCCGTCCTGCAACTGGGCGGCAAAGTCGCGCACGATCTGGGCCTGCAAAGGGGTGTGGCTCTGGCTCACCAGCTGACCGAGCACGTACTTGCTGACGCGACTGTCCTGGCTGGCCGATTGCTGCAGGCGGGCCTGCGTCATGTAACCGAGGCGGTAGCCGATCTCCAGCCGGCTGTCGGCCTGGTCGTCGATCTGGTGGTAGGTGTAGTTCTGCGATTGACGATCGGTCCCCAGCCGCAGCGGCAGGTCGGCTTGCAGGGATTGGTGGTAGGACGCCTTGAGTCGGGCCTGCGCCTGCTGCACGATGGAGCGGTCAGCCTGGCGCGCACCGGACAGGTTGGTGTGCTGCGAGACCTGGTAGTCAAAACCATCCACCTCGTCGCGCCGCAGGGGATTGGGCGCCGCGCTGGCACCGGTGATGGAGGCCGTGAAATCGGCCAGCCCCGACAACATGCGACGATCATTGAGGTCGGCGACCAGCGCCGGTGCCGATAGCTCGCCGGGACGCGTCGGCGTCGTGCTACCGCCATGCAACTGGGCGAAGGCATCCTTGAACAAGTCGGCAAGGGCGGCATCGCCATGGCCTCGACGGGTGGCGGCATCGAACTGCTGCAGGTAACTGGCGATGGCGCGCTGGCGTTGTTGGGCGCTACCGGTGATGGCCTCGCTGGTGGCATCGACGGCGACCTTCATGGTGCCGGCGGCGCTGGTGGCGCTCACGCTGCGCTGGGTCGCATCGGCATGCAGTTGCACCTGCAGATCGTCCCCCAGCGTGGCGTTGAGGTCGATGGCGGTCAGGTGCTGCTGGTCCAGGTGCATCAGGCCATCCAGGTCCAGCGTGGGCGGTTGGGCAGCCAGCCCCTTGAGGGCCTGCTCGAAGGCATCGCCCATCGCACTCAGGGCGGCGCGATCGTCATCGTCCAGCGTACCCTGGGCCAGCTTGAAATCGACGGCGATGCCGTCGGCATTGGCAGCGAGATGGAGCTCGATGCGCGCCCCCGATTGGGTGGTCAGCGAAAGATCGACGCGCTGGCTGGCGAATCGATGCAGCTGATCACGCAGGACCGCCTGCACATCGCTGTTGCCCTGGGTCGCGGTGGACGACAGCAGCACCGACTGCGAGTAGCTGCCGCCCCCCAGGCTGGCCTGGTCCAGCAGGGCCTTGCCCAGACCGGTCCAGCGCTCACCCATCGGGCCGGCGCCGATGTTGCGCGCCATCAGGGTGGAGAGCGTGTCGCCCTGACGGCTCTCCCATATCGGCGGCATGGATGCAGGCGCCTCACTCATCCGGCCGGACGCTGAATAGAGGGAGAGCACGGGCGCCAGGGGGCGGGCGCTGGCGCTGGAACTGGCAGTAGAGCTCGGGGCCGAGGTCGATGACGCCGTGACGACGGCGGGCGAGTTGCTACTGGTGGAGGTTGCGACCGCTGCAGGAGCGGTGGACGTGTAGGCCGGCGACGGCGACACGGAGGTCAGTGGGCTCATGAGCGCAGAGGGGCTGGCGACGATACGCTAGCTAACGGCCCCCTGCTGCGATTCTTTAGATGAACGTACGCGGCGTATCGGCACGCGACGTCTAGAGATGTCTAGCGGAGTCCGGCATGGCCTGGCGCGTCAAGGCTGCTGCGCGGTGAGGCCCGCCTTTCCCGGGGTGTCGATCGGGTCCACATGCGTCATCACATCCAGCACATGATGCGCATCCAGCACCCGGCGCCGGGCATCGGTGGCGATCGCATGGCCTTGCGTGACGCTCAGCGCCCCGTCGATTTCCAGATGCACGTCCACCTGCGTCATGTCGCCCATGCGTCGGGTGCGCAAGTCATGCAGGCCTTGCACGCCAGGTGTGGCGAGGATGGTGGCGCGGATCGCCTCTGCCTCTTCGGTCGAGACGGCGCGGTCCATCAGGTCGTGCAGGGCGCTCCAGAAGAAACCCCAGCCGGTGCGCACCACCATCAGGCCGACCACCGCTGCGGCCACCGGATCGAGCAGGGTGAAACCGGCCAGGCTGCCGACGATGCCCAGTGCCACCACCAGCGACGAGGCGGCGTCCGATCGCGCGTGCCAGGCATTGGCCACCAGCATGCTGGAACGCACGCGCTCGGCAATGCGCAACATGTAGCGGAACAGCAGTTCCTTGGCCAGCAGGGCCACCAGTGCCACCCACAGGGCGGTGATATGTACCGGCGGAGTATGTCCGTAATGCTGGATCTTTTGCGCAGCGGAGATCAGCATGCCCAGGCCGACGGCCAGCAACAGGGCGCCCAGCGCCAGGGAGGCGGCATTTTCGTAACGCTGGTGACCATACTGGTGATCGTCGTCGGCCTGCTTGCGGCTGTGGTGCCCGGCCAGCAGCACCACGAAATCCGAGATCAGGTCCGAGAGCGAATGGATGCCATCGGCAATCAGGGCCTGCGAACCGGTGAATACGCCAGCCGTGACCTGCAGCATCACCAATACGATATTGACCACGATGCTGACCAGCGTACTGATGCGTCCGGCGCGGTAGCGGGCGGGATCGCCCTTGAAGTCTTCTATTTGGGTACTTAACATAAAACCAACGATAAGAGCCTAATCTAGAGTCAAAGTCGGCAAAACTTGTGCTATCCATCAAATTACTGGATCATCTTGCCACATTACAATGTCAGCTGTATTGCGCCAGGGGGTGGCGTCGCCGCTTTTTTACGGTCCGGCGTACGCGGGACCGCGCAGACGCGGTGACCAACGAGCGACAACAGCATGCGCCCCCTTCGCATGAAATAACAGCACGGCGCCCCTGGCGAACCGTGTACATCCGCGGCAGCGGCGGTGGCAACAACGTCGCGCAAGCAATCCGCGGCAGACCCGGTGCAGCCATTCATCGAGGAACAGCATGAACCAAGCAACTCCGCAACCGCTGTCGTTTGCGTTCGACAGGGCCAGCGGCGAACTGAGCGCAACGTTTACCCCGACGGCGGGCTTCCCGCCGCTGACCCTGGCCTTCCTGAAGCAAGCCATGACCGATCATGGCCTGACCAAGCTGTTCTTCCAGGACTCGGTCCTCAACGCCTTCGTGCGCAAGGCCGAGGAGGGCAAGGAAGCCGTCACCCAGGTCATCGCCGAGCGCCGTGATGGCGAGTTCTCGCTGGACGTGGCCGACGACCTGATGACGGCATCGCTGACCCTGGTGCCGCCCTACGGCGGTCGCGCCAAGAGCGTGGAAGTGGTCAATGCGATCCGCGCCGCCGGCATCACCTACGGCATCCTGCATGAACAATTGCGCGGCGCGCTGTCCGCCGGTTTCTGCAACAAGCTGGTGGTGGCCCAGGGCTTGATGCCCACGCCTGCCGAGCCGGCCCGTTTCGAGAGTCTGCTGGAAGAGAAGGAAGAAGAGCTGGCCGACATCGACGACGATGCCGTGGTTTCCTATGCCGACATGGGGCATATCCTGCTGGTGAAGGTGGGCGACCCGCTGATGCGCCGCATTCCGCCCGTGCCGGGCAAGGATGGCATCGATATCCGTGGCGGCAAGGTGCCGGCGCGGCCGATTGCCGATGTGAGCTTCGCCAAGGACAGCATCGGCGCCGAACCCAGCGAGGACGATCCCGATCTGCTGGTGGCGATCGTGCCGGGCCAGCCGACGGTGATCAAGAACGGCGTGAAGGTCAACCCGGTGCTGGATGTGGAGAACGTCGACCTGTCCACCGGCAACCTGAGCTTCGAAGGCACGGTGCGCGTCTCCGGGGATGTGCTGACCGGCATGAAGCTGCACGTGGGCGGCGACGTGGTCGTCAACGGTACGGTGGAAGCGGCCGAGATCGTGGCCGGGGGCAGCGTCACCGTCAAGGGTGGCGTGATCGGCCACAGTGAAGGCGTGACCGCACAGGCGGGCAGCACCGCCATCGCCTCGCGCATCAGCTCACAGAAATCGGTGCAGGTGATGTTCGCCGAAAGCGCCCACATCGAAGCCGCCGAAGACATCCTGGTGCTGGGCAATGCGCGTCACTGCGAACTGCTGGCCGGTAACGAGATCACGGTCGGCAAGGGCAATCCGCGCACCGGCCACATCATCGGCGGCCGGGTAGAGGCCACCAACATCATCCGTGCCAACGTGATCGGCGCCTCCACCAGCACCCATACCCGCATACAGGTCGGCCTGGATCCCTATCTGGAAGAAAAGATCGCCATCAAGGAACAGGAATACACCCGCAAGGTGTCCGAACTGGACCGCACCATCAAGCAGCAGAGCTACTACAAGCTCAATCCCGAAAAGGCCACGCCGGAACTGGTGCACGAAACCAGCGACAAGCGCAAGGCGCTGGCCTACGAGGTCAAGGTGCTGCTGGAAGAAGTGGGGCAGATGAAGGAAAACATGGTCGCTGCGGAAGATGCGCGCATCATCGTGGCCAAGGCCGTCTATGAGGGTACGGAGCTGCGTATCGGGCACGAGGTCTGGCCGGTGCAATCCGACCTCGGTGGCGGTACCGCGCAGTTGTTCGAAGGCGATATCCGCTACAACCCGAAAAAGTGATGCCGCGCCAGCGCGCCTGTGGATAAATCGTTTATACGGTTACACTTGCACTTATCCACAGGCCCGACCACTCTCCCATGCAAGATCAGCTTCCCCAGGCCACGCCACCATTGCTGCGCGAACTGGCCACCCGTTCCGCCGACATTTCCCAGAACTGCAACTGCCGTGCGGTCGACACCAGCGGCTGGATCAGCCTGCCGCTCTCGCTGCCGGAGACGCAGCTGGCCGACGTCGCCACCCTGATCATCGATCCCTACGCGGAACCGACCTTCACCGAATATCACCCGGAAGGTACCCGTTACGATTCACCGACGGCGCCCATCGCCCCCGCCTGGTATCCCTACAACCGCTGCAATGTCGCCCGCTGCACGCAGTGCGGTCGGCATTACCTGCGCTACATGGAGGCCGGCGGCTACTTCGTCGACCGCCGCATCCGTGCCCTGGAAAATCCGGCACTGGTGGTCGACCCGGCATAAGCGCCCTGCCCTTCAGCCGCGACTGAGGCGGCTCGACATCAGGATCTGATACAGCGTATCGGCCGGCTGCGACAGGCGGCGCGCCGTCAGGGCCACATATTCCACATCCGGCAGGCGCGGCAGGGCCGCGTGATTGAGCGGCGGTACCAGGTCACGCGAAGACAAATGCTGCGGCAGGGCCGCCAGCCCCAGGCCTCCGCGTGCAGCCGCCATGCAGCCGGCGTGGCTGCCGCTGGTGCAGACGATGCGCCAGTGATGCCCGGACTTGCCCAGCGCCTGCAAGGTCGCGGCCCGGGTGATGCTGGGTTCGGGCAGCAGGATCAGGGGCAGCGGCTCGGTCAGGTCCACCAGCGTGTCCGGCCGGGTCAGCCACTGCATCGGCGTGGAAAACATGCTGTGACCGCGCGATTCGCCGGCACGGCGCTTGCCCACCAGCAAATCCAGCTTGCCCTGGTCCAGCGAGGCATAGAGGTCGCTGGTCAGGCCGATGGTGATCTCCAGTTCCACTTCAGGATGCTGGCTGCGGAAAGCGGCCAGCATGTCCGGCAGCGGCCCCATGGCGAGATCGTCGGAAGTGCCGAAGCGCACCCGGCCGCGCAGGCGGGGGGCGCTGAACTGGGCCTCGGCGCGGGCATGTGCCTGCAGGATCAGGCGCGCATGCACCAGCAGGCTCTCGCCGTCGGCGGTCAGCGCCAGCGAGTGGGTATCGCGCACGAAGAGGCGCCGGCCCAGGCTTTCTTCCAGCCGGCGGATGTGATCGCTCACGGTGGACTGGGTCAGCCCGAGCTGGCGCCCGGCCTCGGTAAAGCTGGCCGAGGCGGCGGCGGTGGTAAAGGTCTGGAGCCAGAGCGGATTGAGCATGAGGCATTATCATCGGACTTTCCGATGACAGTCAACGTGCTCAGAGGGGTTCCCGATGGCAGGCGGATTTCCTATCATGACGACAAACCCCTTTTCCATTGCGAGTACGTCATGAACCGCTTCCTCCCAGACCGCTTCACCCAGTTGCTGATCGGCACCGTGCTGCTGGCTACGCTCTTCCCGGCCACCGGGAGCTTCGAGCATTTCATGCACCTGGCCAGCAATGCGGCCATCTCGCTGCTGTTCTTCCTGCATGGTGCCAAGCTCTCGCGCGAGGCGGCGCTGTCGGGCCTGAAGCAACCGCGCCTGCACCTGCTCACGCTGGGCTCGACCTTCATCCTGTTCCCGCTGCTGGGTCTGGCACTCAAGAGCGTGGTGCCGGACCTGTTGACGCCGCAACTGTGGATGGGCGTGCTGTTCGTCTGTACGCTGTCGTCGACGGTGCAGTCCTCGATCGGGTTCACCTCCATCGCCCGTGGCAACGTGCCGGCAGCGATCTGCGGCGCCACGGCGTCCAACCTGCTGGGCATCGTGATCACGCCGCTGCTGGTGACGCTGCTGCTGCACCGGCACCACGAGGCCAATGGCCTGTCGCAGGTGTTGAGCATCCTGCTGCAACTGTTGCTGCCCTTCGTGCTGGGCAACCTGATGCGGCGCTGGATCGGCGAGTGGATCAACCGCCACAAGGTGATCGTCAACGTGGTCGATCGCGGCGGCATCCTGCTGTCGGTCTATGCCGCCTTCAGCGTGGCGGTGGCACAGGGCGTGTGGCACCTGTTCCCGCCGGGCCAGCTGGCCTTGCTGGTGCTGGTCAATGCGGTGCTGCTGGGCGCGGTACTGCTGATCACCACCTTCGGCGCACGCGCCCTGAAGATGCCGCGCGGCGATGAAATCGTGCTGGTGTTCTGTGGTTCCAAGAAGTCGCTGGCCTCCGGCATCCCCATCGCCTCGGTGCTGTTTGCCGGCAGCGGTGCAGCGGTGGTGCTGTTGCCCATCATGCTGTTCCACCAGATGCAGCTGATGCTGTGTGCCGTGCTGGCGCGGCGTTATGCGGCGCAGCTGGACGGCGTGGAGGCTGCCGAGGCTGCCGACGCTGCAGAGGTTGCAGAGGTTGCGGCAGCTGGCAAGGCCGGCGCACCGCTGGCGACCTCCCGCTGAAGCGACTCGATTCTTCCCATTTCTTCTTCCCTGGCGAGGGCTACTGACAGAACGTTGTCAGTAGCCCTCGCGCATGATGCGTCGCATGCCACACGGCATGACCAATCCCTCATCAACGACGCAAAGGAAGAAGAACATGCAAACCCAAGTCAACTGGTTCGAGATCGCCACCAAGGATCTGCAGCGCGCCACCCGTTTCTACGAAGCCGTGTTCGCCACGCAGTTGCGCCAGGAGCAGATCAGCGATAGCGGTCCGATGGCCATCTTCGTGCGTGACGATGGCCGCTCGGTCGGCTGCCTGACCGGCCCCGGCTGGCTGGAACCGACCCGCCAGGGCACACTGATCTATCTCGATGCCGGGCCGTCGATCCAGGCGGTACTCGACCGCGTGGTCGCCGCCGGTGGCGAGCTCACCATGGAACGCACGCAGCTGCCCAACGATATCGGCTATATCGCGCAATTCATCGACAGCGAAGGCAACCGCATGGCGCTGCACGCCATGCACTGAGCGACTGGCCCGGCCTGGTGACGAGCATGCAGGCATCTTGCACAGCAGCATCGAAGTCTGTGGCGGGCCTGCAGCGTGCGTGCCAGAATGGCGCGCATCAATTTTCCGCCTCCCTTCCATGCGCCGAGCCGACCGCCTGTTCCAGATCACCCAGTACCTGCGTGGACGCCGTCTCACCACGGCGCGCCAGCTGGCGCAATGGCTCTCGGTCTCGGAGCGCACGGTCTATCGCGATATCCGCGATCTGTCGCTGTCGGGCGTGCCGGTCGATGGCGAGGCCGGCGTCGGTTATCGCATCAAGCCGGGCTATGACCTGCCGCCGCTGATGTTCAATGCCGATGAAATCGATGCCCTGGTGATCGGCATGCGCATGGTGCAGGCCTGGGGTGGCCCGCAGCTGGGCGCCTCGGCCGCGTCCGCGCTGGCCAAGGTGGTGCTGGCACTGCCCAAGGAAAAACGCGACTTCGTCGAAGCCACACCGCTGTTTGCCCCGACCGCACCGGACGCCGGCGGCCAAGGTGAGCGGCTGGAGGCGCTCCGCCAGGCCATCGGCAGCCGCCACAAGCTGCTGCTGCACTACACCGACGCCCAGCAGCGCGCCAGCCAACGCGTGGTCTGGCCGCTGGCGCTGGCTTTCTTCGGCGGCACCTGGCTCCTGGCGGCATGGTGCGAACAGCGCGACGACTTTCGCTCCTTCCGCCTGGACCGTGTACAACAGATGAGCGAGCAGGGCTATTACCCGGACCGCAATGGCCGGCGTCTGCCCGACTTCGTACGGGCCATGCAACGCCAGGCCCGCAACCAGCCGGCGGCCTGAACCATACGGGCTTGCGGCAGCTTCAACGCAAATCGCATATGTAGCTGCAAATTGATTCGTTCGCGTCACGGAAGGCGGCGGTTAGGCTGGAACCGTTCCTCACTTCCGGCGAGTCTGTCTCATGCGTGCTGCCCTGCCCTCCCCTGCCCAAGCTGCCGTTTCGCTGGCCGACCGCTGCGTGCTGTGCGTGGGCGGCCTGACCGGCGCCCGCAACCACTACCGGGCCGAGATCGAAATACGTGCCGGCCGCTTCCTGCATCACGATGGTGGCCGCGAAGACAACCTGCATCGGCTCACGCCCATGCTGGCGGCGGCCGACATTGTCATCTGCGCCTCCGGCAACATCAGTCACAACGCCTATCACCTGGTCAAGAGCACCTGCAAGAAACTGGGCAAACCCTGTGTATTGGTGAAGGGGACGGGCATCGCGTCCTTCCTCGACGGACTGGGTCACCTGGCCGCCGAGGATGCACCGGCCGACGGTCCCTCGGCACGCGGTGACCGGGTCTTGCGGCGCAAGCGCTAGCAGCCCATCCGTCGCAAAAAATGCCGCGCTGCAGTACGGATTGGAAAAATCGGCAAAAGCCCCCTACAATCGACTCCCTGGCCCGCATTGCCTGGCCGCACAGACAACATGCCGTCACGGCAATTTCCGGGAGTCCGTTTGAAGATCGTAACCCGCCTGAGCAATCGCCTCCTGGCGCTGGCGCTGGCCTGTGCGGCCACTGTCGCACCGGCGGCGCACGCTGCACCGCAGCCCAGTTTCGGCATCGAGGTCGGCAACGCCCTGCTGTGCCTGAACCAGCTCAACAGCAAGTATTTCTTCGATTATCTGGTGGCAGCCTTCGGCCCTCCGTACAAGACCGAGGGTGGCGCCTACTGGTTCAAGGCCACCAATGTCTCGCTGTGGGGCATGCAGGCGACCGACTTCCTGGTCAATGACAGCAGCAGCCAGGCCGATTTCATCGGGGCCTACTTCAACACCACGCCGGTCAAGCTGACCGATGCCATCAAGGCGGCGCTGGGCATCCGCTTCACGCCCGAGGATGACACCGCCTATCCGGTGCGACAGTCGCAGGCGGGCAGCAAGATCGTCTACAACGATACCAATGCCAAGATGTATTGCGCCAAGTCCAAATTCCTGGTGCCGGGGCCGGAACAACCCTGAGGTGGTGCCGTAACGGCGCCCCCGCCCGTCCAAGACAAATGCCGCGCGCTGCAGATTGCAACGCGCGGCATTTGTCCATTTGCACTCCGGATGACGCTGGAGCGCTCCGCCCGGGTCAAGAGGGGACGGGGACCGGCTCAGGCCTGCGCCTTGACCAGATCCTCGGTGGTGCGGATGCAGTCGCGGCCGGAGGCCTTGGCCAGTGCCAGTGCCTGTTCCGATTCGCGCAGCACCGTTTCGGGCTCATCCACCTGACGCTGTGGCGTCACCGAGGCGATACCGATGCTGATCGTCACCCGTCCGGTCGGGCTGGCGCTGTGGGTGATGTCGAGCTGCTCGATCGACTTGCGGATGCGTTCGGCCACGATCAGCGCGCCTTCCAGCTTCGACCCCGGCAGCAGGACTGCGATTTCCTGGGTCCCGAACCGCGAGAGAAGGTCTTCCGGTCGCACGTTGGTATCGCGGATGGCGCTGCCCACCCGGCGCAATACCTTGTCGCCGGCCATGCGACCGTAGGCGGCGTTGTATTCGTCGAACAGGTCGATGTCGATCATGATCACCGCCAGCGAAAGATTGGTGCGGGCGGCGCGGTTGAATTCCTCCAGCAGGCCACGCTCGAACTGACGACGGTTGGCCAGGCCGGTAAGGGCATCTTCCAGGCCGACGCGGGCCAGGGTCTTTTCCATTTCTTCCAGATGGACGCGCGCATCGTCGCGCTCCTCCACCAGCTGCTTGCGCTCGCTCTGCAGGTTCTGCAGTTCGCTTTCAAGACCGCCCAGCGGCCGCAGCAACTGCCCCAGCAGCAGCCAGGACAGCAATGCCGACAGCAGCACCAGCACGATGGCGGCGCCAGCCAGGCCCTGCGTGCCGCTCCACGCCATGGCGGTCAGGACGGCAGCGGTGACGACCACGGCGGCGGTAGCGGCCAGGGTCAGGCGAGTTTGAAGTGTTCGGGACAGGGACATAGGCAGAAACCGACTTTCCTTAAAGAATTCCGGCGCCGGGGGCTGCAAGCGCGGCAGTGACGGCCGGCAATACGGCCACGCGAAATGCTACAGGCTCGGACGCTGCGATGCAACGCGCAATGTCATCCGGAGTGTCGACGCCGGCCCCGATCAGCCACGCCGCGAGGATTGCGGTGAGGATTGCCCTGGTAATCGGCGCGCCTGGCCTGCCATCAGGCCACCTGCAGGGCCTGCAGCAACGGCAGCCGGGTACGCGCGAACAGCCGGGCCTGGGTCGCCAGTTCGGCCAGGTTTTCCTCTTCGCCTTCCAGTCGCACACCGTCGCGCACCAGCCGCTTGCCCTGCGCCGAAACGTGGCGCCAGACCTGGGCCGGCCAGGCGTCGATGTCATCGCCGCAGTGCTGGCGCGCCAGCAGGAACAGCTGCTCGACGCGATCCACGCGCACGCCACCACCGGTGAGCGGGCTGACCAGATGACTGATGTCACCCTCGTCACTCCCGAGGCCATGGGTCGGCGCCAGCGCCGCACGCTGCAGCAGCCAGGCGTTCAAATCGCCGGTGCGGCGCGCGATCTGGGCCTGGGTGGCGGCGTCCGACTCGGCCGGCAACGGCGCGGCGTGACCGGTGCCGATCAACATCAGGGCCGAATCGATCACCTGCGAGAGGTTCAGGTTGCGATGCGCCAGCGTCGCCGCCAGGTCGACCAGGGTATGCGGCTGGTAGTCCGACAGGGCTTGCAGGATGGGCTCGTAGATCAGGCGGTTGAGGGTGATCTCGGAGGCCACGTTCTGGATGGTCAGCGGCACCTTGTCCGGCTCGGTCAGCAGGACCACGCTCTGCAGCGCCAGCGCCTGTACCCGCTGGCGCTCGTCGAGGACCTCCCCGCCGCGCACCCAGTAATCGCGCCGGAAGGTCTGGTTGACCATGAAGTCGCGCACGCTCTGGTACAGCACCGGATCGCTGATCCCGGCCAGGCATTGGCGCTGGGCCGGGGTCAGGTTGGCCATGTCGAGATGGTCGATGTAATGCGCCGGGCAGGCGAACTGCAGGCCGGCACGCGCCAGGCAGCGATGGATGTCGGCGAAGGCCTCGGCATGCCAGTCGCGATTGAAGTATTCGTGGGCGAGATAGCTGCGCGGTTGCTGCTGCAGGATCTTGAGGCGATCGCGCATGAAGGGATTGGCCTGGGCATAGACCGGATCGGTCTCGAACATCTGCGCGGCGAAGGCCAGCGCGGCATCGATGCGGGCTGCGGTGGGCAAACCCTGCTCGTCATTGCCCACCTGCTGGGTGTGCTGCACCAGCAGGTCGCGCAGCGGCATGAATGCCGACCAGCCGGGCTGGGTGTTGTAGCTCAGGTAGAGCACGCCACCGGGCTTGAGCTTGCGGTCGATGAAATCGAAGATGATCTCGCGGTTTTCCTGCGAGACCCAGCTCCAGATGCCGTGCAGGGCGATGAAGTCGAAATCGGGCAGGTCGTCACGCCGGCAGAAGTGCGAGAAGCTGGAATCCTCCAGTTGCGCCCCACTCCCGCTGGCGGCTGCCAGTTCGCGGGCGAAGGCTGCCTGCAGCGGGTTGAAATCATTGCCCCACCAGCGCGTGCCGGACGCGGCCGCATGGAAATTGGTCGACAGCCCCTGGCCGAAACCCAGCTCACAGGCGGTCTGGATGGCCGGTGCGCGCAAGCCGTGGAAGGCGAAGGCCAGCGGCAGGCGTGCCGGGTTCATGCCCGGGTAGTAGCCGTAGGTGTAGGCGATGTCGACGACGTAACCGTCATTCCAGTTGTTCAAGGCGGGCTCCGTACGGCAGGGAAGACTGGCAAAGGGATAAGGAACGACAACCGGCTCAGCGCGCCGGACCGGCCTCGCCGCCGGTGGCGTCGGCGGCTGCCGAAGCAGCCGACGCGGCCAGCACATCGTATTTGCGGGCGTTGCCACGTGCCAGCTCGACCGGGTACTTGCGGCGGTTCAGTTCCATCTTCTCCAGCACGGCGCTGCGCAGGTCGACGCCGGTGTGGTCGGCCAGCTGGATCAGGTAGACCAGCACGTCGGCCATCTCATGCCGGATGCCTTCGCGCGCGGCGTCATCGAGCTCGTGCATGGCGCCGGTCGGCAGCCACTGGAAATGCTCCATCAGCTCGGCTACCTCCACCGACAAGGCCATGACCAGGTTCTTGGACGTGTGGAAGCGCAGCCAGTCGCGCTCACCGGAAAAGCGGCGGATGATGTCGCGCAGTTCATGCAGGTCGGAGACAGGGGTGGCCGGGGTGGCAGCGGCTGCAGCGGGATCGGCAGGGGGCTGGGCGGAATGATCAGTCATGGCGTCTTGTCCGGGGGAGTGCGCTATGGCGCTGTTGTATTGATGCGCATCGGCTTGGCTCGACACTTTATCACCAACCCACACGGGGGCAGGCGGACGATTGATCTGGGACAGTTTTTGTGTCGCCGTAATGAGGCACAATGAGCAAAAATCGCGACGTTTAGATCACCATGCCGATAACTCTTCGCACCTCGCTGCGTTTCCTGTCCTGCGCCACGCTGATGCTGGCGCTGCTCACGACAGGTTGCGACCGGCGCATCGACCAGCAACTGGCCGAGCATGAAGCCGCGCAGGCCACGCTGGGCATCACGCCCAAGCAATTCGCGGCGCGCTTCAATGAGCACGTTGCCGACGTGCTCAAGGACATGCAGGTCGAAGAGCCCGAGCACATGGCCCGTCTTTACATGCTGGACGCGGACCGCCTGCATCCCGGCCAGTACGACTACGTGCTCGACGCCAAGGTCGGCCCGGCCCAGACCACCATCATCGGTACGCTCAACAAGAGCGGCGAGCTGCGCAACGTGGGCGTGATGCTGACCAACAAGACCCAGGGCGCCCGCGACGAATTCCTCATCTGTGCCTCCAGCGCCGCGCGCAGCTTCGTTACCTCCGGCCAGGACAAGCTGCTGCCCCTCATTACCCGCCTGACCACGGTCGCGCTCGACAATCCGGGACAACGCATGACCGAGGTCGTGGCCGATCAGTTGCTCTCGGTCGAACTGGTGCCGCAAGGCGTGTTGTTCCAGGTGCAGCCGCGCCAGTGATCCCCGCGCGGCGCGGCCGATGACGTCGGGAAACAGTACGGCCGCGCAAGCGCAGCACAATAAAACGCCAGGGTCGCAAAGGTTTCAACGGGAAATGCCTGCCTATTTCTCGGATAGAAAAGGCAAGCCAACGTTTAGATTCTGGACATCGTGGTTTCCGTGTTTCCCTGATCACGCCGGGACAGGCTGACGGGAAACATCCATTGCGGAACGGCCATGGATCGCCTTCTTACAGACTCGGGATTCCACGTCAGGCCCATGGTCAGCCATGACCTGTCTTGAAAAACGGGGCTGCAACGCTTGGGGATGAAGCGCTGCAGCTTTCTATAACAGCGGCAGGACCGTGGCCTGGGCAGGGTCGGGCGGTCCGAGGGCACGGGGGCAAGCATGCGCACGAATCTACCTATCACCACCAATGAACGGTTGCTGGAGGATGGCAAGTCCATCGTTTCCAAGACCGACCTGCAAGGCAACATCCTCTACGTCAATCCTTACTTCGTGGAAATCAGCGGCTTCGAGGAGGCCGAACTGATCGGCGCGCCGCAGAATATCGTGCGCCATCCGGAAATGCCGCGCGAAGCCTTTGCCGACATGTGGACCACGCTCAAGGCCGGGCTGCCCTGGAACGGGCTGGTCAAGAACCGCTGCAAGAACGGTGACTTCTACTGGGTACAGGCCAACGTGACGCCGGTACGTGAAAACGGCCGCGCCGTCGGCTACATGTCGGTGCGTACCCGCCCTTCGCGGGAGCAGGTGCAGACTGCCGATACCGCGTATCGACGCTTTGTGGCCGGTCAGGCGCGTGGCGTGCGTATCCATCGCGGCGCCGTGGTGCGTACCGGCCTGCTGGGATGGCTGCAGGGTCTGCGTGACCTGTCGGTGGCGCGACGGCTGGGTTGGACCATGAGCGTGCTGACATTGATGTTCCTGCTGGGCGGCGTCGTTGCCGGGGCCGCCGTGCAACGCGCTGGCGGCAGCCCTTACGCCGTGTGGCTGGGGACGGCGCTGGGCGCCATCCTGCTATTGGGTTCGTGGGCGCTGCTGCACGCGAGCATCGTGGCACCGCTGCAGCGGGCCATCCGGTCCGTACATGGTCTGGCCGGTGGCGACCTCGACCTGCATATCGATACCGACGCACGCGGCGACATGGGCTTGCTGCTGCAGGCCTTGCAGCAACTCAACGTCAACCTGCGCGCCATCATCGGCGACGTGCGACGCAATGTGGAATCGATGACCATCTCCACCGGCGAGATCGCCAGCGGCAACATGGACCTGTCCGGGCGCACCGAATCGCAGGCCTCGGCGCTGGAAGAAACCGCCTCCAGCGTCGAGCAGTTCGCCGCCACCGTGCGCCAGAACGCCGACTCCGCCGCCAATGCCGACCGTCAGGCTCAGTCGGCCTCCTCCATTGCCCAGCGTGGCAGCCAGTCGGTGCAGCGCATGGGCAAGACCATGGAAGAGATCGATACGGCCTCGCACAAGATCGTCGACATCATCGCGCTCATCGACGGCATCTCCTTCCAGACCAACATCCTGGCGCTGAACGCGGCCGTCGAGGCAGCCCGCGCCGGCGAACAGGGCCGCGGCTTTGCCGTGGTGGCGTCGGAAGTGCGCACGCTGGCGCAGCGTTCGGCCTCGGCCGCCAAGGACATCAAGGGGCTGATCGACGACTCCCGCGCCAAGGTGGAGAGCGGCAACCAGCTGGTGCGGGAGACCGCGCAAGCCATGGGTGACCTGGGCGGTGCAGTGGAAAACATGGCGGTGACCATGGCCGAGATCACGGTGGCCAGCAATGAACAGAGTGGCGGCATCGAACAACTGAACCAGGCCGTCAATGCCATCGACGAAACTACGCAGCAGAATGCGGCGCTGGTGGAGCAGGCCGCGGCGGCCGCCGAAAACCTGCGCGACCAGGCGGTCAAGCTGAGCCAGGCCATGTCGGTCTTCAAGATCAGCCACGGCGCTACACGCGCCGGGGCATCGGTGGCACTGCGGCCATCGCGCACGCAGGACCCGGGCCTGATGCTGGCGCAATAAAACCGCAGCGAGGAAGCCGGCTTTACACAGCATTGCATATCTTTACGCGCATGGCAGGGGGTGGCACCTTTGCACGGCTGTCGCGCTTGCTTATGATGAACTCCCGCCCGGTGGTCTCCGGTATCGCTGACGATATCGATGCAATCTGCCGGGTGCCTTCGATCTCATCACAAGGGAGTTTGACATGAGCGTATCTTCCGTTTCCTCCGGCAACAGCGGCTTCTACAACACCGTCATCGCACCGATCAAGAAGGTCGCCGTGGAAGTGGGCGACGACATCGAAAGCGCCTACGACACCACCGCCGACGCCGTCTCCTCGGCTGCGCATGCGGTGGCCGATAGCGTCAGCTCGGGTATCAAGGCGATCGGCAACATCATCGATACCTCGGCCTGAGCGGTCCGTTTCTCGCGAGCGCATCACCCATGGTGGTGACGGTCGCGTTGGCATTGCGTGATGGAATGCGTATCCGGCCATCGCGGTCCGCAGGGCGACATGCAATAATCCGGGCAATCCGACTTCTTCGGCTCGCCCGGACCCTGCCATGCTGCTGTACACCATCTACCTGATCGCCATCTGCGCCGAAGCCGTCTCCGGCGCGCTCATGGGTATCCGCAAGGATATGGATATCTTCGGCATCTGCCTCATCGGTACGGTCGCCGCGCTCGGTGGCGGCACCGTGCGCGACCTCCTGATCGGTCACTATCCGCTGGGCTGGGTGGCGCATCCGGAATACCTGGCCTTCACCATCTGCGCGGCCATCGTGGCGGCAGTCGCGGCGCGCGCGCTGCATCACTTCAAATCGGCCTTCCTGGTGGTGGATGCGCTGGGGCTGGTGGCTTTCACCATCATCGGCTGCGACATCGCCCGCAGCTTCGACAACTTCCATCCCGCCATCGTGGTCATGCTGGGGATGGTCACCGGCGTATTCGGTGGCCTGCTGCGCGACGTGCTGTGCAACGAAATCCCGCTGGTGCTGCGGCGCGAAATCTACGCCAGCGTATCGCTGCTGACCGGCGCCCTGTATGTGCTGATCCTGCATCTGCAGATCGACAGCCGCATCGCCACCCTGAGCTCGCTGCTGCTGGGCTTTTCGGTACGCCTGCTGGCCATCCGCTTCCATTGGGAATTGCCACGCATGGACAAGGAACGGGTGCGCGGCTTCGACTGAGCTCTGCGCCGCCCACCACGCCCCAGAACGCAAAAAGCCCGCCTCGGATGAGGCGGGCCGTTCATTGATTAACGCTGGATTCACCGCGACCCAGGCTATCTGCAAGGTGTCGCCGATCCGACCTGCCCGGCCTATCTGGCCGGTGCGGTCCTGCTCCAGGTGTTCGTCTTGTCCTGGTCCCGGCAGATCTCAGGGATCGGCGGTCCAGTCACTCCATCTACGAGCGATTAATTAACTATTTGCTCCACGGGACCAGCCCGTGATCGGCGGACGATTTGCTGTACCTGCCACATGCCCGCGCTATCTGCACGGCCACATGGGGCTGGCCACTGGCGATCGCCGGCCGCGCCCTGTGCATCCTGAGCGCAACGAAACGTCGCGCGACTGATGCAGGAAGGGCTGGCATCCCCTCTTCCGGATCGGGATCGGCCCTGACTATCTGCCAGGTGCCGCTCCGAGGAAGCCCTCGTCCGGAGTGAGGTGATGCCGCTTGGTGCTGCCGGCCTGGCCATCGGAATGTATGGAATACCTTGGCGTTCAGGCGCGGGCAGCGGGGATGTTCGGGTTCGCTTGCGCGAAGATCGAGGTCTTAGATGACCTTGATGTTGGTGGCCTTTTCACCCTTGGGGCCGACACCGCGGTCGAACGACACGCGCTGGTTTTCCGACAGGCTGCGGAAGCCATTGGACTGGATGTCCTGGAAGTGCGCGAAGACGTCGGCGCCGCCAGCATCAGGAGTGATGAAGCCGAAGCCCTTGGCGTCGTTGAACCATTTGACTACGCCGGTTTGAGTGCTCATGTTTATTCCTTTGGAAAAGTTTGGGACGAATGAAGGCAACATGCCTGCAAGGCACTTGAGACCAAGAACTGAAACCGAAGGAAAGAAAACAGAACGACCGAGGAGGGAACGACAGTCAGGCGGAATTGGAACCAACAAGAATACAACTTGATGCAAGTACAGCTAGTATTGTACACGACTTGCAGCAAATTGCCTCTCCTTGTCAACAAATGTGTGGTTTTTATGAAAAACGAGGCGCTGTCACGCCGCATCCCCTCAGCGACATCCCGTCGTCTTACGCGGTAAATCGAAACGGCGAGCAGGGGGAAGAAAAACCGCTTAACCACTTTATGCGACTCCAACGTAATTCCGGTATATTCAGTCGCATGGCCGTGTCCCGTTTGCGCCTGTGCATGGCGCTGCAAACGGCATCGCGGGTTTCGCTGCATGTCACCAGTCCCTGCGTGCTCAATGCCCCTTCCCGAACGCCCTTTGCCCGATACGGGCGACGACGATGCCAGCCTGCCGGGCCTGCCGGTGCGCTTTGGTATTTCAGCACTGGTGATGGCCGGCATGATCCTGCTGGCGGTGGTGCTGGTGTCGGTGGGCTGGTGGGGCGCGCGTCAGGTCCTGCTGGACATGGCCGAACGCTCGGCCGAGGACGCCGGGCGCATCATGACGGAGCGCTCGCGCCGCATCATCGACCCTGCCGTGGCCACGCTGCGCCAGCTGGCATTCGATCCCATCACGCAGGCCGGCACACTGGACGAACGTCTCACGCGCATTGCCGCCTTCTCCATCGACATGGTCGCCAACCCGCTGGTCTCGGCGGTCTATGTGGGCTATCCCAATGGCGACTTCCTGCTGGTGCGGGCGCTACGCGGCGCCGCGCAGCGCGAGTTCTTTGCCGCGCCGGCGGCAACCGCTTTCCTGGTGCAGACCATCACCGTCAATGGCGCCGGCCAGCCGAAGGGCCAATACCGTTTCTATAGTGCCGAGCTGAAACTGCTGGCCCTGGAAGACCAACCCGCTTACCGTTTCGATCCCCGCACCCGCCCCTGGTACGCCAGCGCGGACCGTTCGCTGGCACCGGCAATTTCGGCACCCTACGTGTTCTTTACCACGCGCCAGATCGGCATCAGCCTGTCGCAGCGCGCCCGCAACAGCGACGCGGTGGTGGCCATCGACATGACGCTCGATGACCTGGCGGCCAGCCTGGGCAATCTGCGCCTGACGCCCCACAGCGAACTGGCGCTGGTGGATGAGAACGACAAGGTGATCGCCTACGGTGACATGGGTCGGGTACTGGAGCAGGACGGCGACAACTTCCGCTTCCGCAGCCTGGCCGAACTGGACGTATCGAGCCTGTCGCTGTTGTCGGCCAAGTCCAGGGCGGGCGAGCAGCGCGCCCTCTACGATGTCAACGGCAGGGAATGGCTGGGCCTGTCACTGCCCTTCAACGTGATCGACGGCCACACTCTCAACCTGCTGATTGCCGCGCCCGGCGACGAACTGCTGGGTCAACTGGATCGCAATCGCAAGACCCTGGTATTGGTGGCACTGCTGCTGGTGATCGCCTTCCTGCCGCTGGGCTGGTGGGCGGGCCGTGCCATCGGGCGCAGCATGGAACGGCTGGCGCTGCAGGCCGGGCGCATGTCGCGCTTCGACTTCCGTACCCAGGACCGCAAACGCAGCGTGCTGCGCGAAGTCAATATGCTGACCCAGATGGTGGACCACGTCAGCCTGACGGTAGAAGCCTTCCTCGACATCAGTGCCATCCTCAGCACGGAAATCCATGTTGAAGAAATGCTGCAGCAGGTGCTGGAGAAATTCGTCCAGGCCACCCGCTGCGATGGTGGCGCGGTCTACCTGTGGCAACGCGAGAGCCGGCAGATGCAACGTGCGGCCGCCTACGGGCAGCAATGCGGGCTGACCGATACCATGGCCTACGAGGAACACGGCCCCGCCGCCGACATGGCCCGCGAAACCGACGACAACCGCCTGCGCGTGGAACTGGACCTGCGCGGCCGCAATGGCTCGCTGGAAGGGCTGCTGGTGCTGATGCATGCGCACGACAGCGCGCATGAGGATCCGCGCTTCCTGGCCTTTGCGCGCAGGCTGTCGGGCATGCTGGCCGTGGCCATCGAGACGCGCCAGCTGATCGCCGGACAGAAGGCCCTGCTGGAATCCCTGATCCGCCTGATGGCCGACGCCATCGATGCCAAGAGTCCCTATACCGGTGGCCACTGCGAACGCGTGCCGCACCTGGCCATCATGCTGGTGGAGAGCCTGGAGCAGGAGCGCGACGGTCGCTACGCCGACTTCAGCCTCAACGAGGACCAGCGCTACGCCTTCCAGCTGGCCGCGCTGCTGCACGATTGCGGCAAGGTCACCAGTCCCGAGCACATCGTGGACAAGGCCACCAAGCTGGAAGTGATCCACAACCGTATCCACGAAGTGCGGATGCGCTTCGAGGTCCTGTGGCGCGATGCCGAACTGGAGCTCCTGCACCAGTACCTGCCTGCGCTGGCACCAGCACAGGCCGAGGCGCTGCGACTGCGGCTTGAGGAAAGGCGCAAGCGGCTGCACGAGGATTTCGCCTTTGTCGCGCAATGCAATGTGGGGGGCGAGGCGATGTCGGAACAGGCCATCGCACAGTTGCGCCAGATTGCCGCGCAGACCTGGCAACGTCACTTCGACGACAGCCTCGGACTGGCCGATGAAGAAGCCCGGCGCCTGGCGGCAGCGCGTGGCGGCCAGCCGGCCCCGGCATTGCCGCAGACCGAGCAGTTGCTGGCCGATCGGCCGGAACACATGGTGGCGTGGGATGAGGAACATCGTCCGGCGGTCGAACGCGATGACCCGCGCAACACACTGGGCTTCAACATGAAGCTGCCGCGCTATCGGCAGAACATGGGCGAACTGCACAACCTGACGGTGCGGCGCGGCACGCTGACCGAGGAAGACCGCTTCGCCATCAACAACCACATCGTGCAAACCCTGGTGATGCTCAAGAGCCTGCCCTGGCCCGATTCGCTCAAGAGCGTGCCTGACACGGCCGCCAACCATCACGAGAAAATGGACGGCACCGGCTACCCGCGCGGCCTGCTGGCGGGCGATCTGCCCTTGCAGGACCGCGTGATGGCGCTGGCCGATGTGTTCGAAGCGCTGACCGCGGCCGATCGTCCCTACAAGCCCGCCAAGACCTTGTCGGAATCGCTGCGCATCATGGCCTTCATGTGCCGCGACCGCCATCTGGATGCGGATTTGTTCCGCTATTTCCTGCGCAGCCGGCTGTGGCGGAACTATGCCGATGACATGCTGCGACCGGCGCAACGCGACGAGGTCGACATCGCAGGCATCGAAGCATTGCTGGCACCCCTGCCGGCCTGAAGCGCAGGCAGGCCTGGGCCGGCCAGCACTTCCGGCGTAGAATCGGCGGCTGCCGACATTGGCACACCCTCTTATCCCTTGCGAACGCATTCCATGACGCACAAGATCTTCTGGTCGGCGCCCTACCAGACCGAACTTGATACCGTGATCACCCACCTCGATGGCGATCAGGTGCAAGTGGCCGACACCATCTTCTTCGCCTTCTCCGGCGGACAGGAGAGCGACGCCGGCACACTCGGCGGCCATCCTGTCCTCACGGCGGAAAAGCGCGACCTGTCCATCGTCTACACGCTGCCGGCCGGGCATGGATTGCAGGTCGGCGATGCAGTGAAGATGAACATCGACTGGGAGCGCCGGTACCGCCTGATGCGCCTGCATTTCGCCGCCGAGATGGTATTGCAGCTGGTGTACCAGTTGCGCCCCGGGATCGAACGCATCGGCGCCCATATCGCAGCGGACAAGGCGCGCGTGGATTTCGCCAGCGAGACCAGCCTGGCGCCGCTGTTCGGGGAAATCGAGGCCGCCACGCAACGGCTGGTCGCAGCGGGATTGCCTATCGTCACCGCCTTCAGCGATGAACAGGCCGGGCGTCGCTATTGGGAAGTCGAAGGCTTCGCGCGCATGGCCTGCGGCGGCACGCACCCGCGCACCACGGCCGAAGTGGGCAAGATTCGGCTCAAGCGCAAGAACACCGGCAAAGGCAAGGAACGCATCGAGATCATGCTCGATGCCGGCCTGCAGACAGCCTGAATATCAACAGAGGGCTTGACCATTTCCATCCCGCTGATCCCCGAGGAAGAAGTCGAACTGACGGCCATCCGCGCCCAAGGCGCAGGCGGACAGAACGTCAACAAGGTATCGAGCGCGATCCACCTGCGCTTTGACATCCACGCCTCGTCCTTGCCGGATGAGATCAAGCAACGTCTGCTGACATGGTCGGACCAGCGCATCAGCAAGGATGGCGTCATCATCATCAAGGCGCAGACACATCGCAGCCAGGAGAAGAACAAGGCGGAAGCCTTGCAGCGCCTCCAGGAAATGCTGGCCCTGGCCGCGGCGGTACCGGTGCCGCGTCGCCCGACCCGCCCTACCCGTAGTTCCCAGCGGAAACGACTGCAGAGCAAGACACAGCGCGGCGAGATCAAATCGATGCGCGGCAAGGTGCGCGACTGATGCCGGCCCTGGCCGCCGCACGGGGTCAGCGAGGGCCGCAAGAATTCCCGCCTGGCTCCAGGGTAACGAGGTAACATGGACTTTTGCATCGCAAAGGGATGATCCATGGGCAAGCCAGCAAACCATGGTCAGGCGATGAACACACCGGGTCAATTTCATCAATGGAGGGGGGTGTCACCATGTCGGAAGCAAAGAAATATCGTCTCGTCACGCGCAGCGACTTCGATGGTCTGGTCTGTGCAGTCTTGTTGAAGCATCTGGACATGATCAACGAGATCCTGTTCGTCCACCCCAAGGACATGCAGGATGGCAAGATCGCCATCAGCGACAACGACATCACCACCAACCTGCCCTTCGTTGCGGGCGTGCATCTGGCCTTCGATCACCATCTGTCCGAAACCATCCGCAACACCGGTGAACGCAAGAACCACGTGATCCATCCCGAGGCGCCGTCGGCTGCGCGCGTGGTGTATGACTACTACGGTGGCGACAAGACTTTCCCGGCGGCATGGGCCGACATGATGGCCGCCGTCGACAAGGGCGACTCCGCCCGCTTCAACGAGGAGGAAGTGCTCAATCCGCAAGGCTGGGACCTGCTGAACTTCCTGATGGACGCGCGCACCGGCCTGGGGCGCTTCCGCGATTTCCGCATCTCCAACTACAACCTGATGATGGACCTGATCGAGCTCTGCAAGACGCACACCATCGATCAGATCATGGACTCGCCGGACGTCAAGGAACGTCGCGAGCTGTATTTCGAACATGCGGAGAAATGCAAGGAGCAGATCCGCCGCTGCGCCACGATACACAAGAACCTGGTCGTGCTGGACCTGCGCAAGGAAGAGACCATCTTCGCCGGCAACCGCTTCATCATCTACGCCCTGTTCCCGCAGACCAATATTTCCATCCACGTGCTGTGGGGCCTGAAGAATCAGAACACCGTCTTCGCCACCGGCAAGTCCATCCTCAACCGCAGCGCCAAGACCAATATCGGTGCGCTGATGCTGGAATACGGCGGCGGCGGACACGAGAACGCCGGCACCTGTCAGGTGGACAACGAACGCGCAGAAGAGGTGCTGGAGGCCTTGATCACGCGGATCAATAAAGACGGCTAAGTAGCGAGCGGCTGGCGCTCCAAGGAAAAAAGGCATGTCGAATCTCGACATGCCTTTTCATTTTGACTTCCGGACCTGCGGTGCCGGGCTCAAGCCGCTTACGCCAGCTTTTCAAACACCAGGTCCCACACCCCATGCCCCAGACGCAGGCCGCGGTTCTCGAACTTGGTGGTAGGTCGATAATCCGGACGCGGTGCATAGCCCGACGGATCGGTGGAGGTGTTCTTCAGTGTCGGCTCCGCACCCAGCACGTCCAGCATCTGGATCGCATAGTCTTCCCAGTCGGTGGCGCAGTGGATGTAACCGCCCACGGCCAGGCGCGAGCTCAGCAGCTGCACCAGCGGCGCCTGGATCAGGCGGCGCTTGTTGTGGCGCGCCTTGTGCCAGGGATCGGGGAAGAACACGTGCACACCCGCCAGGGCGCCTGGCACGATCATGTTGTTGAGCACTTCCACGGCGTCGTGCTGGATGATGCGCACGTTATTCAGGTTGCCTTCACCGGCCAGCTTCAGGTAGCTGCCCACGCCGGGCGTATGGACTTCCACGCCGATGAAATTCTTTTCCGGCATCAATGCGGCGATCTTGGCGCTGGTCTCGCCCATGCCGAAGCCGATCTCCAGCACGGTCGGCGCCGAGCGGCCGAAAGCGGCCTGCAGATCCAGGGCTTCTTTGGCATAGGGCAGCATGAACCTGGGCCCCAGTTCTTCCAGCGCACGGCCCTGTGCATTGGAGACACGCCCGGTGCGCGTGACGAAGCTGCGGATGCGGCGCTCGCTCGGATCATAGAAAAGCGGCTTGCCGGATTTGTTCTCAGACATGGATGACTCGTGAATCGGTGAAGCGCGGCCCTGAACCCCTCTTGTGCCGGAGGCTTCCGGCGGCAGGCCGCATGCGGTATGGAGCGGGTGAAGGGGATCGAACCCTCGTCTTAAGCTTGGGAAGCTTCTGCTCTACCATTGAGCTACACCCGCGTGTGGGTGGGCATTATACCGGGTTACGGCGGGTCTTTTCCAGCATCGGGGATTGGCCAAGAGGAGGATTGACGAGAAGCCTGCATCGTCAGGACCGCGGCCCGCCTGTCCAGCATGCAGCGATCTGCACATGCTTGAGCTGATGGAAGCGGTCCGCTACCTCACCGGCCTGCCCCGACGATCAGTGGCGCATGGGGATGCTGAATCGGGCTCATCCACCCCTCAACGATCTTCCGGCAACAACCCATGCTCCTCAATCGCCTTGCGCGCCGCCGGCTCTGCAAACATCGTCAGAAAGGCGCGTGCTGCGACAGCAGAGGCAGAGTGCGCGCCCACTGCACCAGCATAGACGGTGTAGTTCTGGATGGCGGCGGGTAAGGGGCCGACCAGGTGGGCGCCTTTGACCTGCAGGATTTCGCTCTGCTGATGCAGTGCCAGCGCGGCGCTGCCATCGACCAGCTTTTCGGCCACCAGACCACCGGGTACCAGGACTTCCTTGGCATGCATCTGGGCGGCGATGCCGAGTTTCTCAAACAGCTTTTCCAGATAGATCCCGCTTGATCCTCCGGCCTTGGGATCGATCAGCGCTACCGAGGGCGCGTCCAGCAATGCCTTCCTGAACTGGGCGACGGTGGCGATGGCCGGCGACGGGGCGCCCTGCTTTACCGCAACCGCGATGCCCACGCGCGCAATCGGGCGGCTGCTTGCCAGGTTGAGATAGCCATCCTTGCCCAGGCCATCCAATACGCCGTCTGGCACGACGAGCACATCAAAAGCGGCGCCTGAGCGCACACGTTTGTCCATGACGCCCGCGGTGGCGTTTTCCACTGTCACATGGATGCCGCTGCGCTGCTCAAAGTCGGCTGCCACGGTGCGGACGACGGGTGCAATGGCGCCGGCAGCAAGGATCTTGAGATCGTCGGCCGCGGCGGGCAGTGCGATCAGGGTGGACAAGGCGGCGGCTACAAGAAGCAGAAGCGGGAGACAGAACGGGCGCACGATTTCTCCAGAGGTGGAAGTGCAGCGGATGGGAACAGCGGAAGGAAGGCAGAAAGCGCGTCGGCGCTGATTATACGACGCGTGAAGGTGGGCCGTTTGTGCCCTGCCGGCAGGCCTTGCATGAAGATGACCGGCGGCATTGACGTAGAACGGACTGGACCGGATTGCGCCGATGGCGACGACAATCCCGATCCATCACCCGCCCCGCTCAGGCCTGCATTTCTGCGATCAACGCGATGATCTGATCGCCGTAGGTTTCCAGCTTCTTCTCGCCCACGCCGGTGACGTGGCGCAGGTCGTCCAGCGATTGCGGTCGGGCCTTGGCGATTTCGCGCATGGTCGCATCGTGGAAGATGACATAGGCCGGGACGTTGTGGGCGCGCGCGGTTTCGACGCGCCACCAGCGCAGTTTTTCGAAGAGCGCCTGTTCTTCGGTGTTGAGATCGGTCTCGACGAAACCGGAACGCTGGGAGCTGCGCTTGGCCTTTTCCGGCTTGCGGTAACGGCGCAATTGCACCTGCTGTTCACCCCGCAGCACCGGGCGGGCGGCTTCGGTGAGCTTGAGGGCGCTGTAGTTCTCGGCATCCACCGTCAGCAGGCCCAGGGCGATGACCTGGCGCAGGATGGCACGCCATTCGGCTTCGCCACGGTCACTGCCGACACCGAAGACGGAGAGCTGGTCGTGCCGCCACTGCTTGACGCGCTCGCCATCGATGCCGCGCAGCACCTCGATCACATGACCTGGCGCGAAGCGCTGGTCGACCCGATAGACGGTGGAGAGGAGCTTCTGCACCTCGACGGTGGCATCGAAGGACACCGGGGGCGTGAGGCAGGTATCGCAATTGCCGCAGGGGCCGGACTTCTCGCCGAAGTAATCGAGCAGGTGCACGCGCCGGCAGTGCAGGGTTTCGCACAGGGACAGCATGGCGTCGAGCTTGGTGCTCTGGACGCGTTTGAAACTGTCGTCGGCTTCGGATTCGTCGATCATACGGCGCTGCTGCACCACGTCCTGCAGGCCGTAGGCCATCCAGGCGTCGGCGGGTAAGCCGTCACGGCCGGCGCGGCCGGTCTCCTGGTAATAGCCTTCTACGCTCTTGGGCAGGTCCAGGTGGCAGACGAAGCGTACGTCGGGCTTGTCGATGCCCATGCCGAAGGCGATGGTGGCGACCATCACGATCCGGTCCTCCCGCAGGAAGCGCGCCTGGTTGGCGGTACGCAGCGCGTAGTCCATCCCGGCATGGTAGGCCAGGGCATTGATGCCTTCGCCGCGCAGGAATTCGGCGGTCTCCTCGACCTTCTTGCGCGAGAGGCAATAGACAATGCCGGCATCCTCGGGGTGTTCGCTCTTGATGAAGTCCAGCAGCTGCTTGCGACCGTTGGCCTTTTCCACGATCTGGTAGCGGATGTTGGGGCGATCGAAGGAAGAAACGAACTGGCGTGCATCTTCCAGTTGCAGGCGGTGGATGATTTCTTCGCGGGTCTGCTGGTCGGCGGTGGCCGTCAGGGCGATGCGCGGCACCTGCGGGAAGCGCTCGTGCAGTACCGACAGCTTGATGTATTCCGGCCGGAAATCGTGGCCCCATTGCGAGACGCAGTGCGCTTCGTCGATGGCGAAGAGGGAGATGCGGGAGGATTCGAGCAGTTCCAGGCAGCGCGGCGTCATCAGCCGTTCGGGGGCGACGTAGAGCAGGTCGAGGTCGCCCTGGCGCAGGCGGCGCTCGATCTGCATGGCTTCGTCGAAGCTCTGGGTGGAATTGAGGAAGGCGGCGCGTACGCCGACTTCGGCCAGCGCGTCCACCTGGTCCTGCATCAGGGCGATCAGCGGCGAGACCACCACGCCGGTGCCGGCGCGCAGCAAGGCCGGTACCTGGTAGCACAGCGACTTGCCACCGCCGGTGGGCATGAGCACCAGTGCATCACCGCCGCCGGCGACGTGCTGGACGATCTCGCCCTGATGACCGCGAAAGGACGAATAACCGAACACCGTCTCCAGCACATGCAATGCGCGTTCTTGCTGGGTGGCGCCGGCGGGCAGGGAATCGAAATCGACCATGGAAAACCTGAAGCTGCTGCGTAGCGAAGGCGCTATTTTATTGCAGCCAGCCCCGGGACACCGCGAACAACAGGAAAACACCCAGTACGGCTCGATAGATGATGAAGGGCCATGTCGAGAAACGCTCCAGGAATTTCATCAATCCCCAGATGGCGGCAAAGGCCGAGACGCTCGCCACGGCCAGGCCGAACAGCAGGACACCCCAGGCTTCCAGGGGGATGTGGGCGTGCAGCAGCACGGCCAGCTCCTTGAGGCCCGCCAGGGCGATGGCCGGCAGCCCGAGCAGGAAGGAGAAGCGTGCCGCCTCTTCCCGACGGAAATTGAGAAACAGGGCTGCGGTGAGCGTGGAGCCGGAGCGGGAAACGCCCGGGATCAGCGCGCCGACCTGGGCCAGGCCGACGATAAGGGCGTCGCGCAGGCGCATCTGATCGACGCTGCGGCGATGCCGGCAGACCAGTTCGGACAGCGCCAGCAGCAGCGCCATGACGATGCAGGACCAGCCGATCACGGACAGGCTGCGCAGCGGCGAGCCGCAGGCGTTGAGCACGTGCGATAGCGCCAGGCCGGCAATGCCGATGGGGATGGTCGCCAGGATGATGGCCACGGCCAGCTTGAACATGGGGTCGCTGAAATCGCGACGGCGCCAGGCCGCCAGGCTGCCGCCGGTGACGGCCGAGACATCGCGCCGGAAGTAGCTGATCACGGCGGCCAGGGCTGCGAGCTGCATGGCGGCCGAGAAGGCCGAACCCGGATCATGCCAGCCGAGAAAGGCCGGCACGATGCGCATGTGGGCGGTGGAGGAAATGGGGAGCAGTTCGGTAATGCCCTGGACGATGCCGAGGAAACCGATCTGCGCGTAGCTCAGGGAGGCAAAGCCGATATCAAGCCCGGCGCTGCAGACGTTGGCCATGGAGTGTGCTCTGAAGGGGGTGGCGAAAGAGAGTTGTGAACGCCGCCGGCATCTAGGGCCTGTTCACACTATATCTGCGAGTGCGAACAGGCCATAGGACGGCGGGTGCTGCAGTGTACCGCGCCGCAGGCGGCGCTGGCTGACAGGGTCCTGACGAGTACGTTTTACTCGACCCAGGCCACCACGCCGGTGTAGGCGGTGACCAGCACGATGATGCCGAAGACGATGCGGTACCAGGCGAAGATCGTGAAATCGTGCGAGCTGATGTAGCGCAGCAGCCAGCGTACGCACAGGAAGGCGGAGACGAAGGCGGCAACCGTGCCCACCGTGAACAGGGGGACGTCGGCCGCCGACAGCAGCGCGCGCTCCTTGTAGAGCGAATAGATGGTGGCGGCGAACAGGGTCGGGATGGCCAGGAAGAAGGAAAACTCGGTAGCGGCCTTGCGCGACAGGCCGAACATCATGCCGCCGATGATGGTGGCGCCGGAGCGGCTGGTGCCGGGGATCAGGGCGAAGGCCTGGGCGATGCCGACCTTCAGCGCATCCAGCGGGGTCATGTCGTCCACGGTTTCGACGCGGGCCGAGGCCATGCTCATGCGATCCTTGTTGCGACGTTCCACCCACAGGATGATCAGGCCGCCGACGATGAAGGCAATGGCCACCGAGACCGGATTAAACAGCACTTCCTTGATACGGCGACTGAACAAAAAGCCCAGGATGGCGGCCGGCAGGAAGGCAATGATCAGGTTGATGACCAGGCGCTGCGCCTTGCGGTCGGTGAACATGCCGGAGAGGACAGTGGCGATGCGCACGCGATATTCCCAGCAGACGGCGAGGATGGCACCGGCCTGGATCACGATTTCGAAGACGTCGGCTTTTTCCTTGGAGAAAGAAGGGCCGGTGAATTGCAGCAGGCTGTTGGCCAGGATCAGGTGGCCGGTGGAGGAGATGGGAAGGAATTCGGTCAGGCCTTCGACAATGCCCATGATGAGCGCCTTGAGCGCGAGGATGGTATCCATACGGTAGCTGGGGGTGGCTTTTTCTGAGGAGTTGAAGGGAAATGGTGCTGATCACGCAGGCGGGCCAGCGAAATCGGTACCGATATGGCCGGAATCGTTCAATTGCACCCTCAAGAAGGCACATCGACAAGCCCGCATCGGTGCAAACCGGCGTTTCGACCGCACGAACCTGAAAAAAGTGCAGTCGGTGCAGTGCAACAAATTCGGATTCTACCTTAGCAACGTGACAAAACTCGCGTTTTCCTTTGGTGATAACGCGCTACCATGCGGTTTTTCATTCACCTGCGGGAATCTGCATGAGCGCTTTCACCATCTATCACAACCCGCGTTGCGGCACCTCGCGCAATGTGCTGCAGGCGCTGCGGGACGGCGGCGTCGAGCCGACCATCATCGAATACCTGAAGACCCCGCCCGACCGGGCGACCCTCAAACAGCTGATCGCCGCCATGGGCGTGCCGGTGCGCGAGGTGGTGCGGACCAAGGAAGCGCTGTACCAGGAACTCGGGCTGGATGCGGCCACGGTCAGCGATGAGCAATTGATCGATGCCATGCTGGAACATCCCGTGCTGATCAACCGCCCTATCGTTGTCGCGCCCAAGGGAACGATGCTGGTGCGTCCCAGCGAGCGGCTGGCGGAAATCTTTCCCTGAGCTTCCTTCCTGACATTTCCTGAACGCAATCGGGAGGCATCGGGACGGTATCCGCACCGTATCGGCAGTCATTTGACCTCAATCGCGCTATACTTGGCTGATCCGTGGTACAACGCGGGAGTTCTCTCCCCATCGAATCAGGAGCAGCGGTGCATCATCGACACGAAGAAAGTACTGCCGATCTGAAGGAGCTGACGACCATCGCTCCGATCAGCCGAGAAGCCCATGCCGCCCACCTCAAGGAAAAGGTGGATACCCGGCGCCTCATCGAAGATATCCGCGATGAAGCGCGACGGCGGCGCGAGGAAGCCTACTAACTACTTAGGGGCGAGCCTACCGGCGTCAGCTCGTGGCGCAGGCGCAGTCAGCGCCTCCAGTCTCGTCAGCCAGGCGATGGCCTGGCTACGGTCGTCGCCGCACATCTCTGCCGAAGGCTGCAGCCCTGCACAGAAAGCCGGTCGCCCGGCCTGTCCGAATATCTTGCAACGCATGTCCTGATCCAATTGCACACACGGCACGTTGGCCGGTTTGCCGTCGGGCATACCGGGGATCGCGCTGGTGATGGAGGGGGCGATGCAGCAGGCGCCGCAGGCATCTCGGCACTTCATGGGGCTTCCTGGTGGGACGGTGGGCCTGCATTGTAGTCCATCGCCGCCTCGGCGCAGTGACAGTCCACCGCAGTCGCAATGCTTGCTCCCCGCTTGCGCCAGCGGCTTGACGTCGGCGCAGCTTGCCACTTACAGTGCCCCGTCCCGGTCATTTTGCTTCTCATGTCTGCCTTATCCAAAGAACCGCGTTGGGAACGACGCAAGCAGGACCGCCCCCAGGAGTTGCTGGGGGCGGCCCTGGAATTGTTCGTGGAACGCGGCTATGCAGCGACCCGCCTGGAAGACGTGGCCACCCGCGCCGGCGTTTCCAAGGGCACCCTCTATCTCTACTTCGACAGCAAGGAAAGCCTGTTCAAGTCGGTGGTACGCACCAATATGCTGCCGCTGCTGGATCAGGCCGAGGCGCGCATCGCCGGCCACGCCGGCAGCAGTGCCGACCTGCTGCGCGACCTGATCATGCACTGGTGGGAGGCCGCCTCGCACTCCGGGGTGATGGGCATCGCCAAGCTGATGATGGCCGAATCCGGCAACTTCCCCGAACTTGCGCGTTTTTACCATGAAGAAATCACTGCCCGGGGCGACGCCACCGTGGTCCGCGTGCTGGAGCGCGGCATGGCATGCGGGGAGTTCAGACAGATTGATGCAGAAGCGATGAAAAAGGTCATCGTGGCTCCAGTGGTCATGCTCATGCTCTGGGACCAGTCACTGGCCCCCTGTGCAGTGGCTCCCATCGATCCGCGCTGCTATCTGGAGAACATGATCGACCTCTGCCTCAATGGGCTGAGGGCCTGAAGCACAAGCCACAGATGACCGCCCGCTGCGCATCCGCCCCCGGGGTTCAGCACGCAACAACAGGCCCATACTCGCATTGCATTGAGGAAAACCCGCAACAGAAGCGCCGCCCGCCACTTTTTCCCGGCATAGATGGGCTGATTAGCTGGGCGGTGTTTGATAAAATGCTGCCTTTCCGTCGCTATTAGATTAGATCGAGCCACCGCCATGAATATCGAACAAGCCCGCTTCAACATGATCGAACAGCAAATCCGTCCCTGGAATGTGCTGGCGCAGGATGTGCTGGACCTGCTGATGGTCGTCAAGCGTGAAGAATTCGTCCCGGCCGCCTATCGCAGCCTGGCTTTCTTCGACACCGAGATCCCCCTGCCGGGCGGTGAAAACATGCTGGCCCCCAAGATCGAAGCGCGCATGCTGCAGGAAGCCAACGTCAAGAAGCACGAATACGTGCTGGAAATCGGCGCCGGTTCGGGATACATGGCGGCACTGCTGGCGCACAAGGCGCGTCACGTGACCACCGTGGAAATCTCCCCCGAGCTGAAGACACTGGCCGAGCAGAACCTGTCCGACTACGGCGTGGCCAACGTGGATGTGCAACTGGGTAATGGCGCCCAGGGCTGGACCGGCGCCGACGGCAAGGCCGGCGAATACGACGTGATCATCATTTCCGGTTCGCTGCCGGTGCTGCCGGAAGCCTTCGGCAAGCAACTGAAGGTGGGCGGCCGTCTGCTGGCCATCGTCGGTTCCGCGCCGGTGATGGAGCTGCAACTGATCACCCGCACCTCGGAACATGTCTTTGAAACCGTGAACATCGTGGAAACCATGGCCAAGCCGCTGCATGCAGCGCTGGTGCCGTCCCACTTCACGTTCTGAACCTGACAGGAAAGCATCATGGAGCACATCTCCGCCCCGGAACTGGCTGCCTGGATCAATGATCCTGACCGCCCCACGCCCCTGCTGCTGGATGTGCGCGAGCCCTGGGAACACCAGACCTGCCACATCGCCGGTACGCAACTGGTGCCGATGAACACCATCCCCGGTCGTTTTTCCGAGCTCGACGAAGAACAGCCGGTAGTGTGCATCTGCCACCATGGCGGCCGCAGCATGCAGGTCGCGGCTTTCCTGGAGCGCCAGGGCTTCACCAAGGTCATCAACCTGAGTGGCGGCGTGCATGCCTGGGCCACGCAGGTCGATCCGACCATGCCGACCTACTGAGTCGACGCTTCCCTCCCGCCATGTGGCCCGGTCAGACCGGATCGCATGGCACGGCAAGGCGGCCCGCCTTCTTCTCCGGGTCGCCCTTCCCTACCTCGCTCAGCTCACCACTTCCTTCACTTCTTGCACTTTCTGCAGTGAAGGTGCCGCCTTCAAGGCGTACAAAGACGCCGCCAGCACACGCTCACCTTCCACGACCAGGTCAAAACTCTCGGGTGAAAAGAACCAGTCCGTCAGCAAGCCACTGAAGGTCGCATGGGCCATCAGGCAGGCCAGGCGGATGTCCAGCGTGGCCGGCAGTTGCCCGCGCGCTACCGCATTGCCGAGGATCTGCTCGAGTCGCAACATGCCGTCGACATGGCACTCGCGCTGCCGGATCAGGATGGGGTCGTGCGCGTCGGCGAATTCGCACTTGTTGAAGATGATGTCGAAGACGCGCCGGCAGCGCTCATCGGTTGCGGCCATCGTCAGTACGTAGATGCCGCTGCGCAGAAACTGTCCCAGCGGATCGGCCACCTGCGGGCTGGCGTTCTCTTCCAGCACGGCCTCCATCGGCAGGCGTACGCGCTCGCACATGGCGTCGAAAAGGTCGCTCTTGTTCTTGAAATGCCAGTAGATCGCGCCCCGCGTGACGTCCGCCGCCTTGGCGACGTCGGCCAGCGAGGTCTGCGAAACACCGCGTTCATGGAATACCTGCTCGGCAGCATCGAGGATGCGGGCGCGCGTTTCCAGCGCTTCTTCCTTGGTGGAACGGGCCATCTCAGCAACCTCCGGAGAGCATCCAGTGGGAATCATCCATCGGCAAGCTTTGCTGCGTGCGCACATCTTCAGTGAACATTATTTGAACCTGAACAATCGCGCTTAAGCAGAAACTGTCATGGAGTGGAAAGAATTCGTCGTACACAATATCGGGCCATCTGTTTCGTCTTGCCGAGACCCGCTTATCGCGACGGGCCATGCGGAAGAGCTCGGTTTCAACACTGCGGAAACGGTATCAGAGTGCCTTCTGCAGGAAAATGCAAGGAATCGCTCATATTTAACTACGCCGTTTCGAACAAGTTTGTTAAATTAATGTGATGTTTCGGAGAAATACATACATACATGAATGTATGTATAATAGCATCCGCTTCAAGCCCCTGTCGTAAGTCCTTCGCAAAAATTCGTCGCCCTGGCCGGGAAGCGGGCGGGGGATTTTTCGCATTGCAACAATGCCTCATCCTGCCGTCCCGCCAACTTCAGCCGGCGACGACAGGCACAGCATCATCGTCATCACCGGTTTTACCGAATTCGTTTCATCGCCGCCCTGGCGGCTTCAACTTTACTTTCGTGCGAGATATCTATGAGCTCAGTCAGTCGTTTCACGCGCCTCACCATGACCGTCGCCATTGCCGCTGCGCTGGTCGCCTGCGGACAGAAACCCGCCGCCCAAGGCGGCCAGATGCCGCCGGCCGAGGTGTCGGTGGTGACCATCGCCCCGCAACGCGTGGCCATTACCAATGAACTGCCGGGCCGGGTGGAAGCCTTCCGTGTGGCGCAAGTCCGCGCACGGGTGGCCGGTATCGTGCAAAAGCGCGTCTTCAAGGAAGGCAGCGAGGTCAAGGAAGGCCAGGTCCTGTTCAAGATCGATCCGGCCCAGTACAAGGCCAGCCTGGAAAGCGCACAAGCCACACTGGCACGTGCCCAGGCCAACCTGACGCAGACCTCGTTGACGGCGCAACGCTACAAGCCGCTGGTGGAAGTCAACGCCGTCTCCAAGCAGGAATATGACAACGCGGTCGCTGCCCAGAAGCAGGCAGAAGCCGACGTGGCCGCCGGCAAGGCTGCCGTGCAGACCGCCAGCCTGAACCTGGGCTATGCCACCGTGACCTCGCCCATCTCCGGCCGCATCGGTCGCGCGCTGGTGACCGAGGGCGCACTGGTGGGTCAGGGCGATGCCACCCAGCTGGCGCTGGTGCAGCAGCTCGATCCGGTCTATGTCAACGTGACCCAGTCCAGCGCCGACCTGTTGAAGCTGCAGCAGGCCATGGCGGCGGGCCAGTTGAAGAGCGTGGGCGAGAACAAGGCCAGCGTGACCCTGGTGCTGGAAAACGGCCAAGCCTATGAACAACCGGGCAAGCTGCTGTTCTCCGACATCAGCGTGGACGAGAGCACCGGTTCGGTCTCGCTGCGCGCCGAGTTCCCCAACCCCAAGCGTCTGCTGCTGCCGGGTACCTATGTGCGTACCAAGATCGAACAGGCAGTGGACGAACAGGCCCTGCTGGTGCCGCAACAGGCTGTGATGCGTGATGCCGGCGGCTCGTCGGTGCTGGTGGTCAATGCCGAGAACAAGGTCGAGCCACGTCCGGTCAAGACGGGCGGTGCGCGTGGCAACAACTGGCAGGTCCTGGACGGCCTGAAAGAGGGTGACCGCGTGATCGTGGAGGGCCTGCAGAAGGTTCGCCCGGGCGCTTCGGTCAAACCGGTGCAATGGAATCCCGCGGGCGCTCCCGCACAAGCGCAAGGCCAACCGGCCAAGCAAGACCCGAGCGCCCAACCGAAAGCTAACTAAGAGGCTGCCAGATGGGAAAGTTTTTTATTGATCGCCCCGTATTCGCGTGGGTGCTAGCGATCTTCATCATGCTGGCCGGTGCGCTGGCCATCACCGGCCTGCCGGTGTCCCAGTACCCGAACATCGCGCCGCCGACCATCGTGGTCACGGCGACCTATCCGGGTGCGACCGCACAGACCCTGGACGATTCGGTGACCAGCCTGATCGAACAGGAAATGAACGGCGCCGATGGCCTGCAATACATCGAGTCGCAAAGCCAGGCCAATGGCCAGGTGCAGATCACCATCACCTTCTCGCCGGAAACCAATCCGGACCTGGCGGCGGTGGATGTGCAGAACCGCCTGAAGCGCGTCGAGGCCCGTCTGCCGGCCGCGGTGACGCAACAGGGCGTGCAGGTGACCAAGTCGCGTTCCAACTTCCTGCTCTTCATCGGTCTTTCCTCGACCGATGGCAAGCTCGATCCGGTGGCGCTGGGTGACTATCTGTCGCGCAACGTCCTGAACGAAATCAAGCGTGTCCCGGGCGTGGGCCAGGCACAGTTGTTCGGTACCGAACGCGCCATGCGCATCTGGATCGATCCGAACAAGCTGATCGGCCTGAATCTGACCCCGGCCGACGTGACCGCAGCCATCCAGGCACAGAACGCGCTGGTGGCCGGCGGTACACTGGGCGCCCTGCCCAGCCCGGGTACCCAGCAGATCGCCGCCACCGTGGTGGTGAACGGTCAGCTGACATCGCCCGAGCAGTTCGGCAACATCGTGCTGCGCGCCAATGCCAACGGCTCGTCGGTGCGACTACGTGATGTCGCCCGGGTCGAGGTCGGTGGCCAGAGCTATGACACTTCCGGTCGTCTGGACGGCAAGCCCTCCTCCTTCATCGGCGTGCAGCTCTCGCCCACCGCCAATGCGCTGGGCACCGCTACGGCCGTACACAAGAAGATGGACGAGCTGGCCAAGTACTTCCCCACTGGCGTGAAGTACACCATCCCCTACGACACCTCCAAGTTCGTCAAGATCTCGATCGAAGAAGTGGTCAAGACCCTGATCGAAGCGATCGTGCTGGTGTTCCTGGTGATGTTCCTGTTCCTGCAGAACATCCGCTACACCATCATCCCCACCATCGTGGTGCCGGTGGCGCTGTTGGGTACCTTTGCCACGCTGCTGCTGTTCGGCTTCTCGATCAACGTGCTGACCATGTTCGGCATGGTGCTGGCCATCGGTATCCTGGTGGACGATGCGATCGTGGTGGTGGAAAACGTCGAACGCATCATGAGCGAGGAAGGTCTCTCGCCGGCTGACGCCACCCGCAAGGCCATGGGCCAGATCAGCGGCGCGCTGATCGGTATCACCCTGGTGCTGATCGCGGTGTTCATCCCGATGGCCTTCTTCGGCGGTGCCGTGGGTGCGATCTATCGTCAGTTCTCGCTGTCGATGGTGGCTTCGATGGTGTTCTCGGTGCTGATGGCCTTCACGCTGACGCCGGCGCTGTGCGCGACCATCCTCAAGCCGGTCGAAAAGGGACATCACCACGAGAAGAAGGGCTTCTTCGGCTGGTTCAACCGCAAGTTCAACAGCACGGCCGCCGGCTATCAGGGCGTGATCGCCCGCATGCTGAACAAGGCTGGCCGCTACATGATCGTCTATGTCGTGATCGTGGCCTGCGTGGGCTTGCTGTACGTGCGCCTGCCCGCGTCCTTCCTGCCCAATGAAGACCAGGGCTACATCATCACCAACGTCCAGTTGCCGCCGGGCGCAAGCACGGCGCGCACCACCGAGGTGGTCAAGAAGATCGAAGAGTATTACCTCAAGGACCCGGCAGTGGAACACGCCATTGCGGTGCTGGGCTTCTCGTTCTCGGGTAATGGTCAGAATGCGGCACTGGTGTTCACCCCGTTGAAGGACTGGTCCGAACGCGACAAGTCGCAGTCGGCCGACGCCGTCGCGGGCAAGGCCTTCGGTGCGTTCTCGCAGATCAAGGATGCGATCGTGTTCCCGCTGAACCCGCCGCCGATCCCGGAACTGGGTAATGCCACCGGCTTCACCTTCCGTCTGCAGGATCGCGCCGGGATGGGCCACGCCGCACTGGTGCAGGCCCGCAACCAGATCCTGGGCATGGCTTCGCAGAGCAAGGTGCTGGCCGGTGTGCGTCCGGAAGGTCTGGAAGATGCGCCACAGTTGCAACTGGACATCGACCGCGATAAGGCCAACGCCCTGGGCGTGCCGTTCTCGGCGATCAACAGCGTGCTGTCCACGGCGCTGGGCTCGTCCTATGTGAACGACTTCCCCAACCTGGGTCGTCAACAGCGTGTGATCGTGCAGGCTGACGCCACCCGTCGTCTGCAACCGGAAGACCTGACCAACCTGTACGCCCGCAATTCCAATGGCGGCATGGTTCCGTTCTCGGCCTTCGTCACTGCGAAGTGGATCAATGGTCCGGTGCAACTGATCCGCTACAACGGCTACCCGGCCATGAAGATCGCCGGTGGCGCTGCTCCTGGCCGCAGTACCGGTGAGGCGATGGCGGAGCTGGAATCCTTTGTGGCCAAGCTGCCGCCTGGCTTCGGCTTTGAATGGACGGGTCAGTCGCTGGAAGAAAAGACTTCCGGCAACCAGGCTCCTGCCCTGTATGCACTGTCGCTGATCGCGGTGTTCCTGGTGCTGGCAGCGCTGTATGAAAGTACCTCCATCCCGCTGGCGGTGATGCTGGTGGTGCCGCTGGGTATCCTGGGTGCGCTGCTGGGCGTGACGTTGCGCGCCATGCCCAACGACGTGTACTTCAAGGTGGGCATGATCGCGGTGGTGGGTCTGTCGGCCAAGAACGCGATCCTGATCATCGAATTCGCCAAGGATCTGCAGGCGCAGGGCAAGGGGTTGATCGAGGCGACGCTTGAGGCGGTTCACCTGCGTTTCCGTCCGATCATCATGACCTCGCTGGCCTTCATCCTCGGCGTGCTGCCGCTGGCGATTGCCTCTGGCGCCGGCTCTGCCAGCCAGCGCGCCATCGGTACCGGCGTGATGGGCGGCATGATCACGGCGACCGTACTGGCGGTGTTCCTGGTGCCGATCTTCTTCGTGGTCGTGCGCAAGATTTTCAAGGGTAGCGATCGTCAGCGCAAGTTCGACGCTGACCATTCGCCCAAGATCAATGTGGAGAACAACAATGGCTAATCTGTCGTTGCCGCGCTCGCCGCGCCTGCTGCAAATGTGCGCAGCGCTGCTGGTGGCCGGTGTCCTGGGGGGCTGCTCGCTGGCCCCCACTTATGAGCGTCCGCAAGCGCCGGTGGAAACCGTCTATCCGGCGGATGCCGCCGGTCGTGCCGAACTGCAGGCTGTCAACCTGGGCTGGCGCCAGTTCTTCCCCGACCAGCGACTGCAGCAGCTGATCGCGACCGCTCTGGAGAACAACCGCGATCTGCGCACTGCCGTGCTCAACATCGAAGAAGCCCGGGCGCAATACCAGATTGCCCGCGCCGATCTGCTGCCCAACCTGAACGTCACTGGCAATGCTGCGCGTGCCCGTACCGCGGCCAGCCAGTCGCTGACCGGCCAGCCCTTTATCAGCAACAGCTACCAGGTGGGGCTGGCGGTGCCGGCCTACGAGCTGGACTTCTTCGGTCGCGTGCGCAACCTCAAGGATGCGGCACTGGCCAGCTATCTGAGTACCGAAGAGGCGCAGAAGTCGGCGCAGATCAGCCTGGTCGCTCAAGTGGCACAGGCCTACCTGTCCGAGCGCTCCTATGCCGAGCAGCTGCAGCTGGCCAATGACACCCTCAAGTCGCGTGAATCCAATCTGGATCTGGCGCAAAAGCGCTTCGACGTCGGGGCCAGTTCGGCGCTGGATTTTCGCCTGACGCAGACGCTGGTGGAGTCGGCTCGCGTGGCCAAGGCCCAGTTGGAACGTCAGCGTGCACAAGCCGAGAACGCCCTCACGCTGCTGGTGGGCAAGAAAGTGGGCGACCTGCCACCGGCGCAACTGCTGTCGGATGAAAAGATCGTGACCGACATCCCCGCTGGACTGCCTTCGGAGCTGCTGACCAATCGCCCTGACATCCGCTCGGCCGAGCAGAGCCTGCTGGCAGCCAATGCCAACATCGGTGCGGCGCGTGCGGCATTCTTCCCCCGCATCTCGCTGACAGGCAGCTTCGGTAGCGCCAGCAGCACACTGGGTGGATTGTTCGAGAGTGGTTCGGGCGCATGGAGCTTCGGCCCCTCGCTGTCACTGCCCATCTTCGATTTCGGCCGCAACAGCGCCAATCTGGACCTGGCTGAAGTACGCAAGAACAAGGCTGTAGTGAGCTATGAGAAGACCATCCAGACGGCCTTCCGCGAGGTTGCCGACGCGCTCGTCGCGCGTGGGACTCTGGATGACCAGGTCAAGGCGCAGGAGGCTTTCCTGGCGGCCCAGCAGGAGCGGCTGAAGCTGACGGATCTGCGTTTCAAGAACGGGATTGCCTCTTCACTGGATCAGCTTGATGCACAGCGGGATCTGTTCTCTGCGCAACAATCCTTGATCCAGGCTCGCCAACTGCGCTTGAACAATGCCATTGATCTGTATAAGGCATTGGGTGGTGGTATCAACGAGAACACCTTGAGTGTTGCAGCCAAGCAGTGAGTTTTATGGCGATCTGTTGAGATCGTGTTGTGGATGGAAGTAAAAAAGCCGGCTTTGCCGGCTTTTTTATTGTCTTGTGTTTTAGAGGGTTCGGTGCCTGGGTGAGGTCATTACAGTCACTCAATGCTCCGCCGAATGTTGCTCGAGCAAGCCATCAGCCATGGACGTCGAGAGAGGGTTTTGGCGCTGTGGATAAGATAGGTCCCGCACAAACTTGAAGGCTGCCCTGTGCATAAACTAAGTTAACGAATTATCGAGGCCACACTGGACGCTCCTTTGCGCCTTGCTTGTTCCCCAAATACTAAGTTTTCAACTTGATGTCGTGCAATCGATGCGTCGGTCTGTGGGCGTGACAGGCTGTGGATAAGATATCCAGTCGAAGGGGTTTATTGTCCGAGCTTTTTGCCCAGTCCGATCTAGTAGCCGACACTCTCAACCTCAAATGATGGCTGATCAGAGGTAACGTTCAGCCAATAGGAACGGTTTTCCCCGTTCAAGAAGGAGATGGCGGAGTGACCGCCTTACCAGCTCTGCTATCCGGGTCACTTGAACCCAAGTCGAGGTCAGCCTGATGAGAGCAGGAGCGCGATGCTAATCAACGCGGGCCTGTGGAATTGCATGCAGCCGGATGGGATGGGTGCGTGTTTTTGCCGCCCCAAAGCAAAAACCCTCGCTACTTACGTAACGAGGGTTCTTGGGAGTAACAAGCCTGACGATGACCTACTTTCACACTGGTTGCAGCACTATCATCGGCGCGAAGTCGTTTCACGGTCCTGTTCGGGATGGGAAGGGGTGGTACCAACTTGCTATAGTCATCAGGCA